>JAGXIL010000033.1 GCA_024635655.1 Gillisia sp. | reverse complement strand
CTGCTGTTCTTGGTGTGAATAAGTCCACCATCTCCAGAAAAATGGCGAAAATTAAAATATAATGCAACCTGCAACTTGCACTTTAGCTCTCAAATCACTTCAACACATTAGCAATCAATGATTTGCCTTCAACCCTGAATAAGATTGCGGGTTGCACGTTGCACACACCACTTAACCTATGCTCACAAAAAAAGATAGATTATTAAAATTCAGTAAGAAAAGGAATACCACAATTATTTCCCCTTGTTGTGGCAAACGAAACATAGATGGCAAATTCGTTAATTATGAAGGATATTCATTAACATATGGTTACTGTCATTCCTGTGGGATAGCTACTACCCCACCTGCTGTTTACAGCGATGAAAAGGGAGAAGAATATCAGTGGAATGAAACAACCAGTTCTTGGGAACAAGGTATGGTTAGCTCCACTACCCTGCCATTATCCAAAAATGTTAATCAGGAGATAAATCATCCTGAACAAAAATTTATTCCTGAGGCTATTATTTGGAAGTATTTTCAAGTAGAGCCTGAAAATAATTTATTGAAATACTTAAGAAAAAATTTCCCGAAGGAATTGGTCGATGGTGTAAAAGAAACCTATGCCATTGGAACTACGAAGGACGGTGGCACTATCTTCTGGCTTACCAATCAAAATTGCCGGGTTCAAAAAGCAAAAATTTCCTATTATAATAATGAGGGTAAGAGAACGAATAAGTTTAAGGTTCCCTATAAAAATGAAACTGGGTATTTCGCATGTTTGTTTGGAGCTCATTTGCTGAGTGAGTCTTATAAGGGGTCCAGGACCGTTGTTCTGGTTGAAAGTGAAAAGACAGCCATAGTGGGTGAAATATTGCTCCCACAGTATGTATGGCTGGCTTATGGTGGCATCAATGGATTAACCGATGATAAAATTGATTGCCTTATCGGTCATAAAGTTTTAATAATACCTGATATGAGTGAAAATGCAGTTTCAATAGCCTATAAAAAATTGCCTTTCCTTCATTCAAAAAAAATTAATGCAAAGATTTGGGATATGACCAAAGGTAAAACCGACCTGCAATTGAAAGAAGAGGGGATTTATAATAATGATCTGGAAGATCTTTTCCGGAAGTTTTAAGTTAGATCCAGAAAAGGATTCAAGTTTATCAATTAGTCAACAAAAAAGTCACCTCACAACTCTTGCATACCCTCTTCTCCTGCACATACTCATTGATATCATACCAGCCTCCGGTTTTTTGCCAGATGTCCAAGCCGCGCCCTAAAATGATCTTCCAGCCGTTATCTAACTGAAGGTACCTATCGTGAATAAAATCGTCGAATTCATAGGACAAAATAATTCCCAGGCTTTCTACAGAATAAGCCATTGTATCAAATGCCTCCCGGGTAGTCTCCTGATATTCTTCATCACAGGTAGTCACAAGGTGTAGTTTTAATTCTGTGTCAGGATTTTTTTGGTCTACAAGCAGTTTGACAAATTCCATAAAATTTCGCAACTGGAATGGCTGCCTGATGTATGGATCTACAAGTTTTACCTCGGTTGCACCTATCAAATAAGCACCGAATAAATTCTCATAAGAGATCCCGGACTGGTTGTCCCGGATTACTTTCTGTTTTGCTTCCAATCTTAATCCATTGCCTTCATTACGATCTGCAAGGACCTCAACTTCTTCTTCAGAATCTAATTTTTTCACTGTTATTTTAGGCGAACCGAATTCCAATTCTTCCAAGGTTTCAACTTCTATTCGCTTACCGGAGCTTCTTAACTTATAACTGAAATCTACCTCCTCAAAAGTTTCGTCCATTTTTTGAAGTTGCTGCTTCACGCGCTTCCTGCTTTCAATTGCCAGGTCCAAAAGTTCCTTCGCATCTTCTTCTCTCATCTCCCCATCCGGATAAATGATTTTTGCCATTCCTGCAAAGGTTTTAGATATAGAGGTTTTATCGCGGGTGGTTATGGAATTGGACAATTCAAAGTATTTATTGTATTCCTGGGTTCTGTCTTCCCTGCGAAGATCCCTTAAAACCTCTGCCAAATAATCTACTATAAACCCATAATTGAAAGTAAACATCTCGTTACGCAACTTCTGCACTTCCCATCCCGGAATGTAAGCGTGAATCCTGTCCAAAAAAGCGGAATCGTAATAATCCTTAGGCAAAGCATCAAAAAGATCGCTGTGCTTTAGCATATAAGGAACTGAATGATCTGTATTTCCAACAAACACCATAGAAGCAGATGCTCCATACACTTCTGTTCCCCGGGAGAAATTCTTGTTAGCCATGTAATTCTTCATAATGTCCACAAGGCCTCTGTCTACTCGTTTTGTCTTTCCTGCAAATTCATCATAGGCCACAACATCCCAATAACCCACTAATCCAATATCTCCTGTTGTGTTGTTTACAAATAGTTTGGCTTTGGATACTTCTCCGCCTGAAATAAGGGTCCCATGCGGGGATAATTCGGAGTAGATATGGGATTTCCCGGTTCCTTTGGGGCCCAACTCAATTAGGTTATAGTTATTTTCCACGAAAGGAATCAACCTCATTAACTGTAAAAGCTTGGAACGGAAGGTAAATTCCTCTGGATTTAATCCAATAGATTGCATTAGAAGATTTATCCATTCCTCTTTGCTGAAGTTTGCCCTCTCCTGTTTGTACTCCCCTACATCAATATTTGAAATTTGTATTGGTTTCAGACTTTCGATCAACCACGGAATATTATCTCTATCATCTGAAGGAAAATATGCAAGGGTGAGAATACACCAAACCCCACCCGAGAGAAGTTTCTGGTGTTGTTTAATAATTTCATCTGAAATTGGAATCCTGTTTAACCCAAGATTGGTGAAACTGGCTTCGTACCGGTCCTGACGATCATTTAAATAAACCGATACCTTATCAATAATTCTATGATTGCCTTTTTCCCTTATCGTAGATTTAATTATTTGGGCTTCATCCCGGTGGACAAAATGTTTTGCAATAATGTTTTTCACAGTCTCTACTCCTTGTGAAATCGTTTCCTCATCATTTGTTGCACAATATTGACCCAATAAATATTCAAGCACATATGTGGGAACGATGGCATTCCCCTTCACAAGTTTTGTAAGATCCTTCCGAACCACTTTTCCTGCAAAACTTCCATTTATTTTATCATCCAGTTCGTTCATACTTCCGGTTTGGAATTAATCAAAATCATTTGAAAAAGTGATATTCAGGGTATAGTAAAATTCTTTATACTCCTTCCATTTATTGGAGCCTTCCAGGGGTTCTTCCAAAATTAGCCTTACACGTTGGTTTTTATATGCACTACTCGCTTTTTTGCTCAACTGAAAATTATGCTTTACCTCCCGCTGACGCTCGCTACCTTCCTCAATATTAAAATTATACTTAAATAAATCACTCAAAAGCTCTCCATTCTCTGCATAAAGTCCTGCTTTTATCTCCCGGGGTAAAACATTATCCCCGGCAAGGTTAGATTGAATAAAGGAAACCGGTAATATGTTAGTGGTAATCTTATCTGTAGATTTAATAATGTCAATTTCCACCTGGGAAACGGTATTTTGCCGTTTTCGAACAACTGTTTTTAACAGCGGAACTATAGTTTCTTGTGGTGACGATCCACCGTGAATAAACCGGGAACCTGATCCTTTAATTCTAAGTCTGTTGATAGATTTAGGGATAAGAACTTCAACTCCCTCATTTCCGATATTTAAATCTTCCGCTTTAAAGAGTTTGGTGGTATTATCTCCTTTTAGATTTTTACCAATTACAAACCTTCTGTTTTCTTTCCAGATATCTCCGTCGTGATTGGATAAACTAAAATCACTTTCCTCAAGTTTCTGATTCTGATATATAAACCCATGATCAGAAGTGATAAAAACATTAGTTCCGTTTAATCCAGATATTTTTTTAAGGAGATCTTTTAAATAGGACAACTCCTCTTCTACTGCATCAAAAACCCTTTCTTCACTTGTTTTATCGTCCCCTGTTTTATCAATCCGGTTATGATAGACATAAATTAAATCATATTGCTTCACAAATTCCCGTCCGTCTCCCCCGGTTTTGGAATTCATATTCATCAATTCATCAGCCTTGATCGCTGTTGCTCTTACACCGGAATTTTGCTGAAGAATTCTTATTCTTCCCTGAAGTCCGGAAGCTGACATTTCATCAATGACTATATTGTCCCCGTTTTCTTTTAGTTCAATTTTACTATGAGGAAGCAATGAAGCCATCCCCAGTTGTGTATAGGATGGAAGGCTGCTGACTAAATATTCCAAATTGGAATCAAACCTCTTTTCTGTATTTAATAATTCATTTAATTCTGACCCACATTCAAAACGAAGTGCATCAGAAATAATAACAAATAATTTTTGTTTTTTATCCAGCACCGGCTTTGCATGATTTTTAAAAAACCCCTGTTGACTTTCCCTACCATTGGTGGGCCATTCCTGCATAGGATCTATCAAATCCTGCCAGTTGTTGTTATAGGTAAGTAACCAGGAATTAGAATATACTTTTTCAACTTTATCGGCCAGGGCTGAAAGTGTTGCACTGTGTTTTGATTCCCTGTAGTGCCAGATAAATTTCCGGTAAACAAGATCCACCTCGTAAAGCCGATGAGCATAATCTTTGGTTGCTTCTGAAAAAGAGGTATACCTTTGTCCGGAGTATTTTTTTGAAAGTAAGATTAACCGGGCACCAAAAGCAATAGATTTGTAAAAGGTTTCGTACTCACTATACCAGAATTTATTTTCCCGCTTTTTTATAAAGTCATTTACTTTATCTACAGTTATCTCTTCGGTTACTACTGAAGCTATCAGATCGTGAATAATTTTTTGATCTGTCAGTTTAAAAAGGTCATCTTCTATTATTTCCTTCAATCCGGCAGTAGAGAGCTTTTCTTCAATTTGCAGATCTCCCGCTATTTTAGCGGAAATCTCTGAGAAATAATTCCGGTAGGGCAAGGTATCTTTCCAGGATGAAAGGATTAACCTGCTTTCCCTGTTGAGCTTTAAATTTGTACCTACAGCAAAATTCTGCAGAAAAACATCCAGTAAGAAATCATAAATAGAGGCTTTCTCAGACTGGTAATTATATACCCTGGCAATTTCATCCCAGAAAAAATCATTCAAATTATATTTTTCAAGTTGTTTTTCAAAACCTGCTTTATCATTTACAACTGCCAGGCCATAGGAATGAACAAAATTTACAAGATTTATGGAATCTGTATTAAAAATAACTGCAAGCATTTTACATCGCAATGCATGATGCTCATCTCCCTTAACTATTAGCTGCTGAAATTTTTGTTTGCGTTCTTTAGATTTAAAGAACTCTAAATGCTCTCCAATAAGTTCTTTTAAATGGTAACCCAATCCCAGTTCCTGGAGGATCATTGCTTCCTGATCTGTATGGAATACATAATGGGCAAGCTCCACATCCAAGAGCCAGTTTTCTTCATTTACCGGCTTTTCATAAGGGAAGTATAACAGAAACTTCTTCTCAGGAGATTGTTTGTAGATTTGATACTTTATCTCAAACTCGTTTCCTTCAATGGTTAATTTTTCAACAGAAGGCAATTCCAGCTGTTGAAATGCTTCTTGAAATTCCTCTTTCCCGTCATACCAAAAGATTACCCGATGATCCTGAAAACGCTTTTGTAATGCTTCCTTTATTTTACTCATTATGCTAAGTTCGTTTCGGTAATTTTCCCACGTGGTGCATAGGCGTTATTACCTACGGTTTTTTATTTTTTCCAGTTCAATATTTAATTCTTCAAATTTCTTTTTCGCTGTTTTGTAGCAATTTGAAATTAACTTTTGAGATATAACTTCTAAGCATTTTTCAGCTTGAGAAATATATTCTTTTAGCAGCTGAAAAATATTATATGTTTTAAAATTGTTAGATTCGTCTATTATATTTAGCAAACCATTGTCATTAAGTGAACTTCTGTCAATTTTAAAACTCACTTTCGATATGTTGTTAGAATAGTTTATCGGGTGAGCGGAAATGCAATGTCGTAGAAACGTTATTTCTAAATCCTCAAAATCTTTTTTTAATTTCTCCTGGTGTCCTGTTTTAAATAAATCAGATAGTTTCAAAATAGCTTGTTGTTGTATATATACAGCGCTTAGCACTCCATATAATCTAAGGTAATTTTCACCTGTATTAAATTTATTTCCATTTTCAATTTTATGATTTAAAAATGTTGTAATTGCAAATTGGGAATCCCCTATGGTATCTAAGGAACTTGTTAAAAATCTCCATCCGTTGTCCCTATCAAAACAAAGTCTTTCCTTAATTTTTGTCAGGAATAATTTGTCTTCTTTATCCAGTTTTTCAAAATCAATTCTTTGAACAATAGAATTAACGGAGTCTCTTATAAAGCTTTCATAAAGTCTTATTTTTGTATCATCAAATTTTATCATTTAGTCTTTTTTGCTTACCAACAATGGTTTAAACCCGAACTCATATAATTTTTTACCGGTATTATTCATTCTATAACGATCCTCGAATGTTGACCCAATACCGCTCGCCAATAGAAATGCCTCTCCTTCAATCATTTCAAACGTTTTAAATTTTAGGCTTGATTCTTTGTCAACGATCCTCTCCAAAAATTTGTAGCTCCAAGGATTTAGATTACTTAGAATAAATGACAATTTCAAAAATTCTTCCCAGGTTAATTTTTCCTCAATATGGGCAGAAAATAAATTAGCGAGGATTTTTGATTTCTCTTCATCAATGAATTTTTCATTTAACAACAAAATCGTTTCCAATACTCTTGTCCGATGCTTGGGATTTTGATCAAATCTTTCTTTAAATTCATTTAGTTTTTTGTCGTTAATTTTATTAGCGTGAAACTGTTCTAAAAACATTAAAATTTTTTTCACATTATGTCTATCAATAATAGAAGATGTGACTTTATAAAATGCTATTAAAGATTTTACAACTGGAACTTCACTTAATAAACTTTCTTTTGTTAAGGTATCTAATGCTAATTCAGCATAGTCCATTGACAAATCAGAAGTAGATGTGAAAATCTCCTTTTCAATGGTATCCGTTAGATTTCCAATTTTCACTTTAATTGATTTAATTTTTATGCATTAGGTACAACGTCCCGAATAACGCATGTTGCGGGATGGACAGAAAAAATTGTCCGTTAAACTTTATTTTTAAAGGGTAGTCAAAAATGTCATTTTTGGAAGGTATTCCGTAATTTGTGTTATTCATCATTGAAAGCAGTTTTTTACGTGTCTAATATATCCCATTCATTACCTATTAACCATCTAAGTGCAGACAATTTCCCGTTTAGCATTCCCCATTCAAAATCACTTTCGTGCCACAAGTTTTCTTCTCCATATTTTTCTTCAACTTCTTTTGCTGCTTTTAGAGCACCTTTCCAAATTTCAGGGTCAACTGTCGTTTCTTTATTTTCTACTCTATATTTCAACCCTTGATGTCGATTGTACCAAATTTGATCTCTTAATCTATCTATTTCTTCAATAACTTCTTGCAATGTTCTGTCTTCAAAAAATTCAGAATCTTCGACATTATTAAATGAATTTTTAAAATTGGAATAATCCAACATTAGAGTTTCAATTTTCTCCGTTAAATCAGTCATTTTTTCATCTTTAATAACAAAGTAGGCGAGTTGCTCCTCTCTTGTCATTTCAATGTCAATAAACTCTAATCTTACCCCATAATTTTTTGGATTATCTAAAATGTGAGCAATTCTTTCTAAATGAAAGACATCAATCTTATGAGGTTTTCCAAGTGTTTTGAGTTCTTTTCTTTGGTTTAGAGAAATTTCTTGATTTGTAATAAAAGCTAAACCACTAACTTTATTTTTCGAAATTCCTTTTAAATCATCTAAAAATTTAGATTTGATTTCAGAAAATCTTTTTTGTCCTCTTGGGAAATAAGCAGCTCCAATCCATTGTAGATTTTCTTTCAGAGAAACAATATCTTTTAGTCCATCTTTTCCACCTAATGGATGTGAAGGGTCAAGAGATTTATAACTTTCAGAACTGAGAATATGAGCAGAAAGTCTTTCGCTAGGCTTTTGTCCTTTAGTCCAATTTAGTAGTCTGTTCCAAGTTTCATCTCCGTCAAATTGTCTTTTTCCCATAAGTTTCTCTAAATTGCTTACAACTGTTATATCAACAAACGTTGAAGGTTTGTGTTTTTAAAATATTCCTATATTATTTTCTCCGTATCCACCCAATCAAACTCCCTTACCTTCTTTTTCGTTACTTTATCGTTCAATCCCTTCAATTCCTGTATCGCTTTTCCAAACTTATTATAGTTCACCAGCACGCCATCATCCAGGTCTATGGAGATGCGTTCTGTGGCGAGGGGGTAGAGGATTTCGCGTTCGTATTCCTGAAGTTCAAGGAGGACGACTTTTAATTTATCTTTTTCTTTCCCGGCTTTGGTTTGTTCTACAGAGCTTCCTGTTTCTATGATATGGTCCAGGTGTTCCATACGGGATTTGAGTTTTTCACGGTATTCCACCAGGTAACTGTTGAGGATCTGGTTGAGAGTATCCGGCGTGTAGCGGTGCATATAAATAAGCACGTTAAACGAACCTTTGGGAGAAGAGAACATCCAGTAGATAGGCCGCTTTTTGTAACGCTTGATGTGGTCTTTATAAAAATCCTTAACAAAGTATTTGCGGACGTCCTTGCCCAGGCATTCCTCTACAAAAACCAGGTTCTTGTCAAAATTTTCTTTTCCAAAAGATGCCTTTAAGAACCCATAAAAACGACCAACAATATCATCCTCAAAATATTCATCATCCAGGACGGGAATAATATTATCGTCATCTGGAAGAAAGGTGAGATCTGAGAGATTTTGGAATTTGGAATTTGAGCGTTGAATTTTGGCGAGGTACTCGCTAAGGGTTTCTCCCTGGTTGGCCAATATTAAACCTTCTTTGTCTAAACTATAACGCCCAAACATACTACCCACGGCATAACTCATAAACTGGGTAAATACTTCTTTGGCTTGAAAAACCAATTCGTTGTTTACAATTTTGGTTTCTTCTTTTAAAATGGTAATATCTTCTAATGGTACATCTGGAGTTAACTCGTCTTGCAAACCATATATATCTATAAACTGCTTATTTAATTCTTCTTCATTTTTATGCAGTTGAAAGAATTTGTTATTCCAATACTGTTGATATAAATCGTAGGTTTCTTCAAGGTCTTGACCTTTGATACGGATGAGTTCATTTTGTTGAAAATCCCAAGAGGATTCTTGCGAGTCCCAATCATCCTTCTCCAATTCAATTAACTTTTCACATAAATTATTAATAATTTTATGATTTTCTATCTCTTTTGGAATTGGCAAGGATAAAATATCCCCTACAAGAAAGTTCAGAGTTGGACTAATTACTTTTAAGAATATTTGGGTTTGACATGCATTTAAGCAAGCTAAAACCAAATATAAGTTTCTATGATCTTTAGGGTATATAAATAAAGCAGCATTATTAGCAATTTCATCTTCTGACTTTAATCTAAACGAAAGAGTAGAACTAGAAATCGCTGTCCACGTTATTCCTTTTAAATTCCAGACTTTCTCAACGGGGATTCTAGCAATGTGATCCTTGCGATAGTGCTCTTTTGCAGACTCCGTCCATAAAACTACGTATTCCGCATTACCATACCACTTTCTAAAACCTCCTCCTTTTGGGTGTTTTCGCCAATCATTTTCTCTTCCAATTTTATTGATATTTACCTCCCAGAACAACCTTAAGAATCTATTATTATTCCCGGTTTTTACGGCGCCCTCAGAAGACATAATGGTACTAATAGAGCTTTGAGAAAAACAATTTAATAATGTATCTGAAAGCCAATATCCAATTGTACTTCCAGATATTTTTAAAAAGTCTCTTTGGTTAGCATCAAAGAACCACCCGCAATTGGGGTTTTGGATTGCTTCAAGGGTTTTTGGTGCTTGAGCCTTTGAGCCTTTAAAATCACTTAACCTAATATAATATCCTCTCCCTTCTTTTATTCCCTTATTTCTTAAAGTAAATGTGCAAATTGGAACAGTAGCACCATCAAAACCTGAATACTCCAATTGAATAAGATTATTGATAAAGTGATTTTCAATTATTTCTTTCCTTAATTGTTCATAACTGGTAATAAACATCCACACGAACGGAGTCATATATCCCGTTAAGCCATCTTCATTACACAACTCAAAACAACGAAGAATGAATGTTGCAAAAAGATCTGATTTTGTCGAAGGATATATTTCTTCCACATATTCCCTAAGAGTGGGTTCCATTCTCGAAGAAGAAATATAAGGAGGATTAGTAACCACAACATCATATCTTTCTCCCAAAAGCTTGTATAGTTTTTTTAACTCTTGCTGTCGTGCACTAAATAGGGAGTTTTCCTCAACTTTAAAAGAGCTTGCTTCTTCAGGATTAATTTTTATTAAAGATCCTAAGGCAGATGCATTGCTAAATTTTTCATCAAATTCGAAATCCTGAAAAAATGAAATATTGGGTTGTATTTTATTTTTTTCAATAGAGCGAAAAAATCTCCGGGATTTTTGTCTCCCTTTCATCAAAAGAACAAATGAAGCCAATTGTGCAGCTCTTTCATCTATATCAACGCCATAAAGATTTTTAGTTATTATCAGCTCCGGGATTTCAGACGGATTATATCCTTGCTCTTCATACATCTTATAAAATACATCAAAAGCATAAGATAAAATATGACCGGAACCTACGCAGGGCTCAAAAAATTTAATTTCCTCAATACTTTTTGATGCTCTCTCTTGTAACTGATCATTATAAGCCGGTTTTATATAATATTTTAAACTATCTATAACTTTTGTTTCTGGGTTCAGTTCAGTCCATAGTTGTCCTAAGGTATTATCAACCATATATTGAACTACCCATTTCGGAGTAAATAACTGGGATGCGGGCGCCAAATCTTCCTTTTTATACTTGCTTTTAGAACTTATCAATTCCGCATTGCGCTCAGAAATATAAAATTGGTATAACCAACCTATTACCTCTACCTCCCCGCAATCCTCCTGCTGCATTCCCTCTACAAAATCATTGATAATAGAGAATTCACTGGTAAGATCGTCGGGCAGGAGTAATTCCGTAAAATCATCAATCCGTTCAAAAAGGAAAGGAAAAATACTGTGCAAGTGGTTACATGCACCAATCAGCAATTCCTTATAAACTTCATTTTGGGCGTTAGAGCTTGGGATCTTTCCATCAAGCAAATCGTAAATATGCTGCCGCTTCACCGGCAACTCAGCCGGAATATCTCCATTTTTTGTGTCTTCTAAGATTTCAGGTAAGGTAAAATTGTCTTTAGGGGTAACAATTCTTTTTCCCAAAGGCTGGTAATCATTGGCATCCATAAAGCGCAACGCCATCAACCTGTTAAACCAGGTATAGGCAACTTTATCAATCACCTGTGCTTTGGAACTGCTGTTTATGGCTTCCTTTAAATTGCTTAAGGCTACTGCTTTTTCCCTTAATTCGGCAGAATCGGTATTCAGGATCAACTCCAGCCGGGAACTTACCTGATCCAGTAATTTTTTTCGGGCTGCCTGTGCAAATCTTTTTAGTTGGTTGGTATTCATTTATTCTTTAATCTTTTTTTAATGTCCAATAACCTCCGAAATCTGATCCTATACGTTCTATCATATTTTCAGCTTTGAGCTTATTAATGTATTTTTCTACCGTACGTGAACTTATCCCTATGATTTCTGCTGCTTCTTTTGCGGTAATATTTCTATTGAATATGACGAGCAATAAAAAGACGAGCACATTGTCTCCGAACTCTCTCCGAACCCTCTCCGAACTGTCTCCGAAGTCTCTCCGAAGTTTCTCCGAACTTATTCCGAAGTTTTCAGTAATAAAAGCGGTAAATTGATCGTAATTTTCATCTAACATCTGCATAATAATCTCAATATCAACAGGTTTCTTTCCCAGTTCATTCCGAAGCTTTTCCGAAGTCTCTCCGAAGTCTTTCCGAAGTTTCTCCGAAATCGGTTTAATTTTATTTTCCGGATGTGTGTATAGTTTTACAATTGTAGCATCAAAAGTGATATCGTAAACCGGCTCGCTCCCATTAAATTCCTTCCAGTTGGAATCTATCTTATCAAAACCATAGCCCGCATTTTCAGCCAAACGCACCATTCTAAATAATTTACAAATCAGCGGATTACGTGGCAGGGATAGATCTTTTGCCTTTAATTCTTCGAGAGGTTTCGGAAGTCCTCCGGGATTAAGGAATTCAATATGATCTGTAAAAATCCGAATGCGTGAACTTGCCGGTGCAAAATAGTCGGCGTGCATCAAGAGATTTACCAACGTCTCCCGTATGGCTTTCAGCCCCGGGGACAATTCCTGTCCAAAACCCTGATCTGTGAGTTTAAATTTAACATCAACCTGGGGTTTTAAACGCTTAAAGCACTCAAAATAATAATCCCATAAGTTCTCGTGTTCATCTAAACGAAAGCTATAATTAGAGGTGGAATCAGAAATGCTTTTGCCCGGTATTTCAAGCAGATCAATTCTGAAATCGGGAAAATGTTTTTCGATGCTCTCCCGTTTTCCCAAACAAAGAAGACCCGCATAGGTGCATACCCCATTATCCAGAATACGCAATTTGCTGAGGAACTCATCTTCATCAAAACGGTTGTAACTAACATCCGGATTAAAGCGGGCCATATAATCCCGGTATTGCTTTAGGGAGGTGGGATGAATATCATTTCTGGAAGTATTTGGCGCCAACTCCGAGGTTTTTGTGCCAAAGGTCTGGTCGCGGAACATCGCATCTATCTCCTGGCTTGTTGCCCGTTGATCTGAACTTCCCCTGCGAATAAAAGTATTTTTAAGGCTGTTGAAATAAACCGGTTTGTCTTTGGATGCCGGAATATAAAAAGCTAAAACTATATTTCCGTCTATAGTGTGTTTTGATTGAGTGGTAGCTACAAAAACATTGAATTTACCGGATCGAATGGTATTTAAAAAATCCTGCTCGATTTTTTCCGCATTGTTAACCCCTTGCACCTCGAAGCTTTTGCCGTTTTGTTTTATACCAAATACGAGCCAACCTCCGGAAGTATTGGAAAAAGCAGAAACGGTTTCCCAGGAATCTTTAGGCAAATCGGCCCTGGCCGCTTTTACTTCAAAATCCTCCCATTCCAGGTCAGAAAGTTTTGCTATGAGTTGGTCTTTGGTCATTAAAGGGTGATTCTTCTGTTTTGTGCAATTTGTTCTTTAAAAGTTTTTCTTAAAGCTTCCACATAATCATCTACATCTTCTTCGGTACTTAATTCATCTTTTTTATATTCAACCCTAATATTTGATTTTCTAATATAATGTGTTACAGGTTCCTGAACTCCGCTACCATCAGAAGAAACCGGAGTAGCCAACTTTGCCATTAAATTCAACTGTTGCTCGAGAAGTGCACCCTGAGCTTTAAATTTAAAATCTTTTATCTGGGCGATATAACGTTCTTTATTAATAGTATCCATTACATCTTTAAATGGCTGCAACACTTTTAACTGCTCGGGATTTTCCAGCTTGTTAAATTCTTCTTTTGCCTGAATTTTATGTATGGAATCCTCTACCCCTCTTAATGCAGAAATCCGCTCCCTTTCAATAGTTGATTTTAAATTTTCAACAAGTTCATCTTTAGCCTGTTTTGAATCCTTGATCAAATTCCCGGCATAGGGCTTATTACTCTCTATTAATTCCTGCAGCTGTTTTAATTCTCCTCCCTCTACATAAGCAAGATTGGAAGTATCACCTTTTACGATGTTACGCACTTCATCATAGATCTTCCGCTGGTCTCCATTCATAAACCTGCGTACAGGATCCAACAAGTCTTCTTTGGTATCCAGCAACACATCTTCAAATTCTGAAATATGGTTTAAAAACCAGGAGTTATCCTTATTGCTCCAAAGCTTCAGTTTAGCTGAAAAAGGTTCCAAACTGTCCAGAAAAGGATATTCTGTTTTCCGTACCAGCAGCTGACTCACTGAAACCAGCATTTCATTCAGCTTATCCTTAAAAGCTTTGGCAACATCCTTCGCGTCGTTAGTAGAACAGGTTTCATCAAAAGCATCTGCATACACCTTCTTAAGCTCCTGAACCTTTTTTGGATCTGTGATTTCCTGATGCTCCAGCAGAATGCTGGTATGATAAGAACTGTTGAGCAGGACATTGATCACCTCCTGGTCTTCCAGGGTATTTGAACCTTCTTTTAGATCAAGTTTTCCACGTTTATATAGCTTCGATATAATTGTCCAAACAGCATTGGGATACCAACCGTAAGGTTTAGACAAAAATTCATTTTTCACATCCTGAAGGGAAGTTCGCTCTGCGCGGGCTTTTCTTCTTGCCACAAAATTGAAGATATAGCTTTCGGCTTCAGACATGGTAGCATCATCTGTCCCAAAAAGATCATCCTGCTCATTCCTTACTACATTTCTAATGGTATCTTCAGAAAACTGAATATTATTCAGCATCCTTAAATTGGAATACACATTTTTCACCAGGTCCTGAAAAGCTTTGACCACTTTAGTTTTTCCGTCTGAAGTAGCACCCATTTCGTGCTTACTTCCATTTAGGTAAACCGTGGCTTCAGAAAGTAATTTATTCCCTAAAAAAACCAGGTTCTTCTTTCTTTGACTATTAAAAGTGATTTTTTCCTGTAATATTCGGGTAACTTCCTTTCGATTGGTTACCGAATTTTTCTGCTTATAATATTTTTCTGTTTTTATATAGATTTCAACATCTTTAATAAAATTAGGATCTGAAGGAAGAACAAATTTCATCCCACTGCTTCCCATAGTTTGTGCCTGGATAAATGCAGTGTTAGTGTATTCTGAATAATTTTGGGTAATCATTTCAATTTCCAGTTCACCATCCTTTCCTATAGTCACCCCATCGATTTTGCGGGAAAACAGATAATCCTGTTTATTATCCAAGAATTTTATTTTTTTGTCACCCACTATTTCATCAAACAGGATATTTACAAGTAATTCAGTTTTCTTCTGCTCATCAATCTCGGTGTTCTTTATCTCCTGCTCCACATCCTTTTCATCATCGGTAAGGAATTCATAGAGCTCGCCGTTTCTTTGGATGTAGCTTTGGTTTTCAAGTTTATTTAAAGCTTCATCAATATTTTGTTCGTGTTTCTTGAGGTCAACCTCCATATTGTCCAGCATCAATACTGAAATATTTCTTTTGGTAGTTTTAAAATTTCCGAAGTATTTTACAAGGAACAGCGCTTTCAAAACCTGGATGGCAAAAGTGCTGTCGAGATTATTTTCTGCCATGATAATTGACTGTTGCACTTCTCCCCGAAGCTCATTTTTAATCCCGCTGAACATTTTATCGAAACTCACCAGGGTGCGCTCATCCTTATCCTCGATCTCCAGGATCACCTGCTGAAAAACTTTCAACATTGAACGTTCCCCAACAGAAGAATGCTTTCCCTGGAAGGCATTGTGAGTAGATAAAGCCCTCCGGCACTGCTGAAACAAGCCAAACTGGTATGGAACAAAAGGGAATTTATTGGCAAAATCTGTCTCGTCCCGGAAATTTTTGAACTGCACCCCTGCTTCAGAAAATGATATAAGCGTATCTAAATGAGCTTTTTCTTTCTTGTAAACCGAAACCAAATGTTGTTGGGCCGTATCACTTTTTTTGAGCAACCTCTTTTCAATTACTTCATCTACATTGGCAGAAGTGAGCGGAATTTTTAATTTGAACCGTGCCTGGATCCGGGAAAAATCATTTTCCTGTTCCTTGGTCATATCGCCAATCACCTTTTCCATATCTTCCTGGGAAGTCACCAGGATCCAGGATTTTCCTTTGGTTTTGGTCGCTAAAGATTCTGCTATGGTTTGCAGGTTCAACATCAGTTTAGTGTTGTCACTAATATATTGACCAACTTCATCCACAAAGAAATTCAAACGGAATCCTGATGGCTTGGTTTTTATATACTCATTTACCCGGTAGCTTAAATCTTCGATAGATTGCTTTTGCTTGTCTTCCATTTCGTCCAGAATATCTTCATATTTTGAAGTATCCATTTCAAACATTTCCCCAAGAACTTCAGCAATAGTATCTGTAACCACAGGATCAAAATAATCTACCCGTACTTCTTCCCAATGCTGCCCGTGCGAGACATTGAAATTGGATTTAAACCCTTCATATTTATCCTGCTTATCCAGCCACATTTCAAATTCGGCCACGTGAGGCTGAAATCCGTAATATCCCAAATGGTCAAAAAAGACTTTATAGAAAACAGAAAGAATGGCATTCTCATCGGCCTTGGAAGTGATTTGCGCCTGTTGGTCTATATTGAAAAGAATCGCTTCTGAAGGAATTCGGGTTGCCGACAACACATCCGCTTTCAGCATTTCATCATCTTCAATATTTTCAGCAAAGAGCTCTCCGCATTTATAGCCATCAATCTCCTTGTTCTCCAATACATAAGAAAGGATTTTTAGGAGGTGAGATTTACCGCTACCAAAGAATCCCGAGATCCAAACCCCATTTGCCCCGGCATAATCATTATAATCCTGGAACAGGTCCCTTATCTTTTTGGCGATCTCTTTGGTAATCACATATTCTGTAACCTCGGTAGAAATATTGTCGCGATCATCTGCCTTGATAACCGTTTCAATAGTCCTGCCTACAGGTTTTAAAAAGTAATCTTTTATAGTCATAATTAAACTTTAATAGAATCCATATTAAAAGCGCGGTAATAGTTATCATCTTTCAGCAATCCGAAAAGATTTAGCGTGAGTCCGTTATAATCTCCCGGAAAAAATGCCACGGTTGGGCAGTCTTTTGCAACATTTTGAAGGTTATTCAGGACATTATGCGAACGAATAAACGGATAAGATGCTCCAATGCCTGTAAGGAAATACACCTTAGCGTTAGAAGTTTTGATAAGATCTTTAATTCTCGGCATCAAAACCTGATGAATATTCAGGGAAGATTGTAAAGCTCGCAAGAATTTATCTTTGGATTTTTTCTTTTCAACTTTGAACATCCGTTCAATCCCACCTTTCTCTTCCAGAATGGAACAGGCAACATCATAAAGGTTAATTTCCAGCACCGGCACCCCTGCGTTGTCCAGTTTGTTTTTCAATAAGCGGATTGCATCCTGTTGTGCTACTTCCTCTTTAGCGTTATAGGTTGAAATAAAGAACGGGATCTCCCCACCCAGGCTCTGTTTATTCAAAAAGTTAGGGGAAGAGATCACCTTATAAAGATGATCAAATTTTTGGGTAATATCACTCATTATTAGGGGCTGCTATTTCTATATCCAAATCACTCAGCAAATAAATTTTTAGCCATTCCGGGTTTTCCTGGCCTATAATTTCCAGAACTTCCGGCTCCAACAACTGTGGCTGAATTTCTTTCTCCTTTACATTATTGATGATTCCGGCCTGTTCTAAAATCTTAAATGTTACCTGCTTTATTTTTTTTATTGTTGTTTCGCTCAAATTTTCAATCTCCGGATGTAAATCCTGCTTCCTTCTAAAGAAAGAAAGATAATCCCCATCGGTGATGGTATAATCAAACACCAGATATTTTTCTCTTAAAACTTCAACAGCGAAGTCCTTGATAAAAAGATATGTTTTACAAGCGGCAAAATAAGCCAGCTGCTTTTGAACATCCAGACTACCTTTTACCAAAAGTTCTAATTGTTGCCTGTTAAGGCAGCTTAATCTTTTTAAGACCTCTCTGTAAATCCTTTTACCGGTTGCACTTTTACCTGCACCAAGTTCATTTACAAAGTCTATTTCAGAATCATTTAAAATATGACCTGCCACCAATACCATCTCGTTTAAGCGTAGGGAAGAAGATGTAAAGGCAAAGTCGTATTTTTCACGTCGCATAAATCAATTATCAACAAGCCAATTTAAATCGCTTTAAAATTGAACTTCAATCAATTACGAAAATTAGTTAATTATATTAACATTTGTATAATAATACGATAGTTTTTGGGGGGTTGCAAATAAAATATTTCATAATATTGAATAAAGGATTGCTTTTTTGAAATACAGTATTTTTTTGGGAATCTCAGGAAATAAATATTATTATATTAATGAAACCTATTTACATTAAAGATTTAGAATACGGCAGCTGGCCCTCAGAGAATAATGATATTCTTGAATATTGTTATGATGAAGAATTAGAAGATAAATTTTACACTGGGTTTGGCAAGTTAATTAATGATTATGGGGAATACAAAGGAGAATTTTTAGATGGCGTTTATCACGGTCTCGGCCACCTTGAACAAGGGGATAAGATATACGAAGGCTATTTTGAAAATGGAATATTTATAAAGGGCAAAGTAGATGATTGGTTGTATAGGCATTTTTATGAAGGAGAATATGATGCTTCGGCAGAACAATATTCTGGTTTTGGCAGATTAGTTTACGGGGATGGGGAGATAAATTTTGGTGAATTTAAGAATGGGGCCTTAAATGGAATTGGAGTAACTATATATTCAAACGGAGAAACATATATCGGCATTTATAAAGATGGATCTCCCGAGAAATTTATCGATGTGTCTTCTTTTAAGACTCAATATTTATTTCTTAATATAAAAGCAAATGGTTTACCAAAAGAAGAAGCAAGACACACAGAACCTAATGACTGGCCAAGAATAGTTCAGATTGGCTGGATTTTATATGAAGAAGATGGTACAGAAATCACTAGAGGAGAACGAATTATACGGCCGGAAGGGTTTATAATTTCTAAAAACTCAGAACTATTGCCAGGAATATCACAGGAAGAAGCTTTAGCTAAAGGGGTAAGTATAAAATCGTTCATTAAAGAATTAGAATTAATTACTTCCAAAACAAGGTATATTGGTGGCCACGATGTGAAGTTTGTTAAAGGAATAATAGTGTCAGAAACTATCCGAAATTATTCCTCTCCCATTTTTAATGGAAAAGAATATTTCTGCACAAAGAATGGAAGATTGAAGAATGAAAAATATAAGGATATAAAATTATCTCAACTTTATAAAAATTTGGAATATGGATTTGATGAATCAAAATCTGCTCTTACAAATGCTATAGCTTCCGGAGAGTTTTATTGGAAAATAAAAAGTAGGTTTAAAGAAGAAATTTCTTCAACCACTAATTAGTTTTCGTTTGAAACAAATTTTAAGATGGAACCTATCCCTCCAGTAGGATAAAGAAAACATTTGGCAAACTAAAGAATTTGTGATTTCCATAAAGTCAAATTCATTCATTTGAACTAAAATAGGAATTATTCCTATTTAATTTTTTATATTTGTTGGAAATATTCCTAACATCAGTTTTAGACCTTTATACGGATTTATCGATTTCCCGGAGAATGTTAAACCGGAAGACCTGCATTTGGGTCTCACATTCGATTATGAATTTGCAGGAAAAAGAACGGGAAAGTTGGTTTGCCTTTTAATCCATAGCTGGGTTATTGACTATCAGGGGAACATATTTAGCCGTAAATGTGAGTATATGTTACCCCGGATAAAGGCGGTAGACTGCCTTACCCAACACATAAGGGATCATATAATGTTCCTTGGGCTTGATGATATGTCCTGCAGAAGGTTGATGAGGGATTTTGAGCTTGATAATAAAAAGTGCATTACATACGATGTCCTGGAGTTTGGGAAAGAAGTAATTAAAAAAAGTTCCTGATTCGGATTATGGGATGTATTCTTCCATGGTAGTATCCATAATTTCTATCCTTAAAACCGATCAGTAACTACTTTATAGGACGGATCCTCTATGATATTTACATCAATAATAGCATCTGCTTTTTGTAATAAAAGTCTGCAATCCTTG
>JAGXIL010000032.1 GCA_024635655.1 Gillisia sp. | reverse complement strand
TCTTCTTGGTTATTTTGGCTCTTCCTTTTCGTACTAATTGTGAAATTGTTGGCATAATTTCTCTTACACTAATTATTGTTAAAAATTACCTCCCTATTTTTTAGGGTTGGCAAAGGTAGAAATTAAAACCAATTAATCAAATGATAAATCATTAATTTTCAGGGGAATCTTCATGTCAGTTAATTCCGCAGTCCATCCTAGACCCATTTTGTTTAAATCTCCTCGAGTCAGTAATCGGGAAATAAAAAATTGTCCGGTATTGAAATTTTTGGAAACCTTTAACATTAATTTAACTTTTGCTAACAGTTTTTTAACTCTCAACTTGTTGGCTTTCAGCTTATTAATCGTGAATTTTAGGTAAGGCTAATTCAAATAATCATTTTATAATGAAAACAAATTTAAGTGGAATTCTGACGCTATTATTAGCGTTTGTTGTGCATATAAGTTTTGCGCAGGAACAACGTACCATTTCGGGTACTGTAACAGACGATCAGGGACTGCCTCTACCCGGAGTAAATATCGTTATTGAAGGCACTTCAACCGGAGTGCAAACAGATTTTGACGGAAATTATGCCATCCAGGCCCAGGAGGGAGATGTGCTGATTTTTTCTTTTGTGGGCCTGGAAACTGCCCGGTATACAGTGGGTGATATTAACACCATAGACGTGGAACTGGCAGCAGATGAAGCAGTGCTTGATGAGGTGGTGGTAACAGCACTTGGAATTACCAGGGAGAAGAAATCATTGGGTTATTCGACCCAGCAAGTGGCCGGGGAAGAGCTTGCGGAATCCCGTAGCTCAAATGCTTTGAACACCTTATCAGGTAGAGTGGCCGGGGTACAAATAAGCAATTCCAGTGGTAACCTGGGGGGTTCAACAAGAATAGTACTTCGTGGGATAGGATCGATAACACAAAATAACAAACCTTTAATTGTGGTAGATGGTATTCCACTAGATAATAGCAATTATAATTCAACTGGTGCCCAAACCGGTAGTGGGGGTTATGATTTTGGAGATACAGGCTTTGACATCAACCCCGATGATATTGAAAGTATAAATGTACTTAAAGGTGGTTCTGCGGCAGCTTTGTATGGGAACCGTGCCAATAATGGTGCTATCATAATTACCACAAAAACTGGATCAAAGGGCCGGGCAGAGATTACTGTGAATTCAGGGGTTAGCTTTGAAAATATAAATGTAATCCCACAAGTTCAAAGATTATACGGTGGTGGTGCAGGTGTGGCCACTACTATCGAGCAAAGTGATTTTGAAACTGTCACCATAGATGGCACGACGTATAATATAGTGGATTATGCAACAGATGAGTCCTGGGGACCAAGATATGATCCCAATACCGAAGTATTGCATTGGGATGCTTTTGACCCGGAATTCCCAAACGATTATTTGAATCCAAGACCTTGGGTATACCCCGAAAATGATAAAGAAGACTTCTTTAGAACCGGTGTAAGCACAAATAATGGTGTAGCTTTTTCAATTGGAAGTGAAAACTCCACAATGAGGCTCTCAATTAACAATACCCAATCAGAAGGAATTGTGCCAAACAGCAATCTTGACAAAACCAGTATAAATTTTAATGGCACTTCACAAATTACCGAAAAACTTCAAATTGACGCAGGTGTTAACTTAACCGTAACAGATGGTTTCAACCGTCCGGCTATTGGTTATAGTGGGAATAGTGTAATCCTGCAGTTTTTTCAATTTGGGCAAACCCAGTTAGATTATAATCGACTTAAAAACTATGTGCTCCCCGATGGAACCCAAAGAACCTGGAACAGGATAGCCTGGGACAATCCAGCACCAAGGTATACTGATAACCCATATTGGATATTGAATAATAATATAGCCAAGGACAAACGTACCAGATGGTTTGGCAATGTAGGTTTGAGGTATAATATCACCGATGATTTTTATGCAACTGCCAAAGTTTTTACCGATACCTATCATGATACAAGGAGTACACAAGTTGCTGTGGGTTCTCAAGGTCAATCCTCTTACGCTCAGGCAGACAGAAATTTCACTGAAATAAATTATGAAGCACTTCTGCATTACGACACAAATACATTTGAGGATAGGTTAAACATCAACGCTTTTGTGGGCGCTAACAAAAGGGCAAATAATTTTTCCGAACTTAGTGGAAACACCAGGGGAGGTTTAGCTGTTCCTGGAATTTATAATTTGAACAACTCAACAGATGATCCCGCTGTCAATGATTTTGATTCAGAAAGGCAAATCAACAGCGTGTTTGGATCAGTCTCCTTTGGATATGACAATCTTGCCTATATAACAGTAACCGGTCGTAACGACTGGTCATCCACCCTACCCGATGGCAATAATTCTTTTTTTTACCCATCTATAAATGGTAGCTTGGTTTTTTCCCAGTTATTTGACTCAAACTGGCTTTCATTTGGTAAAATTAGAGGGGGCTATGCAGAGGTAGGTAGTGATACAGATCCTTACCAACTAATAAATACTTTTGCTAGTAATTCAGCTTTTTTTGGCAATATTCGTTTTACCCAACCAAACCAAAATAATAATCCCAATCTTTTGCCCGAAGCAAAAAAAACCTGGGAAGTGGGGCTGGAAATGGGCTTGTTCAACAATCGTATAGATTTTGACCTTACCTACTATGATGAAGTTACCGAAGATTTAATTACTCCTGTGCAGGTTGACCCCAGTACCGGTTATGCTTCTACCGTGGCAAACGCCGGAAAACTTTCAAACAAGGGTATTGAAGCTTTGGTCAATATTAACCCGGTGAAAACAGATAATTTTGATTGGACCTTAACTTGGAATTTCTCTAAGAATGAAAACGAACTATTAGAATTATTGCCAGGTGTCAATACTTTACAACTAGCAGCTTTCCCTTTTCAGGGCGTAACTTTAAATGCAGTGGTAGGTGAACCTTATGGAGTTATAAGGGGTCGTGATTTTGTTTATGACGATGAAGGTAACAGAGTAGTAAGTGAGGGCGGAAGGTATTTAGCCACAAACACAGTTCAGAATTTGGGATCCATAGTACCCGATTACAATATGGGTTTCAGAAACTCCTTCCGTTATAAAGATATAGATTTCAGCTTCCTTATCGATATTCAGGAAGGCGGAAGATATAGATCATTAACAAATATATTTGGTCATTATTCAGGAATCTTGGAATCTACTGCGGCAAACAATATTCGGGAAGAGGGTATTGTAATCGAAGGTGTTACCGGAGATGTCAATTATAACGATGATGGTACTTACACGGTAACCAACACCGCAGAAAACACTACCGCTATACCTGCCCAACTTTGGGGTGTAGATCATTTTTTTGGACCTGATGCACAAAACGTATTTGATGCCGATTATGTCAAACTTCGTGAAGTTACCTTAGGCTACGCACTTCCTGAAGATTGGATAGGCGGCTTTTCCTCTGTAAGAGTGACCGTATTCGGAAGAAACCTTTTTGTTTGGGGACTTGACAACGACAATTTTGATCCCGAAGTGGCAACCGGGGGAAGTGGTAATATACAAGGTTCTGAAGGGGGCTCTTTGCCGTCAACCAGGACTTACGGCCTTAACTTAGAATTAAAACTATAAAAACATGAAAAAGATATATATAACATTATGGACGTTTGCCTTGATCTTCTCATGCATCTCGTGTAGTGAAGATATTACAGACGTTAATGAGAACCCGAACAGCCCTGAAGTAGTGCCAACAAACACTATATTTAACAGTGCAACCAAACAATTTACTGACTTTAGTAGAAATGCTTTTAATTCAGGGCGGTTAACGCTAAACTGGATGGAATATTGGGGACAAAACGCTTATGCTGATGAGGACAGGTACCTTTACAGGGAAACAACTACAGAGTCAATTTATACAAACACCTATCTTATTGCTACTGATTTTAAAACAATTATAGATTTTAATACTGATGAAGCTACCCGGGAAGAAGCTGCAGCATTTGGAGACAATGATAATCAAATAGCAGCTTCAAGGATCATGCTGGCCTACATGTTTCACCAATTGACCAATACCTTTGGCGATGTACCATACTACTCCTACGGAAGTGAAAATGAAAATTTTCAGGCTTTACAGGTAGATGAATTTTTATCCCCGGTTTTTGCAACACAAGAAGAAATATACGCAGATATATTGAATGAACTTCGTGAATCGGCAGATATGATAAACACCGCTGAACCTGTATTTACAAGTGGAGATAATATTTACAACGGAGACGCCTCTAAATGGAAAAAATTTGCCAATTCCTTGATTTTAAGGGTAGCCATGAATATAAGTAATGTTGATCCCTCTACTGCTAATGCTGCAATTGAAGCTGCAGTTGCCGACGGGGTTATGACTTCAAATGACGATAATGCGGTGCAGGCTTATGAAGCATCTGATGCAACTGCCTCCCCATTATGGGTAGCTTTTATAGGCAGGACAGACTTCGCCGTTGCCGCCCCTTTTGTTAATCTTTTAAAAGGGGAAACAGGGGAATTTGCCCCCGATCCGCGTCTTTTTGAAATGGCCGCACCTATTAATGCTTCCATAGAAAGCATTAAGGATGACTCTTACCAACGAAGTGAAGACTACGATGATTATTTTGGTATACCATATGCATTTCAAAATGCAAACCAACTACCATTTGATACTTATTCATTTCCCAGCAGCAAGATTCTGCGCCCGGATTTTGGCGAGGTACTAATGGAATATGCCGAAGTAGAATTCGTGCTTTCGGAATATAATGATTGGGATCAGACTAATTATGAAAATGGGGTGCGGGCTTCTATGGAAAAATGGGGCGTGGCATCTGGTGATATAGATGCTTATGTTTCTTCTTTGCCCCCGGCAAGTGAGGAAACAGTTTTGACCCAAAAGTATATTGCACTTTATATGCAAGCTCATCAGTCCTGGGCAGAATACAGGAGAACAGGTTTTCCTGATGATGATATTCTGTTCTTACCGGGAGACACCTACACGCTTCCTCCGTTTCAAGCTGCTGAAACAGATGTTTCAAGCTACACCTTCGAAGCAGGTGTTGAAGGGGCGGTAGACATACCGGCACGGGTAAGGTACCCCGTAATCCTGCAAACCCTTAATGGTGAAAATTTGGCAGATGCGGTATCTGATCTACCAAATGGCGATACTATTTTCAGTAAATTATTCTGGGATGTAGATTGATATTTTTATTATTTGAAGAAGGCTGCCCTTCCAGGCAGCCTTCTTTGTTTTACCCCTCTACCATTCCCGACCTTCTTCCCTTTTATTCCATTTGATTTCCAGGGCGGGCAAGTAGTCACGGAAGATACAGTTTCCTGGGAGAATGCAACTTTTAATGTTTCTTCTTTAGGAGAATGGAAGCAGGAGAATCTTATCCCATAAGACTAAGGGCAAACCTCTCTAACGGAGAAGTAGCTGAGCGGTCATCTAACATTACAGCTGTTAATTCTTTGAGTATCTCTGCAGATAATTCTGAGGAGGCTACTTTAGCCGGTCTTGATACTACAGAGGTAGGTTATTCCACATACAATCTGGAAGCTACTGTTGACAATGTTGACCTACATCTCAAAAACAGTTCTGAAGGCACGTATATTGAATCAGGTGTTGACGAGATTGACGGAGGTGTAACACTGGGAGACACCAATTATCAGGCACTTAACCTTTCTGTTAATGACACCTTGTACTATATATTTACTGCTACAAGTGGAGAGCTTTCACAAACGGCTGAAAATTTTATTGTAATAATAGAAGAACCTGAAGATGATGGCGGAGATAACGACGAGGATGATTAACCTCTTTTTTAAAATTGGTTATAAAAGCCGCCCTTTATGGGCGGCTTTTTTTTTGCTGGTAGTTTTTGAGACAAAGAATATTGCCTGCCGCTGCAAGTGGAAGAAAATTAAAGAGCTCATGCCACCTAAGTCATTGGGCTTTTAAATAATCACTACCAGCTTAAAATCATTTTAAAATTTAAAAGCATTATTTAACATTTATTTTGCAAATTGTTTACACTACTTAACATTTAAACAGCAGAAGCACAGCTTATTAAGCCGACATTTAAAACTTTAAGAATATTTAGTATAATTATAATTTTAGTGAAAATATTTCAATTAATTCAAATCATTTTAAAATTATCCTAAATTATTCGCAAAATATCCTCACTTTTGGCCCGGCTAATTCAAACAATTTAAACAATGAAAACAAAATTAAGTAGTATTTTGACGCTGTTATTGGCGTTTGTTGTGCAAATAACATTTGCACAACAACAAACGGTGACGGGAACCGTCACCGATGAAAGTGGTTTACCGCTACCGGGAGTTAATATCATAATTAAAGGTACTTCAACAGGAGTTCAATCAGATTTTGATGGCAATTTTACAATTACCGCTTCTCAGGGGGATGTTTTGGTATTTTCCTTCGTAGGAATGGAAACTTTGGAATATCCGGTTGATGACAATAATGTTATCAATGTTTCTTTATCTACCGATTCAGCACAATTAGACGAGGTGGTAGTAACAGCACTGGGAATTTCCCGAGAGAAAAAATCGCTGGGTTATGCAACCCAAGAAGTTGATGGGTCTGAGGTCAACACTGCAAAAGAGGGGAACTTTGTAAACTCTCTTTCCGGAAAAATAGCAGGTTTAGACATTAAAAAGAGTTCTACTTTAGGTGGTTCTTCAAATGTGGTTATTAGAGGGTATTCCTCTATCACCGGAAACAATCAGGCATTATTCGTTGTAGATGGAGTGCCAATCAATAATGAAACTTACAACACCGGAGGCCAAACCGCAGGGGGAGATGGCTATGATTACGGAAACGGTGCATCAGACATCAATCCGGATGATATTGCCAGTGTAAACGTACTAAAAGGTGCAGCTGCAACTGCTCTTTATGGTTCAAGAGCTGCCAATGGTGCAATTATCATTACAACCAAAAAAGGAAAAAAGAACCAGGGCCTAGGAGTGACTATCAATACTTCAGTTGCTGCAGGAGTTTATGATGAAGATACTTTTCCTCAATTTCAGAAAGAATATGGAGCAGGTTATGGACCTTATTACGGTGCAGGACCAGGAGGATATTTCCTTTCCGAAGATATTAATGGAGATGGAGTTGAAGATCTTGTTATACCCACTACAGAGGATGCTTCTTTTGGGGCCCCCTTTGATCCAAGTTTATTAGTATATGGGTGGGAATCATTTTATCCTGAACTGGAAGACACTTATTTACAAGCAATGCCTTATACTGCAGGTGAGAACGGTCCAGGTTATATTTTTGAAACCGCTTATACCGATACCGAGAACATCGCTATAAGTTCTGGAGGAGAAAAAGGAGCTTCAAGGTTAAGTTATACCCGTTTTAACCAAACCGGTATTCTTCCAAACTCAAAAATAACCAGACATTCCATGGATTTTTCTGGTACAATGGAATTATCCGACAGGTTCACTGCTACTGCAAAAGCAACTTATACCAAAAATTCTGGTTTAGGACGTTATGGAACAGGTTACGATGCTGAGAACATAATGACAAATTTCAGACAATGGTGGCCTAATAATGTAGATCTTGCAGCCCAAAAGGATGCTTATTTTCAAACAGGAAGAAACATAACCTGGAACCCAAACAGCTTTAGTGATACATCTCCTATTTATTGGGATAACCCATACTTCACCCGTTACGAAAATTATAATACAGATGAAAGAAACCGTCTCTTCGGTTATGCAACTTTAGGTTACGACCTTACATCCTGGTTAAATATTCTGGGAAGAGCAACTTTAGACACCTATAGTGAATTACGGGAAGAAAGAAATAATATTGGAAGCGTTGATCTTCCTCAATATTCAAGGAGAAATATAAATTTCACCGAATACAACTACGATTTCTTACTTAATTTTAATAAAGATTTCGGAACAGATTTCGGAATAACAGGAGTCTTGGGAACAAACTACAGGCAGACCAAATTTCAGGATATTACTGCCAGTACAAACGGAGGTTTAACCTTACCAGGTTTATACGCTTTAAGTAATTCTGCCAGTCCAATTAATTTTCCTGTGGAAAATGATCAGGATGTAAGGGTTCTTGGTCTTTTTGGAACAGCAAGTTTGGATTTCATGAATACTTATTACATAGAAGGATCTTTAAGAAGAGACATATTTTCAACCTTAACTGAAGGTCAAAACGCTTTTAATTATCCTGCAATTTCAACAAGTATTATCTTTTCAAATTTAATAGATAGCAATGCGTTGACCTATGGTAAACTTAGAGCAGGTTATGGGGAAGTAGGAAACGGTGCAAACGCTTACCAGTTAAGAAATACTTTTAATGCTGTTGCAGGATTTAATGGAACTCCTTTATATTCTAATCCGGGTATAGCAAAAAATCCTAATTTAACAGAGGAACGCACCAACGAACTTGAAGTTGGTTTAGAAATGAGTTTCTGGAATAGAAGGTTTGGATTTGACGCTTCCGTATATAAAAAGGAAACAGAAAATCAAATTATTCCTATTAGTGTTACTCCTTCAACAGGTTTTCAAAACTACGTTGTAAATTCCGGAATCATAGAGAACCAGGGTTTAGAACTACAGGTATTTGGTTCCCCCGTTAGAACCGAAAATTTTGAGTGGAGCATCAATACCAACTTCTCAACTTACGAAAGTGAGGTTACTAAATTAGTTGGGGATACTAAAAACTTGCTGCTCAATTCCTTCTTCGGAGTTACCTTAAATGCGGCTTTAGACGAACCATTTGGTGTAATAAGAGGTACCGACTATATTTACGAAAACGGTCAGAGAGTTGTAAGAGAAGATGGTAAATACGCAAAAACCACCAACCGTGACAATGTAATTGGCGATATTAATCCAGATTGGAAAGCCGGGATACAAAACTCCCTTAGATTCAAAAACTGGAATTTCAGTTTCCTTATCGACATCCAGGAAGGTGGAAGCGTGTTTAGCGGTGATATGTATTTTGGTCTTGCAACAGGGGTTTATGCAGAAACTGCCGGTCTTAATGACTTAGGAAATCCTTTGAGAGATCCTGTAACAGATGGTGCAGATTCAGGTGGCGCAATTCTTCCGGGAGTTCAGGCCGATGGGTCTCCAAACACAGTTAGAGCTTCTTTTGAAGATTATTCGAATCCTTTGGGACGTTATGGAAATGCTCCAGACGCGCAATTTGTTTATGACGCATCTTATGTTAAACTTAGAGAAATGACTTTATCTTATAACCTTCCATCAACGACTTTAGAAAGACTTCCATTTACAGGAATAACTATTTCTGCTACAGGTCGTAACCTATGGATTATTGATAAAGATCTTCCTTACGCCGATCCTGAATCTGGTTTTAGTGCAGGTAATGTACAAGGGTTCCAGATTGGAGCTTACCCTTCAACCCGGGAGGTTGGATTAAATCTACAATTACAATTCTAAAAAATAAAAAACATGAAAAAATTATTAATTTTGATGTTGATCGGTTTTACAGTAGTGAGCTGTACTGAAGACATTACCGATTATAACGTAGATCCTAAGAGACCGGAAACGGTTCCGGCGGGAACTTTATTCACCAATGCAGAAAAAAACCTGGGGGATTTAATGACAGAAGTTTCTTCAGGAAGAAACTTACTTAAACTCTGGACTCAGCACTGGACTGAAACTACTTATAACGATGAAGCGAATTACGACATCATTGGTAGAGATCCATCTGAGAGTTTTTGGATTAGATTGTACAACAATGTTCTGCAGGATCTTAAATCGGCAAGGGAAGCTATTGCACTTGATGAATTGCTTGACGATCAAACAAGAGCAAATCAATTGGCAGTAATTGATGTGATTGAAGTATATTCCTATCAGGTTTTAGTAGATCTTAACGGAGATGTTCCTTATTCTGAAGCATTAAATGTTTCTGAGAACATAAATCCCGCTTACGATGACGCCGCAACAATTTATGAGGACCTAATAAGGAGGATTTCTGAAGATGCCAATACTTTAGCGCAAGGCGGAAGTTCTTTTGGATCTGCAGATATCTATTACGGAGGAGATGTTGCCAAGTGGGCAAAATTTGCAAATTCTCTTAAGTTACGTTTGGGAATGAGAATTGCCGATGTTAATCCAGCTTTAGCTGAAACTACAGTGAGCGAAGCTTATGAGGCCGGAGTTATGGAATCTTCAGATGATAGTGCAATTATTTATTATGAAGAATCATCTCCAAACAACAACCCTCTACACAATTTATTCGTTTTGGCAAACCGGGGATCTGACTATGTAGCAGGAAAAACTTCTGTTGATTATTTACTTTCCGTAAATGATCCGAGAATCGATGATTTCTTTGACGAAAATGTAGACGGATATATAGGTGGTCCAATTGGAGAAAATAATTCTTACGCCAATTTTTCACATATTGCTCCCGAATTATCTGAAAACCCTACTGCCCCGGGTGCGATCCTTGAGTATTTTGAAGTTCAGTTTTTCTTAGCTGAAGCTGTTGAGAGAGGATTTATCACAGGAGATGCAGAAATGTTTTACAACGAAGCAGTAACAGCCAATATAATTAAGTACAATGGCACTGAAGCTGAGGCAACTGCTTATTTAGCCCAATCTGAAGTAGCCTATAGCTCTTCAAACTGGGAACAATTAATAGGAACTCAAAAATGGATCGCTTTGTTTAACAACGGTTTTGAAGGCTGGACTGAATGGAGAAGATTGGATCATCCCGATTTCCTTGTAAATTCTGCTTTAAGTGATCTGCCAGTACCTTTAAGGATTTTTTATCCAACCAATGAAAGTGCTTTAAATGCTGATAATTATAACGCCGCAGTTCAGAATATAGGAGGATCAGATGATCTATTCTCTCCGGTGTTCTGGGATGTGCAATAATTAAATACACTTGATTAATAGAAAGAGGCCGTCTAAAAACTATTTTAGACGGTCTTTTTTATGGGTAATGATGGTTATTGTTTGCTGATGTACCTTTTCGGTAAATTGTTTCTTGTAAAAAAGAAGATATGGGATAGCCTTTTTAGGCTATCCCATATCTTCTTTTTTAGGTTGTGTGCCATGGCTATGAGTCCTATTTCGGTGGTTACTTTATCCATTCCCCGCAGCATGAATCGCTTGAAACCCATGTTCTGTTTTATATTCCCAAAGACTGCCTCTACATCCCAGCACCTTCTTTTACGATGTGCTATTCCTTCTTCACTCAGCAAAAGACTGCGAGCCTGTGCTTTGAGGCGGATCAGGTTGTGATTGCGTTCTATGATCCTGTTGCCTGTGGCCTTGTGGCAACTTCCCCGCAAGGGGCATCCCTTGCAATTGGTGGCCTGATAGCGATGGATCTGCTGCTTAAAACTTGTTTTTGTTTCACTCTGATAACTGCCGATGTTGTTCATCGCCTGACCTATAGGGCAGTAATAAGTATCCTCCTCTTCATTGTAAAAGAGGTTGTCCGGATGAAACGGGTTTTCCTTATGTTTTTTGTCCCGCTGTTCTTTGTGGAAGTAGTTATATTTTACAAAAGCAGTAACTTGTTTTTCTTCTAAGTCTGTATAGTTTTCTTCACTGCCATAGCCTGCATCTGCAGTAAGGGTGTCAGGAGTTTGAGTATAGGAGTCAATATGATCCTGTAAATGATCTTTTAAGGTTGTAGTATCTGCTGTGGTTTGGGCTAAGGTATAATTGGTAATGAACTGGTTATTAGTGGAGGCTTGTAAATTATAACCAGGTTTGAGCTGGCCATTTTGCATATAGTCATCTTTCATCCGCATAAAAGTGGCGTCGGGATCTGTTTTGCTGAAGCTGTTGCGCTTGCCCAATATAGCTTCCTGCTTCTGGTATTTTTCTAAGTTTCCGGGCCAGTGTTTCTTTGCATAGTTAAGCTTTTGCTTCACCTTTTTATCAATGCCCTTATCCTTAAGAACCTCATTAATAGTTTCAATGGTTTTAGCTACTTCATCAGGATCAATAGCATCAAAGTCAGGCTCATTGGGCAGCATTTGTTCCTCTGCATAAACCTTCTCCACATAAGACCAAAGCTCTTTGAGTTGTTTCTTTATCCGCTCTTTACTGGTCTTGATAGATTTGCCCCACACAAAGGTGTACCGATTGGCGTTTGCCTCTATCTTGGTACCGTCAACAAAGAGGTCCTTCAAAGATAAAACCCCCTGGTCTGCCAGTAAAAGCACTACTTGGTTGAAGATGTTCTTGAACTTTCCTTTTAATCGTTTTCCCCTAAAATCATTAATGGTATTATGATCGGGTTTGCTCTGGCCACTGAGCCATAAAAAGTGAATGTTCTCGTGGAGTGCCTGTTCTATTTTACGCGAGGAATATATATTGCGCAGGTAGGCATAGATCGTAACCTTGAGTAGCATCCGGGGATGATAACTGGAAGTACCTCCACCTTTATAACTTCTCTCTAAGGCAGAGATGTCAATTTGATCAATAATCGTATTTACGATTCTCACGGGATGGTTGGTTGGAACCAAATCATCATAACTCGGGGGTAAAAGACTTAACTGCGACTGGTCATAGGTCTTAAATACTGCTTTGGCTTTCATAACATGAAAATAATAAAACCCAAAAAATAATCCAACAAAAGAGGCTGCCTTTTCAGACAGCCTCTTTTGGTTTTTATCCTATCTAAGTTAAATTTATGCTAATAATTAACCCTGCTAATAACGTTTTCGTTAAGACTCCTTTAAAATAACACAAAGATTAGTTGGTTGTTTAACATTATTTTTCCATTTTTGATCTAGGCTAATTCAAATAAACTAGACAATGAAAACAAATTTAAGTAGAACTTTAACACTCTTAATGGTGTTGGTGGTGCATTTATCTTTTGCGCAACAACGAACTATCACCGGTACGGTTACCGATGAACAAGGTTTACCCTTACCAGGGGTTAACATTATAATTGCAGATACAAATACAGGTGTTCAAACCGATTTTGATGGAGAATTTTCCATTCAGGCTTCCACAGGGGATGAATTAATTTTTTCTTTCGTAGGTCTCACTACAACCACGCTTACCGTGGGTGAGGCAAGCCGCTATGATGTTACTTTAACTGCAGATTCTGCACAATTAGAGGAAGTAGTAGTAACCGCTTTGGGAGTGCGATCTGCTCCCCGGTCATTAAGTTATGCAGTGGAAACAGTAGATGCTGAAGAAATTGAAAATACCGGTGAAACCAACCTGGTAAATTCTCTTGCTTCAAAAGCAGCCGGTGTTAGCGTAGTAAGCGCCTCGGGTTCTGTAGGGGCAGCTTCTAATATTAGAATTAGAGGAAACACCTCCATTAACAGGTCTAACAGCCCATTATTCGTAGTAGATGGGGTGCCTATTGACAATTCAAGTGAAGGAAATGGAGTTGGAGGAACTGATAGTTCGAACAGAGCTATTGATATAAATCAAAATGATATTGCTTCTATTGATATCTTAAAAGGAACTGCAGCTCAAACACTATATGGTCTTAGAGCGGCAAACGGGGTAATTATTATAACCACAAAGAAAGGTCAGTCTGGTGCTCCACAAATATCAGTTTCTTCGTCTTTACAATTTAGTGAGGTAAATAAACTTCCCGAATTGCAAAGCGAATTTGCTCAAGGCTCCCCGGTAGATGGAGTCGCAACATACAGAGGCCCTGAAACCCGTGAAGGCTTTAGTTGGGGACCAAGAATAAGTACTTTGGAATACGATGGAGATACTTCATATCCCTATGACAGGAATGGAAGGTTAGTCCCTGCGGGAACCGGAAACGGCCAACCTGCCAATGCATATGATCAATATGATTTTTTTGTAACAGGTGTTCTTAATGAGCAAAATGTTTCTGTAAGGGGAGGATCTGACGCCATCAAATATTATGTTTCAGGATCAAAATTAAATCAAACAGGAACTTCTCCAACAGAAGAATTTAACAGAAGATCATTTAGAGGAGATATTACCGCTGATCTTGCCGACAACTTTGAAATATCAGCAAGCGGAAACTTTGTAACTTCCGGAGGTCGGAGAGTTCAACGTGGATCAAACGTTTCAGGTATTATGCTTGGATTAATAAGATCAACCCCTTCATTTGACAATGGGAACGGACTTACAGGAAGGCTTGCAGCAAGTACCCCAAGCACTTATGAACTACCTGATGGAAGTCAAAGAAGCTACAGAGCTGGAATTTATGACAACCCTTACTGGACAGTTGCCAAGAACCCATCTACAGATGACGTAAAAAGGTTTATAGGAAGAATGAGCTTTGAATACACACCAATGACCTGGGCAACCGTTAGAGGTTCTTACGGATATGATCAGTATTCTGATGTTCGAAAAGCGGGAATTGATGTAAATTCCGCTGCTAATCCTCAGGGTCAGGTTTTCGACAACAACATATTTAATGAAGACATAAACACCCAATTACTACTTCTGATAAACAGAGATATTAGTGAAAATATCACTTTTGATGGAATTTTAGGTTACGATGGTTATAGAACGGAAACCTTATTTAGAGAAACTTTAGGAAATAATTTAACCATACCTGGTTTCTTCAATGTAAGTAATACCGCCAGCCAGGCTGTAGCCGAAACTGCAGGCAGAAAACATCTTGATGGTATTCTTTCTGAATTGAAGTTTGGATTTTATGATACTTTTTTCTTAACAGGTGCATTAAGAAATGACTGGTCCTCCACACTACCAGAAGATAATAACGATTTCCAGTCTTACAGTGTGGGAGGTACATTTGTATTTACAGAACTCTGGCAGAATGATTTCATGAACTATGGTAAATTAAGAGGTTCGTATGGTAAGACAGGTAATGATGCCCCAATATTTTCTACTTTAACCTATTATAATGCTGCAGCTGCAGGAGGGGATGGATTTATTGATGCAAACCAATTCCCTATCTTTTCTACTGTTGCATTTGAAAGATCCTCTCAGTTGGGAAATCCAAACATACGACCTGAGGTTACTAAGGAGTATGAAGTAGGGGCAGAATTCAGGTTCTTTCAATCAAGATTGAGACTGGATGTTGCATACTTCAGTAAGGAAACCACAGATCAAATTATTTCCATAGACCAACCAGCAGTTACCGGGTTTACATCCAGGATTGTAAATGCAGGTGTTATTTCTAATAAAGGTTGGGAAGCTGTTGCAAACATTAGTCCTGTTCAAACAGAAGACTTTAACTGGAACATTGATGTGAACTGGACAACTTACGAGAATATAGTGGAAGAGCTTGCCGAAAATGTGGAATCAATTTTATTAGAAGGATTTACCTCCACCTCCTCCCGAGTTATTGCCGGAGAGCCATATGGTGCGATCTTTGGTTCTAGATTTGCCAGAAATGATGCAGGGGAAGTATTAATTGGTGATAATGGTTTTCCTATTGTTGATACTGAAGATGGAATTGTAGGAGATCCTACACCAGACTGGATCATGGGCGTAAGAAATACCCTTAGCTACAAGAACTTTTCTGTATCTGCTCTTTTAGATATTAGACAAGGTGGAGATGTATGGTGTGGAACTTGTGGAATTATTGATTATTTTGGAACTTCCCAGGTGACCGGAGAACAAAGAGATATAACAGACTTTGTTTTTGAAGGAGTTAATGCAAACACGGGCCAACAAAATACAACAGAGGTTGCTCTTTATGATCCTGCTAACGGACTAGCCGCAAACAGATGGGTTAGATATGGTTTTGGTGGAATCTCAGAAGATTATATTTTTGATTCTTCCTGGGTAAGATTACGGGAAGCATCATTATCTTATGCATTGCCAACCGGAATTTTAGATTCATCATTTTTAACAGGTGGTTCAATAACTTTATCCGGTCGTAATTTGTTTTTGATCACAGATTACCCCGGCATTGACCCGGAGACAAATTTAACGGGAGCATCAAATGGTATTGGTTTAGATTATTTCAACCAACCAAACACCAAAAGTTATTTACTTTCAGTTAAACTTAACTTTTAAAGAAAAAAAAATGAAACATAACAATTTGATTAAAAAGGTAGTCACAGTATTTTTTAGCCTTGCCTTATTGGCATCATGTGATTATGACGATGTAAACCAGGATCCAACACGACCCGGTGGTGATAACGTACCCTTAGTAGCTATTGTTCCGGCTATGCAAACCCAAACCCACAGAAATATGACTTCTGTTCTTGGAAGATTTGCCGGTATAATAATGCAACAATGGGAAGGGACCGATGCTCAACAACTCCAATATACCTCATATGTAATTGGTGAAAATGATTCTAATAATCCATGGAACTTTGGACTTTATACAGGGTCTATGAAAGATGCTGCGGACATTATTGAGAGAGCTACAGCTACAGATGCACCCAACACCAGAGGTTTGGCCAAAATATACATGGCTATAAATCTTGGTATGGCCACTAACGTATGGGGAGACGTTCCTTATTCTGAAGCCTTTTTAGGTGAGGATAATTTATCTCCAAAATATGACAGCCAGGAAGATATATATGAAGAGATCCAGAACTTACTTTCTGAAGCTATTGTAGACCTGGAGGCAGAAGATCCAGCCGGTATTCAGGGTAGTTTGATAGGTGGTAGTCCTGCAGATTGGATAAAAACAGCCCACGGATTAAAGGCAAGATTCTTTATTCAAACTACCAGTGTGAAATCAGATGCTGCAGCTAACGCTCTTGAACAGGCGCAAATGGCAATGGAGAGTAATGGAGAACAACTAACATTCTTTTTTGAGGACACCCAAAACGGGGGACATCCTTTGGCTTTATTCGGACTTCAACGACCTAATACTATGGTTGTAGATGATTATTTTGCCAATCTTATGGATGGTGATCCAAGACAGCCATTTTACATGGAGGAGGCCACCGGAGGAGATTTTCTCTACTTCAATAATAACAATCCTAACTTATTCTGGAGTAAATTGAACAGCCCATCTCCTGTTATAAGTTATTCTGAAGTTAAATTTATTGAAGCCGAAGCTTTAGAGCGAACCGGTGGAGACGGAACAGATGCTTTAGAAGAAGCAGTAAGGGCTAATATGGAATTTTTAGGAGTTTCTGACGCTGAAATTGAAAGCTATATTTCCAATCTTGGTGATGCATCAATACAGCTAATTATTACTGAAAAGTATAAAGCAATGTATGGACAATCTCCTATAGAAACTTGGAATGATTATAGAAGGACAGGTTTTCCTGATATTACTCCAAATCCCGACGGTAGCAATGGAAATAATCCTTCTGGAATAGTCCCAAGAAGACTGTTATATCCTCTTTCTGAAAGACAATCAAATCCAGATGCTTATGAAGCGGCTATTCAGGCCCAGGGTGGACACTTATTGGATGATGATCTGTGGGTATTTCCCCGAAACTAATACAATACGATTATAAATAATTTAAAGAGGCTGTCTGAAAAGGCAGCCTCTCTCTTTTTGGTTCTTCTTATTTCCTTACAACCTATTAACCTGAAAATTTGAATTTACTATCATGCAGAGAACAGGGCAATGAATATTTTTTATAAGAAAACAAAACCGGAAGCACCAGATCTGAATAATCGAATTAGCAGGTGTGCTTATAAGGTATTAAGCGAAATCTGTAAAACTAAGGGTGACATTCTCGAAGAAAAATTTCATTACCAAATATTGTTTTTGAACATTTAGCATATCTTTACCCCATGGAAGACGCAACAACTATTTTTGGAATACGCACAGTAATTGAAGCAATTCAAAGTGAAAAGAATATCGACAAAATATATGTTCAAAAAGGCCTTTCCGGCGCATTGGCACAAGATCTTTTAAGTCTTGTGAACAAAGAAGGATATAATGTTTCCTATGTACCCGTTGAAAAATTAAATAAATTGTCCCAGGGAAACCACCAGGGTGTGGTAGCCAAAATTTCTCCGGTAAAGTTCAGGGAGTTGGAGGAAATCGTTCAGGAAACGCTTGAAAATTCTGATCAGGTTCCTCTTTTCTTACTTTTGGACCAGATCACCGATGCCCGAAATTTTGGGGCTATTATCAGAACTGCAGAATGTTGTGGAGTACATGCCATAATTATACAGAATAAAGGTGGAGCTCCGGTAAATGCAGATACTGTAAAAACATCAGCCGGTGCTGTATTTAAAATTCCGCTTTGTAAGGTAGATCATATAAAAGATGCCATTTATTATATGCAGGCTTCCGGTATCACCGTAGTAGCGGCTTCAGAAAAAACTGAAAATACCCTATTTGAAACAAAGCTAAACGTGCCTGTGGCATTGGTGATGGGAAATGAAGAAAAAGGAGTATCCCCTTCAGTTTTAAAAATTGTAGATGAAAAAGCCAAATTGCCAATGTTTGGAACAATAGCCTCTTTGAATGTTTCTGTAGCTTGCGGGGCTTTTTTATACGAAATCATTCGCCAACGCCTTTAGAAAAACTCCCCGGAAATAAACCACTTTTCACTTAATTATTTGGGGATTGGGAATGAAAAAATAAATTTAATCATTTGAATCTTTCCTGGATTTTTTGAAGAAATACCTGTATACTATTTTTTGTTTCCCCTCATCATTCAAATCATTTAGCTCATCTTCCTTTATTTCTTCCCCGGGAAGTCTTTCTATAAAGTTACCGTTTTCATCAAAATGTTTCATAAACTCATCATCTTCTTCATTGTAATCCGGCTTCTCCCATTCGTATTTAGGAGGATCTGAAATTTGTTGTTTGTAAAGGTAGGCGAAGGCCAATCCCACCAGCAATCCAGACAAATGCCCTTCCCATGAAATCCCGGGTTCTACAGGAACTACAAACCACAACATCCCCCCATACAGAAAAACAACAACAAATGACAGTGCTATAAGTCTGTAGTACTTTGAGAAAATGCCCTTAAAGAATAAAAATGAGGCCAGTAAATATATCACTCCACTTGCACCTATGTGATTGGCAGGCCTCCCAATGATCCAGGTGAAAAAACCTGTGAGTAAGATTCCGTAAATTAAAACTTTCCAACTTATTGGCCTGTAGAAATAGAATAAGGCCATTGACAGGACAAACAAAGGAATGGTGTTGTTGAACAGATGTTTAATATCTGAATGAATAAATGGAGAGAAAAGAATGCCACGCAACCCTAATGGCTCTCTTGGCCGTACTCCCAAATAATTGAAATCAAAGCCAAACCTTATTTCAAACCAAAATACCAGCCATATAAGAAGGACGAACAGGATAGGATAGCCTATTACCCCTGTGGAAAATACAAATGGCTGTGAAGGTTTCAATACAAAACTATTGTTTGATTAAATTTAATAATAAAAAACTGTTTCCCTTTGTTGCACATACAAATCCTGTGCTAATTGATAAAGGTTGACAAATTGGCAATTTTACTTTCTTATGTAAGAGAAAAAGTAAAATGCCATCCTAATTCCTACCTTTGCAACATGAATGAACCACTGGCAGAACGGTTACGGCCTAAAAAAATAGAAGATTATTTAAGTCAACAGCACCTGATTGGACCTACGGGAGCTTTACATAAGCAAATTAAAACGGGCGCGATTCCTTCTCTTATCTTATGGGGCCCTCCGGGGGTGGGAAAAACTACGCTTGCCAATATCATTGCAACAGAAAGCGGCAGACCATTTTACACCTTAAGTGCAGTAAGCAGCGGAGTTAAAGATGTACGGGAGGTAATAGAAAAGGCCAAAAAGAACGATGGACTATTTACTACCAAAAATCCTATATTATTCATCGATGAAATTCACCGGTTCAGTAAATCTCAGCAGGATTCTCTACTGGGAGCCGTGGAAAAAGGTTGGGTAACACTCATTGGTGCTACTACAGAAAACCCAAGTTTTGAGGTTATTTCAGCTTTACTCTCCAGGTGCCAGGTATATGTTTTAAAGCCTTTTTCTAAAGAGGATCTCATTGCTTTGCTGGAAAGGGCGATCAAAGAAGACCCTGTTATAAAGAATAAAAGAGTAGTTCTTAAAGAAACAGAAGCTCTACTGCGCTTAAGCGGGGGTGACGGCAGAAAACTGCTTAACATCTTTGAATTGCTGGTAACCTCTTCAGATTCTCCTGTTGAGATAACTAATGATATGGTCCTTGAACAAGTCCAGCAAAATACTGTGTTATATGACAAAACAGGCGAACAGCATTATGATATAGTCTCTGCCTTCATTAAATCTATAAGAGGAAGTGATCCCAATGCTGCAGTTTACTGGCTGGCAAGAATGATCGAGGGAGGTGAGGATGTCAAATTTATTGCACGCCGCCTGCTTATTCTTTCGAGTGAAGATATTGGAAATGCTAATCCAACAGCCCTGGTCATGGCAAATAACACATTCCAGGCGGTAACAACCATTGGATTTCCGGAGTCGAGAATTATTTTGAGCCAGTGCGTAATCTATCTTGCAACCTCACCAAAAAGCAATGCCTCTTATATGGCCATCAACCAGGCGCAAAGCCTGGTAAAAAACACCGGAAATCTTCCGGTTCCGCTCCCTATTCGTAATGCTCCCACCAAACTTATGAAAGACCTTGGCTATGGCGAGGATTATCAATATGCTCACAACTACAAGGATAATTTTGCTGAAGCTGAATTTTTGCCGGAGGAAATTAAGAACACCACCCTCTACTCCCCCGGTAATAATCAACGGGAGAATGCCCAAAGAGAATTTCTAAAGAAGCGGTGGAAGAATAAATACGGATATTAAACCTATTGGTCCTGAAGTTTATATTCTGTAGATTCCAGTTCATTACTTTCAGGATTCAGGATCTCCACCACAAGATTTCCGTTTTGGTTAAATTGAGCCATTCCTTTGGCAGTGATTGAGGAGTATATGTATCCGCTACCCGAGGAGGATTTTATTAAAGCTGCAAAGGGCTCTCCCATTCCCTGTTGATAAAAGTTATAGCCGTTTTCAGTTTTTACAAGAAAATATTCTCCGTTTCCTTTCACAAAATCAAGCCTCTCAACATCAGGGGCAGGTGTCGCACCTGGAAGTTGCCTTGCCTCCGGGGTTTTATTATCAACTGTTTCTTCAATAACTTCTCCCTCTACCTCATTTTCTTCCTGAAGGTTATCATCATTTTGCTCTTCCGGGGCATTATCAACCTGCGGAAATCCGGAGACAATAGCTTCTTCAACGGCATTATCTTTTTCTGGTATGGATCCAACCGCTTTACGAAGTGCTTCTTGAAAAGCTGGTTTATAATCTTTAACGCGGCTTTTTCCTTCTTCTGAAACTAAAACTTCCGTATTTCCGCAATCCTTCAGTACAATTTTCAATCGCGTAACAAATAAACCCGAATCATTTTTTAGGTCGGCAAATAAAGCTTCACAACGATTTCCGCTTACATTTTTCACTTCCTCATCTCCTTCCATATACACCTCATATCCCTTTTTCTCCAAAAGAAATTTAGTTAGTGCATTGAGCTCATATTGATTGGGCTCCTTTAGAAAATCAAATTCTGCCGGTACGATTATATATTTATAGGAACTTAATTCCTGAGCCCCGGCTGATAAGATCGCGGATATAAAACAGAATATAAATATTGATTTTTTCATCACTTAATAATTATAAATTGAAAACCCATTTGAACCGATTGATAATTTGATTGGGCCAGGTTAGCATAGCCTAAAAGATTATCGGCAGCAAGATAGAAATTAAAACTCTTAAAATTTGTAGAAAGTAAAAGCCCGATATTTGTATAGGAGAAATCATCAAGAGTATAAGAAACTTTCATACGCAGGTTTGATCCTAATTTTCTGTCATAGTAGGTGGAAAGGGCATATTTTATATCGCGGGGCCTTCTAATTCCAAAAAGATGCATACCTACTTTGCTGTGATACTGCTTTTTTGCTTCTACCCTGTAATCACATGGTAGATAAGATTCTCCGAAAGTCATTTCTACGGCAGCATTAAATTTCATTGGCCTCCAGGTAACGTATGGTTCCCTTAAGGTTTTGTCGACTAAATTCCGGTCTACCTCGTCTTCAAATTCATCCCAGTACCGGAAAGTTTCCCCATCTGTTCCTATTCCGGGAAACAGGGGTTCTATTCCATCAGTTTGATAAGTACCCTTATAGGTATAGCTTTCTACATCTTCTCTCTGCCACATCAGGCCAAGATCTAAAATGGAACCACTAACAACAACATTATCCTTTACCCTAAAAGTTCCACCCATATCCAGCCCTGCACCAATATTTCCGCCAAAAAAGGAACGACCTATTAATTCTCTGGAAGCTTCCTGTACAGTTTTATTATTGTCCTGCAAGGATGCAAATCCTGATGTATTCACTCTCACGTCCAGGTTATCGGCAAATTGACGGTAATAATTGGGACCATCCGGAGTAGAAATGGTCAAAAATGTTCCTGTGTTATTTACACTTTCTACATTAAATATTCCCGAATACATTTTGATCCTGGCTCCCACGGTTACCTGTCTATTCAATTTTCGGTTAAGCCCCACATGATATACTGTTAAAACCTCACCCGTGAAGGATACGTGTGAAAAATCAAAAGGTATATTGATGTAATCCTTATTCCCCTGACTAACCAAAATGGCAGGGTCTTTAGGAAAATATGCAAAGGCATCCATTTCCTGGTAAATTCCTGTAGAAATATAATTGTCTTTGTTAAGCTTCCAGCCAAAAGACAGAATCTCCAGTTGCTCCTGTGCCATAAAATAATCTCTGCTGCTTAGCCTTCTTATGGTATTGGCTACCCTTTGATTTATATTGGCATTGGAATTATCAAAAATATCATGAATATTAACCCCTGAGGATCCTGCCAATAATGAGATCTTAGATAAAAATGGCACTCCAATGTGGCGGTCAAATGCAATATTGGCTCCGGGATTCTCCATCAGGGTTTGCGGAAGTCCATTGACATTATACAGCAACTGTTTATTTTGGCCCTGGCATAAAATCATCAAGAAAATGCTACACAGGGTTACAAAAAACTTCATCTATTAAAATTGAAATGAAAATAATCCCTTGGATTCAAATCTCAAAATTCCCAGGAATGGTTTATCATTAGTCAATGCTTCAATTTCTACCACCATTTTTATAGATCTCTTAATTACGTCGATATTTTCCGTTTCAATAACCTCTATTACCTCTGTTATGCTTGGGTTACCCATGCTACCCGCTTCGGTTATAAATTCAACCTGGTGCTGTAGGTTGTCCTGTTCTGAAAGAAAAGAGATCTTATTTGCAAAGGATTGGGGAAAGGAATTTCTGTATCGAAAACTAAACTCCACCTTGGCAAGATCATTCTGGATATAACTATCATCAAGAAATTCCAACCGAACGGTGTCCCTGATAACATTGCTGAAAATATTGGTTTTGGGTTCTGTAAATTCTTTTTGATCAATTTCAAAAATAAGAAGATCGGCTTGGATTTCCGGCTGAAGGGTTATATTTCCTGCCTGATCTAAATCAACATCTTTTACACATGAGGTCATCCAACAAGCAAAAAGGACAGCCAATGCGGTTCTAATGTGGTGTACAAGCATTAGGGATGGATTTCTTAATTAAAAACGAAGTTAAGGAATCTTTATTGCTATAGGCATAACTTCAATTCATTTAACGTATGGATGCAGACAGAGGCTTCTCTTTTTCTCTTTTTATAATAATCAAAAAATAAGGAATGCATTCCCGCGTTTTTTGCTCCAACTACATCTGCTTCGAAATTATCGCCTATCATTATACTTTTTTCCGGAAGCGCATTAGATTTTTTCATTGCTCTTTGAAAAATCTGCAAATGAGGTTTTTTGACTCCTGCTTCTTCTGAAGTTGTAACGGTAGTGAAATATGGTGCTATTCTGGAATTGTTAAGTTTATTCTGCTGAATTTCTTCAAACCCATTAGTTATAATATGAAGCTGATATTTAGGAGATAAATATTCAAGGACCTCCAGGGTGTCCTCCAACAGATGATTATAATTGGGCAGGCATTGAATATATTTAACAGATAAATTATCAATGATTTGTGGAGAAACCTGCAACTTCATTACCTCAAAACAATCTTTTAACCTCCCGGTCCTTAAAGATTCTTTCGAGATCTGGTCATTTTGATAGAGCTTCCAGTAATTTTGGTTTATAGGCATATAAACTTCCAGAAATTTTAGAAGATCCACTTCAACCTTCTCCTCTTTAAAGATTACATCAAAAGTCAAAGCTGAGTTTTTATCAAAATCCCAAAGGGTATGATCCAGGTCAAAGAACACGTGCTCAATATCGTTAAATCTCATTTATTTGTTTTAAAAGGGAATAATAATAATTTGAATCGGCATATTCAGAAAAATTCCTGTTCTTAAAAATTGCCCTAAAAGTACCATCCACTCCTTTTACCTCTTTTATTACTTTATTTAAGGATTTTTCAATGTCCTCAGAATTGTCCTTATGACAAACCTGGGTATGAAAAACATAGGGATGAAGCGTTAGAGGAGTAGTTAATTCCATATTAATGTCATAGAAAAAAAATGAGGTACTGGTTCCCGCTCTAAAACCAATAGATTCCGGGTACCCCATAGAATAATCATTGGGTATATCCAATTCATTAAGATAACTGTACTGCAGTGGAAGTTGCAAATTGTATTTAGGATTGATCACATTTTGTAGAGGCCCGTGAATAATGTTTTCGAAACGCTTTTTCTCCTTTTTTAAAGTAGCCGATTCCTGAACCGCAAAATATCCCAACCTTAAACCAACCTTTGAATAATCTGCCACATATTTAATTATGGACCTGTAGTTTTGCCTGTTGTAATTTATATTTTTATCATAAGCACTGTAATCACTTAGTTGAAACATAAAGACCATCTTCACTTTATATTTTTTGATGAAATAAATCAATTCATCAAAGATATTATAAGGATCATTTTTAAGTTTGATTAAAACCTTTACCCTGTCAGAAACTTTTGAGAATTCCAGTTTCCCCAGGTGTAAAATCCCGCCCATCAAACCTCTTAAAAAGCCTTTGTTCTTATACTTGAATACCCGGCTTACAGAAATAATAGATATGCTCTCAAATTCTCTATGTTTGAACTTTAGATCAGGGTATTTTTTTTGGAGAATATCTCTGAATTTATACGCCCAAATATCTATGACTGGTTGTATTAAAAATCCATTTTTATAAGCTAAACTTTCAGAAGCAGGGAATCGGCCAAAGTCATCTTTAACGTGGGGGAGATATTCTTCATAACGGGAAAGCATAAAAAAAGAAGCAGCAAAAATATCAAATGGGATATCACTGTTCTCTGATGCCGCAAAGAAACATTTGGTTTCTCCCCATTTCTGAACTTTCACTACTACATCTCCCAATCCCTGGTCTAAGAGCAGGTCTACATTTTGCACAAAGAGTTCATTTCCCATGCGTTTTTTGCCATATGAGAATTTCACTCCTTCGTGGGCAATAAATTCTTCTATTTTGGAGGTAAATTTAAGGTTGAGGCCTAATATGTGTGTGCAAACATGTTTAAAAACATAAATAATACGTGGAGTTACTTTGGGAGTATATATTAAAAGCATTTTTCTTATTGTAAATTATAGTAACCCTTCATCGGCAAAGCTAAAATAGGATTTTTCAGTCACAATAACATGATCGAGGATTTTTATATCCAGACTTTCGGCGGCGGTTTTTAATTTACGGGTGAGTTGTTTATCGGCTTCACTGGGATTTAAATTTCCGGAAGGGTGATTATGTGCCAAAATAAGAGAAACCGCACCAACTTCCAGCGCCTTACGCAGGGTGATCCTTACATCTACCAATGTACCGGTAATGCCCCCCTTACTTATTTGAAACTGTTCAATTATTTTATTTGCGTTATTTAAATAGAGGATCCAGAATTCTTCATGCTCAAGTTCTCCTATGAGGGGTTGAAGAAGTTCAAATACTGAATTACTGGAACTGATCTTTATTTTCTCAATAGCTTCTTCACTTCTTCGCCTGCGGCCTAATTCCATGGCAGCAATGATGCAAATGGCTTTAGCCTCTCCTATTCCTTTAAATTGGGTAAGTTGTTTTAAAGAAAGCTTCCCCAGGTGGTTTAGATTATTATTGGAGCCGGAAAGAATTCTCTTTCCCAGCTCTACCGCACTTTCTTTAGTATTACCGGAACCTATAAGAATGGCTATAAGCTCTGCATCACTTAGGGCCAATTTTCCCTTTTGAATAAGTTTCTCCCTGGGCCGGTCTCCCATAGCCCAGTTTTTTATCGAAAATGCAATGTTTTCCTTCTCCATAACCCTGCTTTACAATTAAAGATAAAAAATGGCTTTGGAAATAGGATCATTAATAAAGAAAAACTTAAACTTTATCTAATGGTTGACCCAGTATTTAATCTCCTCAAAATCAAGACCTCCATAATTCCCGCTGCTCATCAAAAGCAGCGCTGTATTTTGAAAATTTAATGCTTGAAGATAGTTTTTAAAACTCTCCGGATTAGTAAATACTTTTAGGTTTTCTTTTTTAAAAGCCTCTTTGATCTGATTTTCTGTAATGGGTTGCATTTTTTTTATTTCCAGGGCCTCGGGAGAAAAGAAAATTACTGCTTCATCTGAATTTTCGAGCGCGCCCTGATATTGATTTAAAAACTGAGGAGAAAGACTGCTATAGGTATGAAGCTCCAGGCATGCATAAAATTTCTTATCGGGAAATTGCTCCCTCACTGCATTCGTGCTAGCCATAACCTTAGAGGGACTGTGCGCGAAATCTTTATAAACAACAGTAGAATCGGAAGCAACAATTTTTTCCAATCGTTTGGAAGCACCTTTAAAAGTCGCTATGGCTTCATAAAAATCATCCTCATCTACCCCCATATGCTGGCATATCCACTTCGCACCGG
>JAGXIL010000031.1 GCA_024635655.1 Gillisia sp. | reverse complement strand
TCTCAATACCACTGGTCTCAAATATAAAATGATCTAACATAACCAGATTGATACCATTTTGCAATATATTATCAACCATATGCTTCGGTTTGTTGGAAACATTTACCAAATAACCTTTTGTAGCAAGCATGAATTCGAGCATTTCTGCTATATTGCGATCATCATCTACCACCAATATTTTATTCATCTTTATCACTTTTCGTAGTTGATTTGGTATTGACTGGCAATGTAAAAATAAATTCTGAACCATTACCTTTTTTGCTCTTCACCCTTATCTTTCCCTTGTGCCGTTCTATAATTTCACTGGCTAAATACAATCCTATACCAAAACCGGTATAGGTTTGCTCATCCTTTCCGCTAACACGGAAAAAACGTTTGAAAATGTTTTGTAGATCTTTCTTTTCTATACCAATCCCATGATCTTTTACACTTACGGAAACCATTTTCACGTTCGTTTGAAAAACCCTGACTTCAATATTCTTGTCATCTGGTGAGTACTTGATGGCATTGGTTATAAAATTAATAAGTACCTGACCTATCCTGTCCTTATCTGCATTTACAAGACAACTAATTTCTAACTGCAGGTTAACATGGGTTTGTTTGTAGGCATATTCGATATCAGCAATGGTGTCTTGAACAAGCTCGTTTAAACTAAAGGTTTCAATTTTAAAATTGAGTTGGTTTTCATTAATCCTATCAACATCCAGCATTTCTGATATCAACCGTGTCAATCTGGTTATTTGACTATCAATGCGTTGCAAGGATGGTTTTACGTGTATCAAATTCTTTGACATTTCATTTTCGTCCTCCATTAAACTGAGCAGGATTTGTGTGTATCCTTTTATGGAGGTAATTGGGGTCTTTAGCTCATGGCTTACTATTTTAAGAAAATCCTCTTTGCGTTTTTCCTCTTCCTTTAATTTCTGTATATCAGTATTGGCACCTATCCACATAATAATTTCCCCGGTATAATCCTTCATTGGGATGGCGCGGCTAATATGCCATTTATAATCACCGTTTTTGTCAAGAATCCTCAATTCCATATCAAAATCATTTCCGGTTTTCACTGCTTCTAACCAGTTTTTTTTAACATTGGACAATTCCTCCGGATGCATTAATTTCTCCCAGCCCTCTTTTTTTATCCTTTTAACACCCCATCCTGTATAAGTTGTCCAGCCTTTATTGTAATAAAAGACTTTCCCATCAACGGTGGCATTGATTATCATTTCTGGCACCAGGTCTGTTAATTGGTGGTAGCGGGCTTCGCTTTCCTTAATTTTTTTATGTAGTTCGGCTTGTTTGGTAACTTCATTGGCAATTATAGCCACCCCAATAATTTTTCCTTGAGTATCTCTTTGTGCCTGGTAAACAAAACTGTAGTACACGGTTTCAAGCTTGTCATCCCGAATTAGTTCAACAGGTGTTTCATGGGCGTGGTAGGACTTGCCCGTTTTTAGTACATCCAGCAAATGCAGGTCAAATTCTTGACCTTCCAGTTCAGGCAAAGCCTGCATCAAGGGTTTTCCTATGGCATTTTTATCCTTTCCCCAAGATTTTAAGATAGCATCGTTGGCCTCGATAATGACAAAATCCTCCCCTTTAAGGATAGCGATAAGGGAGGGCGATGAATAGATCATCTCATGATAACGGTGTACGCTTTCCGCTATTTTTTCCTCGGCTTGCTTTCGCATTGTAATATCCTCAATGGCCAATAGAGTCATTTTTTTGGATTTGTTTTCCCGTTTGATCTCCCGTGCATTCAATAGCATGGTACGCTCCCCAATGGATTCAAAGGTGTGGGTCATCTCAAAATCAACAAAGCTTTCTTTTTCCGGTAGAATAGATTCCAGCAGGTTCCTCAATTCAGGGATGTCCCACTGTTTATTACCTAGTTTAAAGATCGATTGTCCTACCGTCTCTGGTTCATTTGACTGAAAGGTTTCATAAAAAGCATTGTTTGCGATAATTACCGTAAGATCTTCGTCCAGCACCATTAGGGATTCACGCACAGTTTTGATAATCGCTTCAGAAAAATTACGCTGTTCGGTTACCTGCTCATTTAGGCCAATCAGTTCCTGGTTTACCGCAGTAACCTCTTCGTTTGTACTTTGCAATTCCTCCTTGCTGGTTTCCAGTTCCTCGTTTAGGGTTTGCAGCTCTTCTCCTCCGCTAAGGAGTTCTTCATTGGCACTTTGCAGTTCTTCATTGGCAGCTTCCTGGTCTTCGGTAATACCCCGCATATCTTCCCGGGTTTGTATAAGTTCCTTTTCCAATTGCTCGATGCGCATGTCTTTTTCATCCTTTTCACCACTTTCCTTTTTCCTGGTCGAATTCGAAGGTGCAACAGGGGGGTAAAAGAGTATAAGGTAGTGCGGCTCTTCTAGATTGGGCAGCGGTACTGCTTCTATGGAAATCAACTGGCTATTACCTTTCATGTGAAAAGGTACCTGTTCCTTTACTACCGCGGCATTACTCTTTTTTACCTGGTGCAGAATATTGCGTAGCTCAAATGCCAGGCCTCCCTTAGCCATTTTAGTGAGGTTATGACTGGGAGTGCCACCCTGTTGTCCCAAATAATCCCCGGTATTGCCGCGAAAAAGTACAATGTCCAGGCTTTCGTTAACCACTACACTGGCAGGGGTGTAATTGCCCAGCAACAACTCATCTACCACTTTTTGAAAGTCGGTGCGTCTTTTTTCGATAGACGTGTTTCTATCAAACCCCAACCGCATTGCCTGTTCATTTTGCTTGCTGAAGGAAAACATATATTTCCCCGGCGCTTCATTTCTTATATACAGCTTATCGCTTTTTCGAACTGCGGTAAAATTATCTGGCATACTGCCAGTGGTCTCAGATTTTCCCAGCAATAGATAGCCTTTTTCATTTAGGGCATAATGGAAGGTGGCGAGCGCTTTTTTCTGTAAATAAGGTTGAAAGTAGATCAATACGTTCCGGCAGCTAATCAGGTCCATATTACCAAAAGGTGGGTCCTTTAAAAAATCATGTAATGAAAAAAGACAGAGTTCCCGCACCTCCTTATTAAGCTGGTATCCTCCGTTATACTTGCTGAAAAATTTCTTTAGCCGCTCCGGGCTTACTCCCTCGACTTCATTTTTAGTATATACCCCTTTACGGGCTTTTGCTATGGCCTGTTCACTAATGTCTGAAGCAAAAATCTGTATAGTTAATTTAGTGTAGTCCTCTGTAGTTTTGAACAGTTCGGGGTGTTCATTCAAATATTCCTTAAGGCAAATAGCCATTGAATATGCCTCCTGGCCCGTACTGCATCCTGCTACCCACATGCGAATGTGTGCGCCTTTCTTTTTTTGCGCAATCGTGGGCAGGATAGATTCACATAGCTTGTCAAAAATCTCAGTATCCCTGAAAAAGGAAGTCACAGGTATGAGCATGTCCTGATACAGCACATCTTGTTCTTTCGTATTTTTTTTTAAATAAGCCAGATAGGTGATGGGTTTTTTGTACTTGTTGATGACCATCCTGCGTAGTATCCTCCGGTGTATAGTGGTTTGCTTATAAAAGGTAAAGTCTGTTTCCTTACGTATGCGCAGCAGGGCAAGGATTTGACGGAATACGTCCTCATCCGAATGTGAATTACCTGCTTTCTTTTTCCCATTCTCATTTTCATGAAGGTGGGATGTGATATCAATTATTTTTTTTGGAATTTCCTCCGGGGGAAGAATAAAATCTACCACACCGGCATCTACCGCATTGCGGGGCATATCATCCCACTCAGAAGATGCTTCATCCTGGGCAAAGGTGGTTCCCCCTTTATTCTTGATAGCCTTAAGTCCTTCGGTACCATCATTCCCCGTTCCCGTCAGCACTACGCCCAGAGAATGGGATTGGTGCACACTTGCCAGCGAACTAAAGAAAAGGTCAATGGGAAGGTTTCGCTTGTTTTTTTCTGGTCCGGGACGTGGGCTGAGCCCTAATACGCCATCATTTGCCAGCAGAATTTTATTACTGGGGATAATGTATATGTTGTTTGGTGCTACTTTGATGTCATCTGTAATCTCCAGCACCGGAATCCTAGAGACTTTTTGTAAAAGCTCTGGCAGGAGGCTTTCGTGGTTGGGATCTAAATGTTGTACCAGTACAAAGGCCATCCCCGAATCTCTGGGGATAGCGGCCACCAATTTTTTAAATGCAGCCAAACCTCCAGCTGAGGCTCCAATCCCCACCACAGGAAATTCGTTTTTAGATTTTATAAGGGGCTCGTCTTTTTTAGGGGCTGCTTTTTGCATTTGGTTAAGGTAGGACTAATAAAATGTAAATGCTTAATGCTATAGAATAAATGAATTATGCTATTTAAAATTTAGGGAATGAATTCATTTTAATACTGCAAATAAGTGTTTACCAGAAGCCTGAAGGTGTAATTGATTTTAAAGGTTTGATAGGTTTAATTAAGGTTTTAGTGGCAACTCGTAAAATTGTAATATTTGCAATATTGTTGCAAATATAGTACAAGTCAATAGTAGATGGAAGGAATTATCAAATCACTCCATTTCAGCTTACTAGTTGTATTCGGAACCGCTGGGGCCCAGTCTTTCTTTTTGTTTCATCATCAGGACGTTAAATCTGGGACGACTTCACATTTCCCAGTACCGATTAGCACGGGTCAGGATTCAACCTTCATTCCTATTTTTAATGGCGCCAAAAATGGAGAAACGCTAGGAATAACTGCGGGAGTACATGCTTGTGAGTATGCACCGATACTGGCTGCACAGAAGTTGGCTGCCTCGATTAATCCGGAGAGATTATCAGGAGTAGTTATTCTGGTACAACTGGCAGCAATAGAAAGTTTTCTTGGAAGATCTCCATACGTCAGTCCGGTCTACGGGAAGAATCTGAATAGATCATTTCCTAGTAAATCCACAGGAACCAACACAGAAAAGGTGGCTGATTTAATTACAGATCGTGTTATCTCCAGGGCTGATTCCTTTTATAGGAAAAGTATTTAAATTCTGGAAAGAAGGTTTTTCTATAGGATTATTTTCCGTCCCTTAGATAGATTCACCATGCTGAGAAATATCCAGACCTACTTCTTCATATTCCTCACGTACCCTTAGAGTGACAAACTTGTTAAGAATATAGAAAATAGCATAAGCCATCACGAAGGAGAAAATACAGACTCCGACCAACACAAGCATATGTGATCCAAAAACTGACCAACCTCCATGCAGCAAGCTAGAACCTTCTTTTCCTGCGAAAATTGCTGTAAGGATCATTCCCATGATTCCGCCGATTCCATGGCAGGCAAAGACGTCTAGCGTATCATCGATTTTCTTTAAGAATTTGGCATTCATGGCCAAATTGGAAACTATAGCGCCAACTGCTCCGAAGAAGAAACTTTCGGGAACGGTGATGTATCCCGCAGCTGGAGTGATGACTACAAGTCCCACTACAGCGCCTATGCAGGCTTGCAATGCAGATATTTTTCTTCCCTGAATTCTGTCAAAAAGCACCCAGGTCATCATCGCTGTGGCAGAACATATCGTCGTGGTCGCAAAAGCCAAAGCTGCGGTGGCATTC
>JAGXIL010000030.1 GCA_024635655.1 Gillisia sp. | reverse complement strand
GTTACAGGCCAGCCATTATATGGGCTTGATGTTTATCGTGATGGGATGCTTATCGCCATGATAGTTCAACCCCCTGCTTTTGGGATGGAATTAAAATCCATGGACGCAGATAAGGCAAAACAAATGCCCGGTATAAAAGATGTTTTCACAATAGATACGTATCCTGAGGATATGGAAAAAGAATGGAGTGATACAACGGCCTTTCCCAAATTGATAGTACTGGTGGGGGATTCTACCTGGCAGGTGATGCAGGCTAAAAAAGCTTTAAAGGTAGAATGGAATCTAAATCCCGAATTGACAAAACAAATTGAAGTTTTAGAAAAATCGGCTGGTTTTACGGAGGCAGGAGGACTTGAAAACTCGAATATCCATTATTCCTTAATGGCCGAAGTTGGTCCCGATAAATCTGAAATGATAAGAAGAGATGGAGATCCCGAGGCTGCTTTCAAAAATGCAGCACGTGTTATTGAACGTTCCTATAGCTGCCCGTTTCTTGCACACAATTGCATGGAGCCAATGAACTTTTTTGCAAATGTTTCAGATGATAAAGCAGAGTTGTTGGGGCCTATTCAAACTCCGGAGTTTGCTGAAAAAAGCGTGAGCAAGCGCCTGGGAATGGACCTAGAAAATATAGATATACAAATGACACGTTGTGGAGGTGGATTCGGCCGCCGGCTTTATGGACATTTCCTTGTAGAAGCTGCCGTTATTTCTCATAAAATGGGAGCGCCAATAAAACTTGTTTATACCCGTGAGGATGATATGACCAACGGCGTTTATCGCCCGGCTTATCATGTTACCTACCGTGCGGCCCTGGATGGGAATAATAATCTTACAGCATTCCATGTGAATGCAGGTGGTATTTCTGAAAGTCCTCTTTTTGCCAATCGTTTTCCTGCGGGGGCAATCGATAATTACCTTGCCGAGAGCTGGACGATCGATTCGAATATTTCGATAGGAGCCTTCCGAGCGCCAAGGTCAAATTTCATTGCGGGAGCAGAACAGTCATTTTTAGATGAACTCGCTGAAGAAATGGGAAAAGATCCCATTCAGTTTCGCCTCGAACTGCTGAAACGTGCAGAAAATAATCCTGTAGGAGAGGAAAACGATTATGATCCGGCACGTTATGCAGGTGTTTTAAAGTTGGTAAGGGATAAATCTGGCTGGGATGACCACAGTTCTGCTTTAAACAGGGGAGTTGCCGCGTATTACTGCCATAATTCCTATGTGGCGCAGGTCCTGGATTTGACCTTAAAAAATAATGAACCAGTCATTGATAAAGTTACCTGTGCGGTAGACTGCGGAATTGTGGTAAATCCTGATGCAGCCTTAAATATGGTAGAAGGTGGAACTATTGATGGTATTGGGCATGCGCTGTACAGTGAGATCACATTTAAAGATGGTGCTGCCCAACAGAGCAATTTTGATACCTACAGGCTTATTCGTCATCAGGAAGCTCCAAAGAAAATTGAAGCGTATTTTGTCGATAACGGAATAGATCCCACAGGACTTGGAGAGCCTCCATTTCCGCCGGTACAGGGGGCGTTGGCAAATGCACTGTACAAAGCAACAGGAAAAAGATTTTATAAGCAACCATTCATAACCGAACTGAGAAGTGGAAGTAGAGATTTGAAAACCTAACAGGATGGCATTTAAATATGAAAAAGATCAAATTTAAATGTTGGGTAGAAGACGAAGGTGAAAAATTTTATGGTCCCGGGCCTCATCAATTGATAAAAAGCATTCAGAAGGAAGGATCACTTTCAAAAGCAGCAGGGCAAATGAATATGTCCTATAAAAAAGCCTGGGATCTGGTTCAGAGGTTAAATAAGAATTCCGAAGAGCCCTGGGTTATATTAAAAAAAGGTGGACAGCATGGTGGCGGGGCTGAAATTACACCACACGCTATAAAAGCCATGCAGGCATATGAGAAACTGCAGCAGAAAATTAGTGAGCTTCTGGAGCAGCAGGAAGAATTGATTAAAGTATTAAAATAAATAAGAGTTGAAAATTTCCCCGAAATTCCACGAAATATAAATACCGATATATACACAAATACATAACGTTAATGGCTTCAAAAAGGAAGATATATCTTGACTATAATGCAACCACACCGGTTGATCTTAGAGTAGTTGATGCCATGTTGCCATATTTTACTGAAAAATTTGGAAATGCCAGTAGTGACCATTTTTTTGGTTGGGATGCCGCTGAAGCTGTTGAAAACTCCCGGGAGCAGATTGCCGGGCTGGTACATTGTAAACCCACTGGGATCACGTTCACTTCCGGTGCTACCGAAGCCGCCAATCTTGCCCTTTTTGGGTTTTGCGAAAGAAACAGTTCCAGGGGGAACCACATTATTACCTGTAAAACTGAGCATAAAGCCATCTTGGATTCTTTGAAAGCTCTTGAGAGCAAAGGTTTTGAGGTTACCTATCTGGATGTAGATCCTGAAGGAAATATCGTTCTCAAAGAATTAGAGCAGGCTATTACTTCCAAAACAATTCTTGTTTGTCTGATGCTGGCAAATAATGAAACCGGATTGATTCATCCGATGAGCGAAATTGAAAAAATTGTTCATTCAAAAGATGTGAAACTAATGAGTGATATTACCCAGGCAGCGGGCAAGATTCAGGTAGACTTTAAAAAGCTGAATTTAGACCTGGCGATCTTCTCTTCCCATAAGATTTATGGGCCTAAAGGTGTCGGCGCTTTATATATCAATAAAAAAAACAAGGTGGGAATCGATTCTTATATTTTTGGTGGCGGACAGGAAAAAGGGCTGCGGCCTGGCACCATGAATATCCCCGGAATTGTAGGCTTTGGAAAAGCTGCTGAAATTGCCTTTTCCGAAATGGAAGGAGAATCAGCAAGAATTTTGCAACTGAGAAATAAACTTGAAAGCGGTCTGAAAAATATCGAGGGGGCAATAATTAATTCCGAAGCTTGTGAGCGACTTCCAAATACAACCAATGTTTCATTTGAAAATATTGACGGCACTTTATTGCTACGAAAATTGAACATCCTTTCAATTTCGCATGGTTCAGCCTGCACTTCAAATACAATTCATGCCTCCCATGTTTTAAAAGCAATGGGATTAAGCGCTGAAATGGCGCTGTCGTCTTTTCGTATTAGTTTGGGAAGGGATACCGGCATTGAGGATATTGAATTTGCGGTAAAGGAGATAACTAAAACTGTAAATCAGCTAAAGAGAGCAATGGTATGAGAGAACTGGATGCCATTATATCAAAATATGAGCTTCTGAAGGAGCAGGATGTGGAATGTGTTCTGGCCACGGTAGTGCATGTGGAGGGTTCCTCATATCGGAGAGCCGGAGCGAGAATGCTAATTGATGAATTTGGAAATATCACCGGGGCGATAAGCGGAGGCTGCTTGGAGGGCGATGCCTTGCGAAAGGCGCTGCATGCACTGCATCAGCAAAAAAATAAACTGGTTACCTATGACACCAGCGATGAAGACGATGCCGTAATTGGCGCACAGTTGGGTTGCAACGGGATCATTCAGGTGTTGTTTGAGCCCCTGGATTACGAGGATGAATTCAATCCCTGTGAACTGTTGAAAAAGCTAATTGATCAGAAAAATCCTCTTGCGATCGTGGTTCAGTTTAACCTGAATAAATCAATAGATCAGCAGGGAACAAAATTGGTAATTTCTGAAACTTCAGAAGTACTTGGAAGGAAGCCGGAAAAGGAATTATTTGATCATATTCTGGAACAGGCCCGGCTCACCGTGAAAAATAATAAACCTCATTTTGCTGAATATTTAATCGGAGAGGAAACGCACCATATTTTTATTCAAAATTATCAGCCACCGGTCAAATTGATCATTGTTGGTGCTGGAAATGATGCTCAAATACTGGCACAGCAGGCCGATTTGCTGGGTTGGGATGTGGTAGTGACAGACGGCCGCCCTACCCATGCCAATATAGAACGCTTTACCGCATCCTGCCAGATAATCGTATCAAAACCGGAACAAACGCTGGAAAATATTGAAATTGATAATCGCAGCTGTTTTGTACTGATGAGCCATAATTACAATTATGATCTGGCGGTATTGAAGTTGCTTTTAGCAGAGAAGATGATACCCTATATCGGGATTCTTGGTCCGTTGAAAAAGTACCAGAGGATGCTGACCGAATTGGGGGAAGAAGGATTTGATCTAAAACGGGAAGATGTGAATAACATATATGCTCCCGTAGGATTGGAAATTGGGGCAGAGACTCCGGCAGAGATAGGACTTTCAATTTTAGCTGAGATTCAATCTGTTTTAACAGGCAAGAATGCCCGGTCCTTAAGAGAGAAATCCTCCCCTATTCATGAGAAAAAGGATAATCAATTTAAGCAGATTCACATTTGAGGAAAAATGCGAAAATAGGAGTTATAATTTTGGCTGCCGGATCTTCCCGCCGACTTGGATATCCAAAACAGCTGGTGGAATTTAAAGGAATTCCACTACTTCAACGTAGTATTGATGTAGCGGAATCACTGGAATTTGACACAAAGATCCTTGTTTTAGGTGCAAAGGAAGATGCAATCAACAAGAAAATTGATCGCAGGAATTTTGAAGTGGTGATCAATGAAAACTGGGAAGAAGGAATGTCCACGAGTATCAGGAAAGGGATTTCTGAAGCTCTGAAGCTTGAAAAGGAACTGGAACATATTCTTATTATGTTATCAGATCAGCCTTTAGTTACAAAGGATAAGATTGAGGAGTTAATAAGAGTTCAACTGTATAGTAAAAAGCAGGCGACATTTTCAGAATATGCTGGTGATATTGGAGTTCCTGCCATCTTTTCCAGGGAAATTTTTTCAGATTTAAAAAAGCTGAAAGGAGATCAGGGGGCTAAAAAACTGATATATGATAAGAATTTTCAATTTGGGACAGTAAAGTTTGAAGATGGAAATTTTGATGTGGATACCACTGCAGATGTTGAATTGTTAAAACGAATGGAAGAAGAATGAAAGTGACCGTAAAATATTTTGGAATAATAGCGGAAACCGCGGGCAAAAAAGAGGAAATTCTGGATGTGACTCAGGGAATGTCGGCCTCGGAATTAAAAGCCAGGCAAATCAAAACATACCAGATTCCGGAGGCAGAATCTGTACAGCTGGCTGTAAACCGGGATTTAAATACTGAAGTTGAATTAAAAGAAGGCGATGAGGTGGCATTTTTGCCGCCATTCGCAGGAGGCTGATGCGATACGACCGACAAATAAAATTGGATGATGTTGGTTCTTCCGGACAGGAAAAGCTCCGGAATGCCAGCGTGTTGATCGTGGGCGTTGGAGGCCTTGGCTGTCCCGCGGCGCAATATCTCACAGGGGCGGGGGTAGGTAAAATCGGGTTGTTGGATCATGATAAAGTTTCCATTACCAATCTACATCGCCAGGTTTTGTATGATGAATTTGATGTTGGAAGACCAAAGGCTCTGGTTGCTAAAGTAAAACTGCAGCGTTTAAACAGGGAAATTGAACTGGTTGCTATTGAAGAGGCTTTAACTATGGAAAATGCTGAAAAACTTTTTAATCAGTATGATCTTATCATTGATGGAACCGATAATTTTGAAACGAAATATCTCATCAACGATGCCTGCATTTTGACGGGAAAAGCCTGGATATATGCTTCTATTTATAAAAATGAAGGTCAGCTTTCGGTATTCAATTACCAAAATGGGCCTTCCTATCGTTGTCTTTTTCCGAAGACGACCAGGCAGAATGTGAGTTGTGAAGCTACCGGCGTTTTGGGAGTGACCCCAGGACTTTTGGGAATGCTTCAGGCCGCGGAAGCTCTTAAAATAATTCTTGATGTCGGCAATGTGCTTTCAGGAAAATTGAAGCTAATGAATATTCTTTACGGTACAGAACAGGTACTGAATATTCGGAAAAGACAGGAAGAGATCGAAAAAATTAAAAATGAGGGAATAATCCCTATCCGCATAGATTGCGAATTAAAAGATACCGGAAAAACATATCTGGATGTTCGGGAAGACTTTGAACAGCCAAAGGTGAATTCTGAAAAGGTGATTCATATTCCGTTAGGAAAATTAAAGGATCATTTAAAAGAAATTCCCGATAAAGAAGAAGTGCTGGTCTTTTGCCAGACTGGAAAGCGAAGTAAAGAGGCAGTTAAAATGCTTCAAAAAGATTTCGGTTTGCGGAATCTCAAAAATGTAGAAGGAGGAATAGAAAAAATTATTGATGGATAAGAAAAAACCAAAAAAAGTATTCGTTCAGGGTGCCGTCCCGCCGGAAAAGATCGCGCAGTCAATTGCGAACCATCAGTCAAAGACAAATATTGGTGCGCATAGCATTTTCCTGGGGCAGATCCGGGCAGATGAAGTGAATGGTAAAACAGTAAGTGCTATAGATTATTCAGCCTATGAAGAAATGGCCGAAGATGTATTCCATGAAATCAGGGAAGCGGCATTTTCGGAATTCGACATTACCTGCGCGCATATTTACCATAGTCTGGGCAAAGTGAAAACAGGAGAATTATGCCTTTTTGTTTTTACCTCTTCAGCACACAGAAAAATTGCAATTGACGCCTGCAATTATTTTGTGGAAGAAATAAAGGCCAAAGTGCCCATTTACGGGAAAGAGATTTTCGGGGATGAAACTCATCAATGGAAAAAGAATAGTTAATGGTTGATATTACTCATAAAATGATGACACTTAGGGAAGCTACCGCGATCGCCGTCGTACGAACTTCCAGTGAAGAAACGATTAAACGTATAAAGGAAAACAAGGTGCCGAAAGGCAATGTTTTCGAAATGGCAAAGGCCGCGGGTTTGCTGGGAGTGAAAAAAACTCCCGAATTGTTGCCCGATTGTCATCCGCTGCCTATAGAATATACCGGGATTGATTATACCATTGACGGCCTGGAGATTCAAATTTCAGTTACCGTTAAAACCATCTATAAAACCGGGGTTGAGGTGGAAGCGATGCATGGGGCGAGTATTGTGGCGTTGACGATGTATGATATGCTGAAGCCCATTGATAAGAATGTAGAAATCGGCTCGATCAGGCTTCAGAATAAAAAAGGGGGAAAATCTATGTTTAAGGTGGATTATGAAGGACTTACTGCGCAGGTAGTGGTTTGTTCAGACACTATTTCAAAAGGAAAAGGAGAAGATAAAGCCGGAAAAATGATTGTTTCAAAACTGGAAGAACTGGGGATCAAAGCTGAAAGGATCATTATTCCTGATGAAGCAGAAGAGATCAAAGCTATTTTAAATAAAGCTGATTCAGATCTGGTCATTTTCACGGGAGGAACCGGTGTAGGACCCCGCGATGTTACCCCCGAAAGCATAGAAGACCTCCTGGATCTTAAGCTGAAGGGTGTTGAGGAGCAAATGAGAAGTTATGGGCAGCAACGCATGCCTTACGCGATGCTATCGAGATCTATAGCAGGCATAAAAGACGGAAAACTTGTCCTGGCACTGCCGGGATCGACCAAAGGAGCGGCAGAATGTATGGATGCTATATTTCCGCATGTGCTGCATGTATTTAAAGTGATAACAGGAAAAAGACATGATTGAAAAGAAAAAACGCATAGTAGACAATTTTGGAAGAGCTCATACGTATCTCAGGATTTCCCTGACAGACAGGTGCAACCTTAGATGTTTCTATTGCATGCCGGAGGAAGGAATCGAACTTATTGAGAAACCGAATATTATGAGCCTGGAAGAGATCATTGATCTGGCCAGGACATTTCGGGATTTGGGTGTAGACACTGTTCGTCTTACCGGTGGTGAACCCTTAGTGCGCAAGAATTTTGGTTACCTGGTTGAAGAACTGGCAAAACTGGGTGTCACTTTAAAGATCACGACCAACGGGATCATGCTTGATAAATATCTGGATCTTTTTAAAAAAATAGGACTTCGAAAGATAAATCTGAGTTTGGATACGCTGGACAAGGCTAAATCGGTTTTTATCACAAAGCGGGATTATTTTGAGCGTATCCTGAAGAACCTGGAGATGGCCCTGGCGATGGATATGGAGGTAAAGCTGAATATTGTATTGATTAAAGGCGTGAATGATAATGAAATCAACGATTTTATCGAATTAACCAAACACACGAGTTTAACCATAAAGTTCATTGAATTTATGCCGTTTAAAGGCAATAAATGGGACTGGAGTAAGGGAGTTGGAAAACTGGAAATCCTGGATTTGATTTCCAAGCGATTTGGAAATATCGAAGAACTGAAAAATCCGCGTCATAGTACATCTTCAAATTTTAAAGTCAACGGACACGTAGGAAGTTTCGCGATCGTAAGTACCATCACTAATCCATTTTGCGATGAGTGCAACCGTATTCGTGTTACTGCCGATGGTAAAATGATGAACTGCCTTTTTGCCAATTCTGAAACTGATTTGCTGACTCCGCTTCGAAACGGAGAGGAAATGGAAAATATCATTATTAACGCAATCAAGACCAAAAAATATTCCCGGGATGGCATGGATGTAAAAATGGATGCCGATCATTACGAGAAAAACAGGTCTATGATTTCAATAGGAGGTTAATGGTTACAATTGAAGAAGCATTACAGATTATTACAGATCAGAAGGTTAAACCAAAAAATGAAATCAGAAATTTGAGTGCGTGTGCTGGTTTTTCCCTTTCAGAAGCTATTAGCGCACCATTTGATATGCCTTCTTTTGATAATTCGGCTATGGACGGTTATGCTTTATGCGGAATTTCAAAAGAATATCATATTGTTGGTGAAGTCGCAGCCGGGGATACGGGTCAGTTTAAATTAAAGGAAGGAGAAGCGGTGCGGATTTTTACCGGTGCAAAAGTTCCGAAAAACACCACTGCAGTAATGATGCAGGAGAAAACAAGAGTAACCGGGAATAAGCTTTTCCTCGAACAGGAGCCGAAGAAGGGCCAAAGTATTAGGAAAAAGGGAGAAGAACTGAAGAAAAAACAGGTTGTTTTTGAAAAGGGATATACCATCACGCCTGCGGGAATAGGGATGATAGGAAGTCTTGGAATTGATAAAGTTGAGGTTTTTAAGAAACCTGTCATCAATTTGATCACTACCGGCAACGAATTGGTTAAACCCGGAAAACCAAAACTAGAAGGACAAATCTACGAATCCAATAGCTACGCTTTAGCTGCAGCCTGTGAGAACTATGGATTCACCTGTATGGATAAAATACAGATCGAGGATGATTTGGAAGTTATTAAAACTGGAATAACAGCATCCCTTGAAACTGCTGATGTCCTGATTCTTTCCGGCGGAATTTCGGTTGGAGATTATGATTTTGTAAAACAGGCACTGGAGGAAAACGGAGTGGAAGAGCAATTCTATAAAGTTTTTCAGAAACCTGGGAAACCTTTGTATTTCGGGCGAAAAGAAGATAAATTCGTGTTCGCTTTACCTGGAAACCCTGCTTCCTCACTAAGTTGTTTTTACATCTATGTTTTGCCACTTCTTTTTCAGCTAAGCGGTTCAAAAAAAGCCGGATTGGAGCGTTACTCTTTTTCTGTTTCTCATGATTATGGCAACAGATCAAACCGTCCTTCATTCCTAAAGGCAAAAATCACTAACGGAAAAGTGGAAATTTTAAACGGGCAGGGATCTTCTATGATTCAGTCAATGGCACTTGGGAACGCTTTGGTGTTTCTGGAAGCTGAAACCCCGGTTAAAAAAGGAGATACAGTTGAATGTTTCTTAATTTCCTGATATGCCCATAGAGTATCTCCCGTTCATTTTTTTCTTGATCGCATTATTTTATAGTTCAGTAGGTTTTGGTGGCGGATCCAGTTACCTGGCTATCTTAAGTCTTTTTCTCACCAATTTTTATGAAATACGCTCTACGGCCCTTGTGCTGAATATTTGCGTGGTTAGCATTGGCACGATCATGTTTATAAGGCACCGGGTATTTAATTTTAAATTATTCTGGCCATTTATAATTTTCAGTATACCGCTTGCATTCCTGGGTGCGCAACTCAAGCTTTCACAGAAAATATTTTTCCTGATATTGGGTTCCGCTTTAATCCTTTCCGGATTATTCCTTATTCTGAAATATCTTCAGAATAAAATCGAATCAAAGGAGTTCTCCAATCCTAAAAAATTTCTTTTGGGAGGTTTTGTAGGTTTACTTTCCGGGATTTCAGGGATAGGTGGTGGTATATATTTATCTCCGGTCTTAAACATCCTGAAATGGAAAAATCCAAGAATTATCGCATCGCTGGCTTCCGTATTCATTTTGGTAAATTCGGCGGCGGGCCTTGTAGGTTTAAACGTCGCAGGGACTTTTCATATAAACTATAACCTCATCTTTAAACTTATTATTGCTGTTGTTCTGGGAGGAAGTCTTGGATCTTATCTTTCCAACAAAGAATTCAATCTTAAATTTCTGGGGATTCTTACTGCCATTCTTGTATTCTATGTTGGTCTCCGTCTGATATTATTGCATGGTTTCGGAATCAAGATTTAGCCGTTTCAGCAGAAAAAATGATTTACTTTTTATATCCGGAGCGTTTTCCATTTTTGATTTTTAGGTTGAAAAAAGGAAATACAGGTTGAACTGAACAAAGCTCTGTTCGGTTTTGATTTACTTCCTATAGAGCCATCGCCGTTACCATTTTTTGATATGCTTTTAACCCGGAATTTAGAATTAGGATAGGCCGCCCGAGAATCCTTAATAGTAGGAGAGTTAGCTACAAGGCCGGCTAATTTCTAAATTCCGGTACTTTGCTTTCTCAAAAAATGGGTTATGGCAAGATGGCTCGGAAGGTGAATCAAATTAGCAGGGTGAAGTTCCAACCGGTTCCGGCAAGTACAAAGCGTGAAAGGAATTCAGATCCGGCGGACTCAGGCAAAAAAGTGCTTCCGGAGTGGAGCGGTTCCGCTTTTTGTGCGGATTAGCGCAACGAAGGGGGGCAACTTTTTTACCTGTGTCCAAGAACTTTTCAACGAAGCGCTTTCCCCGCAATACGGAGCGTGTCATTGGGGAGTAACCGGATAAAGGGGAATGTGCTGAGGGGTTGGGT
>JAGXIL010000029.1 GCA_024635655.1 Gillisia sp. | reverse complement strand
GATGATGTAGCATACAAAAATGTAGTTTCAAACGGGCTCGTCCTCGACAAGAACGGACAAAAAATGTCCAAACGTCTTGGCAATGCGGCCGATCCTTTTGCAACTTTACAAACCTATGGCCCCGACGCCACAAGGTGGTACGCGATCTCCAATGCCAACCCATGGGATAACCTGAAATTTGACCTTGACGGAATAGGAGAAGTGAGTCGAAAATTCTTCGGAACCTTGTATAACACCTATTCATTCTTTACGCTGTATTCCAATCTTGATAATTTCAGTTATGCTGAAGCTGATATCGCAATGGATAAGCGGCCCGAAATTGACCGTTGGATACTTTCAGAATTAAATACCCTTGTAAAAAAGGTAGATAAATTCTATGCTGAATATGAGCCAACGAAGGCTACACGGGCTATTTCAAATTTTGTTCAGGAACACCTTAGCAACTGGTATGTTCGCTTAAGCCGAAGGAGATTCTGGAAAGGCGATTATGAGCAGGATAAAATTTCAGCATATCAAACTTTATATACCTGTTTGGTTACAGTAGCAAAATTAAGTGCCCCTGTAGCTCCGTTCTTTATGGACAGGCTCTACAAAGATCTGAATGCCGTAACCGGAAAAGAAACATTTGAATCTGTTCACCTTGCAGATTTCCCTGTGTACAATAAGGAATCTGTTGACAAAGACCTTGAACACAAAATGGAAAAGGCCCAAACTATATCTTCTCTTGTACTTTCCCTGCGGAAGAAAGAGATGATCAAAGTGCGGCAACCACTGCAGCGTATCATGATACCGGTTTTTGACGAGCAGCAAAGATTAGAGATACTTGCAGTAGCAGATTTGATAAAAAGTGAAGTTAATGTAAAAGAAATTGAACTTATTGATGATGCTTCAGGTTTACTTGTAAAGCAGGCAAAGCCAAATTTTAAGGTTCTCGGCCCGCGCTATGGCAAGGATATGAAATCTGTGGTGGAAGTGATTAATAATTTTTCTTCTGAAGATATCTCGAAACTCGAGCGCAATGGAAAATTGGAGGTTGAAATAAGCGGAAAATTGTTTACATTGTTGTCCGAAGATGTCATCATTACCTCTCAGGATATTGAGGGTTGGTTAGTAGCCAGCAGCGGTAATATTACAGTAGCCCTTGACGTTGATATTTCTGAAGAATTAAAAAAAGAAGGAATAGCCAGAGAATTGGTAAATCGTATACAGAATCTGAGAAAGGATTCTGGTTTAGAAGTAACCGACTTTATTCATGTGACCCTACTGAAGGATGGTGTAGTCGAGGCCGCCGTCCTGCAAAATATAAATTACATTAAGAACGAGACACTCACTGCAAACCTCGAATTTGCAGACGTGGTTACAGATGGTATGTCTATAGAATTTGACGATCTGTCCACTAAACTGAGTATCAAAAAACAGTAATACACATGTCAACAGAAATTAAAGAACGCTACAGCGATGCAGAATTAGCTGAATTTAAGACGCTTATTCAAAGTAAGATTGCCAAGGCCCAGGAGCAACTAGCTCTTTACAAGAGTGCCTATGTCAACGATGGAAACAATGGGACAGATGATACCTCCCCAACCTTCAAAGCTTTTGAAGAAGGAAGTGAAACCCTAAGTAAGGAGGCCAACTCACAACTCGCGATCCGTCAGGAAAAGTTTATCAGGGACTTAAAAAATGCACTCGTACGTATAGAGAGTAAAACCTATGGTATATGTCGCGTGACCGGCAAATTGATTGCCAAAGAACGTTTAATGCTTGTTCCTCATGCTACTTTAAGTATTGAAGCAAAGAATCTACAGCGTTAAGCGTTAGGTTATTATATATAAACGCCCCGGTCAGTTAGCACTTATCGGGGCGTATTAATTTATGGTTACAAATGAAAACTCTCCTGTACCTCCTTTTCTTTTTATGTATTTTCAAGGGGTATGCCCAAAAGGAAACTCTGGATATCTACGATGCAAAAGGAATTGAGCAGCTGTACATCAAAATTGATGAGGTTTTTAAGATCGATATAAAAGCATCAAGAACCAATAAAATAACCATTACCTCCAGTACCCGGGGAGAATATTACAATGAAATTTCTCTTGATGTGCAGGTAATGCAGGAGCAATTGCACCTTACTTCCCAATACCATGAGGTCCTCCAAAACGGATACGATAAATTAAGTGCCCACAAAGTTTTTTCCCTGGAGATCACTCTCGAAATTCCTGAGGGATTAGAGGTAATTGTAGATTCAAATATCGCCTCAATACGGGCCGAAGGAAAATTTAAACATTTACAGGCACAGTTGCAATCGGGATTTTGCCGGCTCGAGAATTTTTCCGGAAATGCACTGGTAAATACGTTTAGTGGTGGAATTGAAGTAGAAACAGCTAATGCCAATATTATTGCTGCCTCCAGAAAGGGCAGTGTGAACACCCCTCAATTTTTGGGGGGAAAACATAAAGTTGAGCTCCACTCTATTACGGGTGATATTAGGGTGGTGATAAACTAAATAATATTAGTATTTTTGAGCCTTTTAACAACAGAATTTCATGTCTCTAAAAAAAGCCAGCCTCATCATAATTTTGATCCTTCTTATAGATCAAATTTCTAAAATATATATAAAGACGAATTTTGTTCTTGGAGAAGAAGTGAAAGTGGCTGAGTGGTTCAGCATTCTTTTCGTAGAAAATGAGGGAATGGCCTGGGGTACCAAAATTCCGGGGCAGTATGGAAAATTACTTCTCACATTATTCAGGTTGGTGGCTATTGTAGGGATTGGTTACTGGTTGTGGGATTCTGTGAGGAACAATGCCTCCAGGGTGTTGATCGTGGCGATCTCCTTCATCTTTGCCGGAGCACTCGGAAATATCATTGATTCTGTTTTTTACGGAATGATCTTTACAGACAGTTACGGGCGCGTAGCAGAGTTTATGCCAGAAGGTGGAGGCTATGCCGATCTTTTCTACGGAAAGGTGGTAGATATGCTGTATTTTCCTTTATACGACGGCCCATTACCCTCCTGGATCCCAATTTGGGGTGGAGACAATTTCACTTTCTTTGAACCGGTGTTTAATATTGCAGATACGGCAATAAGCACAGGTGTGGTGCTTTTGATACTTTTTAATAAGAAGGCGTTTCCCAAGAACGAAGAAACCCCCAAAGAAGAAGCTTCCAAAAAAGATAATTAAGCGACTTTATTATCCCTGTCAAAGATCTGTTCAAACTTCTTCAGTTCAATTGGCTTGATAAGATAATCTGTCACAAGATTAAATGATTTTGCTCTTTCCAGATCTCTGGGATCTATGGAAGATGAAACCACGTAAAGTGTGATCTTTTTGTCAAAATTATTTTTGATCTTGATAAATTCTCCTAAAAATTCCCAGCCATCCATAACAGGCATATTGAGGTCAAGGAAAATAATATCGGGTAACTTATCTTCAGTCATATTGGTTAGGATCACTTTGAAATATTCCAAAGCTTCCAGGCCATTTTTGAAGATGAGTAAATTTTCAGATAAATGCTTGATCTCGATGATCTTTTTTACCAGGTTCACGTATATCTTGTCATCGTCGATGATACACGCCAGTTCGATTTTTTGCCCCATGTGAAATTCTAAAATTTAATTTTGAAAGTAGTCCCAATATTTACCGTACTGGTAACAGAAATTGACCCTCCCATTGTTTCCACCTGATTCCGGGTGATAAACAAGCCAATTCCTTTTGCATCGGGATTACGGTGAAAGGTTTTGTACATCCCAAACATCTTGTCTCCGTACTGATCAAGATCTATACCCATTCCGTTATCACTAACTTCCAGATAAGGCTGGTCGTTCACAAGATAGGACTGAATAAAAATAACCGGTTTCCTACCCGGCTGTTTGTATCTTATGGCATTTGTTATCAAATTTAGCAAAATACTTTCAAGATATTCAGGAATATACTTAATTTCTTTCAGATTCTTGAAATCTGAAATAATATTGGCGCTTTCTCTGTTAACTAAAGAGGAGACAGATGCGATCACCACATCCAGAGCATCGGCAAAAACCACAGTGCGCCTTTCCTTTGTCAATAAGGTTTGATGGGTGACCATACTGTTCAACTGCGAAATCGCATTATCAAGATTTTCAGAAATACTTACAATATTATCTATAAGATCGAGCTTTTCATTAGCTTGTTTTGACTCTGTGACCAGTTGTACTACCAAACTTAAATTACTGCTGTGCGATCTTAAATTATGAGAGACCACGTGTGCAAAGTTGAATAATCTTGAGTTTTGAGCTGCAATGATATCCAGGGAGTTTTGCAGATTTATCTCATTGCTTTTATTGTCATCAATGTCCTGGAACACCCCGCGTATACCTGTAATTTGCTGTTCATCGTTGTAAACCGGTTTCCCTGTCGCGCGTACCCAAAATTCCCTTCCGTATAAGGTCACCATTTTTAATTCGATCTTGAAAGGGATCCCGTACTTTTCACATTTTTCAAACATGGATAGTGCAATTCCCTGGTGCTCTTTAGCATAGAAACGAAAGCGGTCATCGTACACCAGGTGAAAGTCTTTGGGGCAGTCGAGGATCTTTTTAGTGACGTCATCCCAATAAATGGCGGGGGCCAGGGTATCAATATACCAGCCTCCTGTAGAGGTCATTTCTGCGGTTTCGCGGTAATAGAAGAAATTCTCTTCAATGGTATACTGGTCCCTTTTGCTTTGATGAATATTTACAAACAAAAGAACTGCCGTTTCTTTAGTACTGTTTTCCTTGCTCTTTAGGTTGCGGCATTCAAACCACCGGACCTTTTCATTGAGCTTTAGCTTAATTTCCTGATTAAAATTTTGGGAGCCTGCAATTAAATTTTCAAAACCAACCAGGAAGTCATACTTGTAATCCCGGTGCAGAATGTTATTCATGAAGAAATCGAAGTGTGAAACTCCTTCTGAAGGTTTTCCTACCAAAGCCTCAAAATGCTCAGACCAGGAAATTTCTTTTGTGAGAAGATCGATCTTCCAGTAAGCAATATCAAAATCTTCTAAAATACCGTTTAACTGAAGGTCGTTGAGCATCAATTATTTATAATTGGTGTTTAAATGTACCGCAATGTTAAAAAGTATACAAATTTACTTTGCTATATTTTAAAATTATAGATATTATGTGGGGTTATACAATGATCCATACGAATATCGCTGCTCAAGACTCCGGGTATTTCATCTTCCGGTTCAAATAAGGATAATCCAATTTTTAATACTTCAGGTTTGCAGCCGGCGAGGAATATATCGTAAAAACCCATTCCGTAGCCTACCCTGTGACCGGATCTGTCGAAGGTGAGCAGGGGAATAAAGACCACATCGACCTTAGAGGAAGGAATTTCAATGCCATTGACAGGTTCGGGAATATTCCATTTGTTCTTCCTGATCACGGTACTATCGGTGAGCAAGAAATTATCCATTTTCCGGGTTGAAAAATCGCTTTTCGATAATACTACATTTTTGTCTTTTCCCTGAAGGATGTGAAGTATGGTTTCGGTATCAATTTCTTTTTTTTCAGCAATAGAAAGGAACACGTGGTAAAATTCATGATCCCAGATATTCATATTCAGGAGCTTGTTTGCGATCTCCAGGCTCTTCTCCTCAATTTCTTCTGCTGAAAGAGAATCGCGCAGCAATGTGTATTTCTCCCTTAGTTTACTCTTCATCTATTGATCTTTGAGGAGTAGAAATATGTAAGATGGCATCTCCCTGGTAAACGATGGGAGATTCATTGACATTAATGATATATCCGGTATTAGGTGCAACGACTTTATGCCTGAATTTTCCGTAAGGATCGGTAATAGTCGCTATATATTCTCCTTTTTCAACATGTTTTCCGCAGACGATCTTCATGTGCAGCAATCCGCTGTATTTTGCCCTTATCCAGCTACTGCTTTCAATAATGATGCTGGGTGCTACTGGATCGGGCGAAAGAAATCTGGGTTTAAGCATGCCCAGGTGATTTAAAATTCTCATCGTACCCTCTACTCCATGAGTGGCTATATCTTTATTGCTGTCCATAGATTTTCCACCTTCAAAAAGCAGGATCATCTTTCCTAATTTATAGCAGGTTTCGCGATAGGATTTAGTTATGGTTTTGGAATACATAGTAAAAGGCGCATTGAAGATCCCTGCGAATTTCATGCTCTTTTCGTCCCCTTTAAGAACCCTTAATTGTGCAACATTGAACCTGCTGGCCCCACCGGTGTGAAAATCCAGGCAAAAATCGGCTACAGGAAGAATCTTGCTAACGAACTGATAAGCGAAGCGGCTTGCCAGCGATCCGTTTTTCGTTCCCGGAAAAACCCGGTTCAGGTCCCTTCCATCGGGAAATTCGCGGGCAAGATTAAGAAATCCAAAAACATTGACTACAGGAATACAAATGACAGTTCCTTTTACCGGTTTATTAATATGCCGGGAAATGATCTGGCGTACGATCTCAACTCCGTTGATTTCGTCTCCGTGAATACCCGCCGTTAAAAGTACCACCGGCCCGGGTTTTTTCGATCTTTCAATAATTACCGGTACTTCAACTGAAGTAGTGGTATATAATTTAGCCATGTTCAGGTTGATCACGGCTCCTTGTCCCGGAAGGATCTTTTTACCTAAAATTTCAAGAACATTATTCCTGTCTATATGAGCCATAGGCTAAACATTTCTTTCTATATAACGAATAATGGTTTTGGCAATATCTTTACCTGTGGCAGCTTCAATACCTTCAAGACCCGGAGAGGAATTTACTTCCAGGATCAGTGGCCCCCTCGCACTTTGCAACATATCTACCCCGGCAACACCTAAGCCCATAGATTTCGCAGCTTTAATGGCTGCGTTTTCTTCGTCATCACTGAGTTCAATAACCGAAGCCGAACCTCCACGGTGGAGATTAGACCGGAATTCTCCCTCTTTCCCCTGTCGTTTCATAGCTCCCACCACGTGGCCATCTACAATTAGCGCCCGTATATCGGCTCCACCGGCTTCCTTGATAAATTCCTGAACGATCACCCTCGCCTGTAGCCCGTTAAAAGCCTCGATCACAGATTCGGCAGCGTTATTGGTTTCAGCAAGAACTACTCCCAGCCCCTGGGTTCCTTCAAGGAGTTTAATGATTAAGGGTGCCCCGCCAACGTGTTTGATAACCTCCCCAACATCCTTAGAATAATTGGTAAAAACTGTTTTTGGCAATCCAAGTCGAGCCCTGGATAATACCTGTAGACTTCTCAACTTATCACGGCTACGAACCAGGGATTGTGATTCTGTGGTGGTAAAAACGCCCATCATCTCAAATTGTCTCACAACCGCAGTTCCGTAAAAAGTAACCGAAGCCCCAATTCTGGGTATAACCGCATCTGTATCAGTAATTACCTTTCCTTTATAAAAAATGGAGGGTTTACGCTTTTCAATAACAAGATCACATTTTAAAGGATCCATCACTTCTACATTGTGACCTCTCTTTTTTGCTGCTTCTATAAGGCGTTGGGTGGAATATAAATGACTATTCCGGGATAGAATTTTTATGTTCATTTGAATTTAAATTATAAGAGACGTCGGTAAGCTCGGGATCGACTATAAATTTTTTAGAAAGGAATTTTCGTCCAATTAAAACAGGAAATCTCATTTCTTGCCGAGCCGACAAAGAAAGGGAAATTTTAAAAATCTTTTTAAAAATTTTTATGGTTGACTGCACCTGAAACCTTTTCTGCATGATTCCGTTACTACTCCTTACAAACACGATGTCATAATCTTCAAAAATGAATTCTTTCCCATCGTAAAGAGGATGTTCTTCATCTAAAAAAGTACAGTAAAGTTTATCGTCTTTTTCAACAATATTTTCACAGTGAATGGATGAGGTGTAAGCACCGGTATCAATTTTAATTGCAATATTTTCCAGGTTCAATAAAGGAAAGTCTGCTTTATCAAACCTGCCAATTACTTTTTTCTCCATTTTCGCAAGGTACTAAATTGATTAGTTGTGTAATCTTATAGCAACCTTAAAATATACTTATCAGGAGAAAGCAAATTTTGGAGAAACACTTAGGATTATCCTGTGCTAAATTTTAACATTTAGGACCTGTTCCTGATTTAATGCTCCGGCGAATAAGTAATATCTTTGAGGAAATGGATATACCAGCAATAAACGTACAGTTACAAACCTTACCTGAAGGCCCCGGAGTTTACCAGTATTACGATAAAAACGGGAGGATCTTATACGTGGGTAAGGCCAAGAATCTAAAGAAGAGAGTTACCTCTTATTTCAATAAAAATCACGACAGCCACAGGATCGGGGTCATGGTGAAAAAGATCCATGACATTAAGCATATCGTAGTAGAGTCTGAGACCGACGCGCTTTTGCTTGAAAATAACTTAATAAAAAAGCATCAGCCGCGGTTCAATGTGATGCTCAAGGATGATAAAACCTATCCCTGGATCTGCATTAAAAATGAGCGCTTTCCCCGGGTTTTCCCCACTCGGAGATTGATAAAAGATGGAAGCGAATATTATGGACCTTTCACAACTTTTAAAACTGTAAATACCCTTTTAGACCTTATAAAAGGTTTGTATCAGTTAAGGACCTGTAATTATGATCTTGCGGAAGAAAAAATACAAAACGGAAAATATAAGGTCTGTCTGGAATATCATCTTGGGAATTGTAAAGGCCCTTGTGAAGCTTTTCAAGGCGAAGAGGAATACAACCGGAATATCTCAGCAATAAGGGAAATTGTAAAAGGGAATTTTAAAGATTCCCTGCAGCAGTTCCGGGAGCAAATGAAAGCACATGCTGAAAATATGGAATTTGAAGAGGCCCAGCTGATCAAGAATAAAATTGAAATTCTTGAGAATTACCAGTCCAGATCTACCGTTGTAAATCCCAGGATCAATAATGTTGATGTGTTTTCCATAGTGAGCGATGAGGGATACGGATATGTGAACTTTCTTCAGATCTCCCACGGATCTATTATCAGGTCTCATACTATTGAAATGAAGAAAAAGCTGGATGAAAGTGATAAAGAGCTGCTGGAATTGGGGATCGTGGAAATAAGGCAAAGATTCAATTCAAATTCCAAAGAGATCTATGTGCCTTTTAAGGTAGAGGTGGGGGAAGAGATAAGGATCACCGTTCCGCAATTGGGGGATAAGAAGAAAATAATAGACCTCTCCATTCGCAATGCCAGGTATTTCCGCCAGGAGCAGTTCAAGCAAATGAAGATCGTAGACCCGGACAGGCATGTCAACCGCATCATGGCGCAAATGAAGGAGGACCTGAGGCTCACCCAAGAACCCCGCCATATAGAATGTTTTGACAACTCCAATATCCAGGGTACAAATCCCGTAGCGGCCTGCGTGGTATTCAAGAACGGGAAACCCAGCAAAAAAGATTACCGGAAATTCAATATCAAGACCGTGGAAGGTCCTGATGATTTTGCCTCTATGGAAGAGGTGGTTTACCGAAGATATAAACGGCTGCTTGCTGAAGAAGAACCTTTGCCGCAGTTGATCATTGTAGATGGCGGTAAGGGACAGCTGTCGTCAGGGGTCAAAGCTTTGGAGGCGTTGGGACTGCGCGGGAAAATAGCCATTATAGGTATTGCCAAGAGGCTGGAGGAACTGTTTTATCCGGGGGACACTATTCCGCTTTACCTCGATAAAAAATCAGAAACTTTGAAGATCATTCAGCAGCTGCGTAATGAGGCTCATAGATTTGGAATTACTTTCCACAGGAATAAAAGAAGTAAAACTGCGTTAAATACAGAGCTGGAAGCCATTACAGGAATTGGGGATAAAACGGTGGTAGACCTTTTAACCCATTTCAGGTCTTTGAAAAGAATTAAAGAAGCCTCTATGGATGATCTGGCTCAGGTAATAGGTGCAGCTAAAGCCAGGATCATTTATAATAATTACCATAGTAATTAAATGAAGAATTTGATTTTCTTTTTCCTGTTCCTTATTCCCATCCTTACCCAGGCGCAGGAAAAAAAAGAACCAAAAGTGGGTCTGGTTTTAAGTGGAGGAGGGGCCAAGGGCCTCGCCCATATAGGTGCCCTCAAGGTTATTGAAGAAGCGGGGATCAAACTGGACTATATTGGCGGAACCAGTATGGGAGCCATCGTGGGAGCTCTTTATGCTTCAGGTTATACTGCCAATCAACTGGATTCCATATTTCAGGAAGTAAATTTTAATATTTTAATTCAGGATGATATTCCCCGAAGTGCGAAAACTTTTAATGAAAAGGCGGATGCTGAACGATATGCCTTAAGCCTTCCGTTTGACAATTTCCAAATTTCCTTTCCTTCAGGAATTTCTAAGGGTCAGAATATATATAATTTGATCTCAAGGCTCACTGTGCATTTAGGAAATGTAAGGGATTTCAGGGAACTTCCCATTCCCTTTTTTTGTGTGGCATCAAATATTGAAACCGGGGAACAGGTGATCCTGGAAAGCGGATACCTGGCTAAAGCGGTGTCTGCAAGTGGAGCCATTCCCTCTCTTTTAACTCCGGTGAGAGTTGATGGAAAATTGCTTACGGATGGGGGAGTTACTAATAACTATCCGGTAGAGGAACTGCGGGAAAGAGGTGCCGAGATCATCATTGGAGTAGATGTACAGGACACCCTTTTGGACCGGGATGAACTCAGCTCGGCTTTTCAGATACTCAACCAGATCGGTAACTTCAGGACCATCAGGGAGATGAGCGAAAAGGCAGATAAAACCGACATCTATATCAAACCGGATATTTCAGGATTTAACATCCTTTCATTTGAAAGGGGAAATAGAATTATAAATTCCGGAGAGGAAGCTGCACGTAAAAAGTTTGATCAGTTAAAAGAAATAGCCTCACAACAATCATCCACCCGGGAAATTCAAAAAGTAGAATTAATTGATACCATTGATATTAATTCTGTTATCATAGAAGGGAACAGCAATTATCCGCGATCATACATCCTTGGGAAATTGAGGCTAAAATACAACTCCCGGTACACGATGAGGGAGCTGCATAGAGGTATCAACAATCTTACAGCCACAGCCAATTTTGACCGGATAAGCTATAGTTTGACTCCAAATAACGGATCCCAGGATCTTTCTCTGCAGCTGGAAGAAAGCCGCAATAAAACGTTCTTGAAACTGGCGTTACATTACGATGACCTTTACAAAAGCGGAGCCCTGGTAAACCTTACCCGTAAAAGTCTTTTAGTCACTAATGATGCCGCTTCTCTGGATATTATCCTTGGTGATAATTCCAGGTACAACTTCAGTTATTTTATTGATAAAGGATATCGTTGGAGCTTTGGATTTAAGTCACGGTATAATCATTTCAATAAAGGTGTTTCTTTAAATACCATTAATTTCAACCCGATGCTGGCAGATCTGCAGATCAACAAGATCGAACTGGATTATCAGGATTACACAAACCAGCTTTATGCGGAAACCTTTTTTAAACAAATTTTCTCTTTTGGAGTGGGAGTTGAGCACAAGTATTTAAAGATCATTTCTGAAACTATTGGCAGTAGTACCGAAGCAAACATCGCTTTACCTTCCACTATTTTTGAAAAAAGTCAATTTTACAGCACCTTTGGATACCTGAAACTGGATACTTATGACAATAAATACTTTCCTTCAAGTGGCGTGTACTTTGATGGAAATTTTCACTTATATCTGCACTCTTCAGATTATAACAAGAATTTTTCTGAATACTCTATTGCAAGGGGAGCTGTGGGCTATGCTTTCTCCCCATTAAATAAATTGAGTGCGAGGATCTCTTCTGAAACAGGCTTCCGCATTGGAAGTGATGGTAATCATTCCTTGGATTTCTTTTTAGGAGGTTACGGGAACCATCTTATCAATAATCTTATTCCCTTTTACGGATACGATTTCCTTAGCCTCTCCGCCGATAGTTATATTAAAGGTTTAGTTGAGCTGGATTACGAGATCTTTAGAAAGAACCATATTATAGCAAGTGCAAATTTTGCCAATCTGGAGAATGATCTGTACGCCTCGGGAAATTGGCTTAGTACCCCAGATTATACGGGATACGCTCTGGGTTACGGCCTGGAAACCTTTTTAGGGCCCATGGAGGTCAAATATTCATATTCTCCTGAAATTAAAAATAGTCAGTGGTTTTTTAGCTTGGGCTTCTGGTTTTAATACTGAAGATCCTGCAGGTGACCTCCTTTATTTAATCCTTCCTTAAGAAAGATTTCCATAAAATTTAGCGATATTTGTGATAACTGAAATTAAATTCTGATAAATCGAGAATTTAGGAATTTAAATGGATGTTTTAACCGAAAAAAATAAATTCGATGCCTTTTTACCATAAATTAGGGAAGATACCTCATAAAAGACATACGGTTTTTAAAAAACCCGATGGCAGTCTTTATTATGAGCAATTATTTGGCACTATTGGTTTTGACGGAATGTCTACCAATATGTACCATGAGCACAGGCCTACTCAGGTTAAAGAAATTAAAGGTAGCTATAGTGTCAAACCTAAGATAGCAACAGAAAATAATATAAAGTCTTACAGATTCAAAGGTTTTCAGGTGGTGCCTCACCCCGATTATCTAGAGAGCAGGAAAGTAGTGCTTACCAACAGCGATGTTGATATTGCGCTGGCTGCCCCACAGGATCTTTCACAGGACTATTTTTATAAGAACACAGATGCAGACGAGCTTCTGTTTATTCACAAAGGGAGCGGAAAGTTACGTACGCACCTGGGAAATCTGGATTTTAAGTACGGGGATTATCTCCTGATCCCGCGAGGAACCATTTATAAGATAGATTTTGACGATGATACCAACAGGTTGTTTATTGTAGAATCACGTAAGCCAATATATACACCAAAGCGTTACCGCAACTGGTTTGGGCAATTACTGGAACATTCCCCGTTTTGTGAAAGGGATCTCAGGCAGCCTTACGAATTGGAGACCAATGACGAAAAAGGAGATTTTCTTATAAAAGTGAAAAAGCAGGGGGAGATCTTCGATATGATCTATGCAACGCATCCATTTGATGTGGTGGGTTATGATGGATACAATTTTCCGTATGCCTTTTCAATCCACGATTTTGAACCAATAACCGGAAGAATACACCAACCGCCGCCCGTGCATCAAACATTTGAGACCGATGCTTTTGTGGTATGTAGTTTCTGTCCGAGAAAATATGATTATCACCCTGAAAGTATTCCTGCGCCCTACAGCCATAGTAATATTGACAGCGATGAGGTCTTGTACTACGTAGACGGAGATTTTATGAGCCGAAATGATATTGAGGCAGGCCATATATCCTTACACCCCGCCGGAATTCCTCACGGTCCGCACCCGGGAGCTGTAGAACGAAGTATAGGGCAGGTAGAGACCGAGGAACTGGCAGTAATGGTAGACACTTTTAAGCCCCTTATGGTAACCGAAGAGGCAATGAAGATAGCTGATGATAGCTACCATAAATCCTGGCTGGACCATTAGAACAATACTATTTTCCTGATATCACTTTTAAGTGTAGCAGGTTTAATAATGACCGTCAACACAGTATTTCACTAAAGATTTTTTCAACATTAATGCGAGGCAGATAATTTAAAATAGAAATTAATTTTCTTTTAAATTATTTCAAGCCTCTAAAATTTATAAAAATGAGCACAGATAACACATCATTAAACTTAGAAAAAAAGGTTGCCCAGGCTGAGGATTTTCTACCCTTGCTGGGCACAGATTTCGTAGAATTATATGTGGGTAATGCCAAGCAGGCAGCATATTATTATCAGCAGGCATGGGGGTTTCAACCCGTGGCATATTCCGGCCTGGAGACCGGGAGAAAGGACAGCGTATCTTATGTGCTTCAGCAGGATAAGATCCGTTTGGTGTTAACATCTCCGTTGCAGCCGGAAGGAGAAATAAATGCCCATATAAACAAACACGGAGACGGAGTAAAGGTAGTAGCCCTTTGGGTAGATGATGCCCGTAAAAGTTATCAAGAGACTACCAGCCGCGGAGCCAAATCCTATGTTGAACCATATGTAATAGAAGATGAAAATGGCTCTGTAGTAATTTCAGGGATCCATACCTACGGAGAGACCGTTCATTTATTTGTGGAGCGAAAAAATTATTCTGGCCCCTTTTTACCGGGTTACCGAAAATACACTCCCAATTTTAAATCTGAACCTACAGGATTAAAATATATTGATCATATGGTAGGAAATGTGGGATGGAATGAAATGAATAAATGGTGTGAATTCTATGCTAAAGTCATGGGGTTTGCGCAATTGGTTTCTTTCGATGACAAGGATATTTCTACAGATTATACCGCCCTGATGAGTAAAGTAATGAGCAACGGGAACGGAAGGATAAAATTTCCTATTAATGAACCGGCAGAAGGAAAGAAAAAATCCCAGATCGAAGAATACATAGATTTCTATAATGGAGCCGGGGTGCAACATATTGCCCTTGCAACAGATAACATTATTGAAACTGTAACAAAACTTAGAGACCGCGGAGTGGAATTCCTCTATGTCCCTGAATCTTATTACGATACAGTTTTGGACAGAGTAGGAGAAATTGACGAAGAACTTCAGCCATTAAAGGAGCTTGGAGTTTTAATTGACAGAGATGATGAAGGCTATTTGCTTCAGATCTTTACCAAACCCGTTTTAGACCGCCCAACCATGTTCTTTGAGATCATTCAGCGTAAAGGAGCTCAATCTTTCGGGAAAGGGAATTTTAAAGCCCTTTTTGAAGCTATTGAAAGAGAGCAGGATTTAAGAGGAACGTTGAATTAATTTAAAAATACCGACGGGTTTACAAATAAAAATGCTAAAAAATTATAAGCCTGGGAAATTTTGAGTTAAACCTTAATTCCAGGTTGCAAATAAGGCTAAAAGTTTAGACTTTTGCACCGCATTTTGGAGTGGTTACCAAAATGGAATAATGTTTTTCATAATTTTAGTTTTAGTCGGTTAATAAGATAAAAACCCTGTCATGAATTTGATGGGGTTTTTTGTTTTAATACATTTGGAATAGTAATTGTAATTCTGATATCCCATATCTATGAATTCCACTGCACTAGTGGTAATTAAAACTATTAAAAATGAAATTTAGAGTTACAACAGTTGCCCTCCTCTTCCTGTTATTTCCTTTATTCAGCGTTGCTCAAAGTGCTTATGAAGATGGTGAGTGGTTCAAGTTCAGAGTTCATTACGGCCTATTAAATGCCGGGTACGCTTCCATGCAGGTGAATGAAACCCATTTAAACAATAAAAATATTTATCACGTAGTAGGCAAGGGATGGTCTACAGGTGCTGTTAACGCTTTTTTTAAAGTAAGGGACAACTACGAAACCTATATAGATAAACAAAATGGGCTTCCCTACCGGTTTATTCGACAAATTGATGAAGGTGGGCATACCAGGGATATTCAGGTTGATTTTAACCATTCTTTGAAAAAAGCATATGTTTTTGATAAGAAGCACAACCAGAGCTCTACTCATACTATTCCTGATAACGTACAGGATATGTTATCTGCATTTTATTACCTGCGCAATGACCTCAATGATAATTACCTGGTGTCGGGGAAGGAATATAAGCTTAATATGTTCTACGGGGATGAAAGCTACGATTTCAAGTTAAAGTTTCTGGGAAGAGAGGTTATTAACACAAAATTTGGTAAAATTGCCACGTTGAAATTCAGGCCCTACGTTTTAGCAGGAAGAGTGTTTGAAGAGAAAGAAAGTCTTACCTTTTGGGTAAGTGATGACAAGAATAAAATGCCCGTAAAAATAAGTGCTAAACTCGCTGTAGGTTCTCTTGATGCCAGTTTAGAGGAATTCAAAGGCTTAAAACATCCGCTAAAAATAATAATGGATTAATGTATGAAAGAGATAAAACCTGAGATTGCGGAACGAATTTTAAAACTGGAGGAAAAGTTTAAAAATTCGGGGCAGGACATGGGATCTTATCTTGACGGACTTTTATATGATAAATACATTACTTACTGGGATTATATAAATCTCGATACTTTACTTAGTTTACAAACCCCTAAAACCCATTTTCCCGACGAGGAAATATTTCTTACCTACCATCAAATTACCGAGTTGTATTTCAAACTCATCCTGCATGAACAAAAACAGGTAATTGCAGAAAAAGATCTTACTGCAGACTTTTATATAGAAAAACTCAACCGGCTTAATCGCTATTTTAGAATCCTTATCACTTCTTTTGATGTCATGATCAAAGGAATGGAACGGGATCAGTTTTTAAGATTCAGAATGGCTTTATTGCCTGCGAGCGGATTTCAGTCGGCTCAATTCCGAATGATAGAGATCAATGCAACCCCCCTGGAGCACCTTATTCCATTTAATGAGAGAAAAAATTTCTCTTCAGATTTTAGTATAGAAGAATTATTTAATAATTTATACTGGAAAAAAGGAGGTATTGATCTGGCCACAGGGGAGAAGACTCTCACGCTTAAGCAATTTGAATTAAGGTACACCCCAAGGTTCTTGCGAATCGCAAAAACCGTGGAAGGGAAAACAATGTATCACCAGTACCTGCACATGCCGGAGGAAGAGAAAAACAATCCTGCTTTAATTGAAGCCTTACGTACTTTTGATAAAAATGTGAACGTTAACTGGCTGTTGATGCATATGGGGGCTGCCCACAGATATCTCAATAAAGATAAGGTCACTATTGCGGCAACAGGAGGTACTAACTGGAAGGAATTCCTGCCTCCCAGTTTTCAGAAAAACAGTTTTTTTCCGAATTTATGGTCGGAAGAGGAATTTAATAATTGGGGCAAAGAATGGGTAACCCATTTGTTTAATCAAGAAAAATAGCATTAAAATTGAAAAAATTAAGTTACATACTTTTAATGGGTCTCTCCCTTACAGCCTGCAAACAGGAAAAAGAAACCCTTGAGATTTCTAAGGTCGAAGTGATTGAAGAACCAATTCCCGTAATTGAAGAATACGGATTTGTGTTAAATGATTACGAGATCGTTAGGGATACCATAAAATCCGGAGACAGTTTTGGAGGGATCATGAACCATCACGGGGTTAGCCACAATAAGGTGTACGAGGTGATGCAACAGGTTTCAGAAATTTTTAACCCCACCAAATTAAGAGCGGGAAAACCTTATGCTATTTTGAAGGCGAAGGATTCAGTCTTAACTCCTAATTTCTTTATTTATGAAGATGATCCTATTGATTATACCGTAATCAATATAGGGGATAATATAGCTGCTTATAAAGCCCAAAAACCGGTTACTATTAAAAAGAAGACAGTTTCTGGTGTTATTACGAGCAACCTTTCTTCAGCCATGCAAAATGAAGGCCTCAGCATTCTGCTTTCTTATGAACTAAGTAATATTTACCAGTGGAGTATAGATTTCTGGAAACTTCAGAAGGGAGATAAATTTAAAATGGTCTACAATGAAAGGTATATCAACGATACCATTTATGCAGGCATAGAAAGCATTGAAGGGGCTGTTTTTGTACACCAGGACAAACCATATTATGCCTTTAATTATGTGGTTGATCCTGAATCAGGAGGAAAGGATTATTACGATGAAAATGCGCGGCCTTTGGAAAGTTTCTTTTTAAAGGCCCCTGTTGACTACAGCAGGATATCATCCCGCTACTCCGGGCGCAGGTTCCATCCTGTTCAAAAAACCTGGAAAGCACATAGAGGTACAGATTATGCAGCCGCTCATGGTACTCCTATAAAATCTACCGCTAATGGTACTGTGATAGCTTCAGGATACACTTCCGGAAATGGGAATTACGTGAAGGTTAAACACAATGACACCTATACCACCCAATACCTGCATATGTCCAAACGTCTTGTGAAAGTAGGTCAGCGGGTAAAACAGAGTGATGTAATAGGTGAGGTTGGAAGCACAGGATTGGCCACAGGGCCACATGTTTGCTATAGATTTTGGGTAAGAGGAAAACAGGTAGATCCATATAGGCAAAACCTTCCTTCCGCTGAACCAATTGCAGATAATTTAAAAGAAGATTATTTTGCCGCTATAGGACCAATCAAAGAAAGATTGGAACAAATAGACTTTAAGCAGATATAAAATTTGTAATTTAAAGTTTGCCGGAGCTAATTTTATCCTGACGTGCAGGGGAATTGCTGGAGCAACATCAAATTCAATAAACCTTTAAATAACAAAAAATGAAGAATATAGATCCTACAACTACTGAAGCCTGGAAAAAACTTTCAAAACAATTTCAGGAGATCGAAAACAGGGAAATGAAGGATCTATTCTTAGAAGATAAGGATCGCGCGGCCGATTTAACATTGCAGTGGAAGGATTTTTATGTTGATCTAAGCAAGAACAGAATTACGAAAGACATTCAAAATAGCCTTGTTAATTTAGCTGAAGAATGTGGGTTAAAAGAAGCTATTGAAGCTCAATTTGGTGGAGAGGCAATTAACCAGACCGAAAACCGGCCGGTTTTGCATACTGCGCTTCGGGCACCTGAAAATTCAGAATTTTTTGTAGAGGGGGAAAATGTGATCCCCGAGGTAAATAAAGCAAAAAGCAAAATAAGAAAATTTTCAGCAGAGATCATCTCCGGGGCTACCAAGGGATATACCGGAATGCCTTTTACAGATGTGGTGAATATTGGTATTGGAGGCTCAGATCTGGGTCCGGTGATGGTAACCAAAGCCCTGGAATTTTATAAGAACCATCTTAATCTTCATTATATTTCCAATGTTGACGGAGATCACGTTCATGAGATTTTAAAGGATCTTAAGCCCGAAACCACCTTATTTGTTATAGTTTCTAAAACCTTTACAACCCAGGAAACCTTAAGTAATGCCAATACAGCAAGAGATTGGTTCAAGAAAACTGCGCCTGTAGATGCGGTTTCCAAACATTTTGTCGCCGTTTCCAGTAATATTTCACAGGTTGAGGAATTCGGGATCGACAGCAATAATATTTTCCCGATGTGGGACTGGGTAGGAGGCAGATTCTCCCTTTGGAGTGCGGTAGGATTATCTATAAGTTTAGGAGTAGGCTATCCGCAGTTTGAAGAGCTATTGGATGGGGCACATCAAATGGATCAGCATTTTAAAAATGAAACTTTTGAAAAAAATATTCCTGTACAAATCGCTCTTTTAAGTATATGGTACAACAACTTTTTTAAAGCTGAAAGCGAGGCCGTAATTCCCTATACGCAGTATCTTCAGAAGTTACCATCTTACCTGCAACAGGCAATTATGGAAAGCAACGGAAAGAGTGTAGACCGAAACGGCAAAAAAGTGACTTATCAAACCGGAAATATCATCTGGGGTGAGCCCGGTACAAATTCGCAACACGCATTCTTTCAGTTGATACACCAGGGAACAAAACTTATTCCGGCCGATTTTATTGGCTTCAAACATTCCCTATTCAAAGATAAAGATCATCACGATAAGTTAATGGCCAATTATTTTGCTCAAACGGAAGCCCTGTTGATGGGAAAAACTTCAGATGAGGTTAAGCAGGAGCTAAAGGATAAGCATATGCCTGATTCTGAAATAGAAAAATTATTGCCTTTCAAGACCTTTGATGGAAATAAACCCACTACATCCCTGCTTCTGGAACGCTTAACTCCTGCCTGTTTGGGAAAACTAGTAGCTATGTATGAGCATAAGATCTTTGTGCAGGGTGTGATCTGGAATATCTTCAGTTACGATCAATGGGGGGTGGAACTTGGGAAACAACTAGCCTCTAAAATTCTTACCGAAATAGATAAACCGGGCATCCGGGAACATGATACTTCTACTAACAATCTCTTAAATTTTTATCTTGATTAGCACTGCGCTTTGTTAATAAAATGTTAGCACTTTTCAAATTCTCATATTCATAGCTTGTAGGTTTAATTTAAATTTGCACGGCGAAAGTTGTTAAACTCTAATTCTTAACATTCAGTTAAAGTTAGGTAAGGGTTAATTGACTTCTTTTGCCGAGAAATATAAATCATAACTTAACAAGTAAAATGAAAAAGATTACCAGTTTATTTATCGTGGCTTTCTTAATGATGACGGCCGTGACATTTGCTCAGGGAGTTACAACTGCTGCCATTAACGGAAGGGTTTCCGATTCTGCAGGAGAGCCTCTTCCGGGAGCTAATGTTATTGCAGTGCATCAACCTTCAGGTACTGAATATGGTGCTATGACAGATTTTGAAGGATACTACCGTATTTCCAATATGCGGGTAGGAGGACCTTATTTGGTTACTATTTCTTATGTTGGTTTTGAAACATTCCAGGCTACAAATATTAATCTTAATCTTGGAGATTCGAAATCCATTAATGCTGATCTAAGTGAGAGCCAAAATGCTCTTGATGAGATCGTAATTTCAGGACAGCGCAACAGTATTTTTGACTCTGGTAAAACAGGTGCTGAAACAAATGTGAGCCAAAGACAGGTAAGTACTTTGCCTTCTATCTCCAGGAATATTGCAGATTTCGCAAGATTAACGCCGCAAGCTCAGGTAAGTGGAGATGACGTTATTTCAATTGCAGGCCAAAATAACCGGTACAATGCATTATACATTGATGGAGCTGTTAACAATGATGTATTTGGATTAGCCGCCAGTGGAACGAATGGTGGTCAAACAGGTGTTAGTCCTATTTCACTTGACGCAATTGAGTCTTTTCAAATAAACGTTGCTCCTTTTGATGTAAGACAATCAGGTTTTGCAGGAGGAAGTATAAATGCGATAACAAAATCAGGTACCAATAATTTTGAAGGATCGGCTTATAGTTTCTTAAGAAATGAAAAATTAGCAGGTAAAACTCCAGCCGGTTTAGCCGGTGACGGGGAACGTGAGAGACTGGATGAGTTTACTGCGTTAACTACAGGTGTAAGATTAGGAGGTCCAATTGTAGAAGATAAATTGTTCTTTTTCGTGAATTACGAAAGACAGGATAATGAAACTCCACAACCTTTTGATTTTATAAATTACAGAGGTGATGCATCTGAGGCAGACATTACAAACCTGTCAAACTTTTTAGCTAATGAATACGGTTACGAACCGGGAGCATTTTTAAATACTGCATCTTCATTGGTTAGTGATAAATTGATTGGTAAGATTGACTGGAACATCAATGAAAACCATAAATTATCTTTTAAGCATAGTTACGTTAAAGCCGTTCAATTACAGGCACGTGGTTCCACTCCAAGTAACGTGAATTTCTTTAATGGTGCTGTGAACTTTGAGTCTGTAACCAATTCTACCGCGTTAGAATTAAGCTCAAAAATTGGTAACAATATGGCTAATAACCTTGTAATTGGTTTAACAAGAGTAAATGATAACCGGGATCCTGAAGGAGGCGCTTTCCCAAGTGTTCAAATTGAGGATGGCCAGGGAAATATCAATTTTGGATCTGAGGCTTTTTCTACAGCAAACGCTCTTGACCAAAGTAATCTTACAATTACTGATAATTTTGATATTTATGCAGGTAAGCATAATATTACTATTGGAACCAATAATGAATTTTCTTCTTCAAGAAACGTTTTCTTCAGACAGAACTTTGGAGACTACAGGTTTGATAATTTAAATGATTTTTTACAGGGTAACCAGCCAAACCGTTATCGTCATGGATACTCCTTAATTGGCGGATCTGGTGATGATTCTGAAGGGGCTGCCGAATTTGATATATTTCAGTTTGGGTTATATGCCCAGGATGTTTATAGTGCTACAGATAATTTGAAATTAACTTTCGGAGCCAGAATTGATGTTCCTTTTTGGGGAGATGGTCTTGTAAATGAAGATTTCAACAACAGAACAATCCCTCTTCTTGAAGGTCAGGGTCAGGATCTAAGAGGGGCTAGAGTAGGAGAAGGAATTGATGCAAGTATTCACTTCGCTCCTCGATTTGGTTTTAACTGGGACGTTAAAGGCGATAATACTACGCAGATTAGAGGTGGAACCGGAATATTTACCTCCAGGTTACCATTAGTATGGCCTGGTGGAGCATATAACAATAACGGATTAACTGCAGGATATGTGTTTAGAACCGGGGATGGTGTTCCTGATTTTGAACCTAATCCTAATAACCAGCTGCAAGACCCGCCACAAGGTTCCGGAAGAGTTGGAGGTGAAATCAATCTATTCGCTAAAGACTTTAAACTACCACAAGTTTGGAAGACCAACTTTGCTGTAGATCAAAGATTACCCGGTAACTGGACAGTTTCTGCAGATATTATTTACAACAATGATGTAAACGCCGTTGCCTACGAGAACATAAATCTTGAAGCACCGGAATTTACCACTACAGGAGCAGGATCACGTTTTCATTATTCCGGCGATAGAATTGATGATACGTATGATGCAGTATACATGGGCTACAACGTAAAAGAAGGTGATTCTTATAACGTTACCGGTACCTTGGCTAAAAATTTCTATAGCTCATTTATTGATGTTACAGGGCAGGTTTCATACTCATATGGAGAATCTACCGTGTTGTTTGATGCCACATCTTCCCAGAATAGTTCACAATGGAGATTCCAGGAGACTGTAAACGGATCTAATAACATTAGCCTTTCCAGGTCTGATTTTTCACCCGGACACAGAGTTATTGCCAATTCAACCGTAGAGTTTAAATGGACAAAAAATCTGAATACCCGTATTGGATTATTCTACGAAGGTAGACAAGGTGATCCTTTCACTTATGCAGTAAACGGTGCACGTTTAATTAATGATACCGGGAACTTTACAGGAGCACTACCTTTCATTCCTTCAAATGAAGCTGAAGCTCATTTGGTAGATATGACGGACAGAGATGGTAATGTAACAAGTACTGCTGCTCAACAATGGGCTTTAATGGATGCTTATATTGAAGGTAACGATTATTTAAGTACCAGAAGAGGACAATTTGCAGAAAGAAACGGAGACAGAACAGCCTGGTCACATATTATAGACCTTAAGTTTGCTCAGGAATTTGCTGTTAAAATCAAAGAAACAAATCACAAGTTTGAATTTTCAGCCGATATTTTTAATTTCACAAACTTCCTTAACAAAGAATGGGGTGTGAGAAACTTTACCGGCACACAGAGATTTACAAATTTTGAAGGATTTGCTGAAGATGGAACAACTCCAGAATTCACATTTGATCCTAATACAGGTGCTACAATAAATCAAATTGATGATGCAGGTTTGCAGTCTTCAAGATGGCAGGCTCAGGTTGGATTGAGATACTCTTTTAACTAGTATTTCTTCCACCCAAAACTTTCTAAGACCGCCCCGAACTTTCGGGGCGGTTTTTTTATTTAATAATGTATATTTACATAAAATTTAACTAAAATGTACGAAACAGTCTTGTTCATCCACTCTTATTGGGCATATCTAGTTCTTCTTATCTTAATTATCGCATCTGTGAATTCTTTGGTAGGATATTTTACGAATAAGGAATATGGTGCAATGAATTTCAGAATTGCACTCTTTACATTGATAGTTTCGCATATTCAGTTACTTATAGGGTTCGTCTTGTTTTTTACGGCTCCGTACCTTAAGGCTTTTGGAGAAGTAGGAATGGGAGAGGTGATGCGGGACCCAACCCTGCGCCTTTATATAGTTGAACACCCTCTAATGATGATCATTGCAGTAGCGCTAATTACTATTGGATACTCTAAACATAAGAAGAAACTTACCTCCACTCCAAAATTTAAGATCCTGGCAATATTTTATACCATTGCCTTACTTGTTATGTTGTCCCGTATCCCATGGAATACATGGTTATAAAAATTGGAGCTTAGAATATTTTAACCATCCCTTTTCGGGGGAGCTGGAGGGGGATTTATTTTTCTCCCTGCCATTCTGCATAGAATTCTTTCAAAAACAATAACATAAAAAGGTGGCGTTCTTCTGCAATACGACGGCCTGTTGCTGTATTCATCCTATCTTTGAGTAAAAGCAGCTTTTCGTAAAAATGATTTATGGTGGGAGCGGTAGATAATTTATACTCCTCTTTGGTCATAGTAAGGTGTGGCTTGATCTCAGGGTCATACAGAGCTCTACCTTTAAATCCTCCATAGTTGAAGGTTCGTGCGATCCCAATGGCTCCAAGGGCATCCAGGCGGTCTGCATCCTGAACAATATCAAGTTCTGTGGAGTGAAAATCCCGATTTGTGTTTCCCCCTTTAAAGGAAATATTTTCAATTATCTTTATAACGTGAGTAATCACCTCCGGATCAACCTCCTGGGTAGCTAAAAAATTTCTTGCCATTTCTGGCCCAACGGTTTCATCCCCGTTGTGAAACTTATAATCTGCAATATCGTGTAATAACGCTCCCAGGCATACCACAAAAGTATTTGCTTCCTCGTTTTTAGCTAAAAGTTGTGCATTATTATATACCCTTTCAATGTGGAACCAATCGTGTCCTCCTTCGGCATTGATAAGGGTTTTTTTTACAAATGCTTTAGTGTTATCTATAATATTTTGTTCCGACATATTTTGATATAGTAATTTGATGGAAATAGTCCTGGAGACCTGACAATATTTTATTTAATATCTGCAATTATGGTACGTTCTACTTTAGCGATGAGACTATCCGGATCATCAGAATTGGCAGGGATAGGCTCGTGAACTTTCATTGTAATATGTACCCCTATTCCCAAAGGAAAGCTTCCATACTCAAATAATTTCCACGAATTATTTATAGTAAGGGGAACTATGAGGGCGTCGGGCATTTTTTTGAAAAGGATCTGCATCCCTGTACGGGCAAAGGTTTTAGGTTTTCCGGTTCTGCTGCGGGTGCCTTCAGGAAATATAACGGCAGATCTCTTTGTCTTTTTCAGGTATTCGGCAAATCTCACTATTTCAACTACTGCCTGCTTTGGATTCTTACGGTCTATTAAGGCCGACCCACCGTGCCTGAGATTGAAGGAAATGCCGGGAATACCTTTACCAAGTTCTTTTTTACTTATAAATTTGGGATGGTGCTTTCTCAGGTACCAGATTATAGGTGGAATATCATATATCCCCTGGTGGTTGGAAACAAAGATACATGGCTTGTCTACCGGAATATCGTGAGGATTATCTATGCTAAATCGGGTGCCGAGAATGTTCAGGCATCTCATCAGGAAGAAATTAAATATCTCTACAGATTTTTTGTGCGCCTGGTATCCTCCAAGTTTTAGTGAAAGCCATTGGATCCCGTGAAAAATTACCAGTGTTAAAAAGAAAAAAAAGTAGGAAATTACCGAAAGGGGGTAGGCAAGTAGTTTTCTCATTGTCTATTTTAACTCTTGCAAAAGTACATTTTATAACAAATATAACAATTGGATATTTATTCTATAATAACACATTTTCCATCTTCACAGCCCAGCACTTTAGGGTCCGGTACAATGCTGCAGTCACTTGAGGCGCCTGTACGATCTTGATAGGCCTCCTCAGCTTCAGTATAAGCTTTTACCATTTGTTCCAAAACCTCAACATCAATACTTGTGGAAAATGCGAGATATCCTCCGGGTCCTCCACAGGGTTTTTTTCCTACCGCTATAAAACTGCACCCTGATGCATTTGTGCAATTACCGGAATCTATGAATTCCTGGATCTTCGTGAACTGCTGCTGCAGCTCTGCCAGATCTGCAACCGGAGCATTTACATGTTGAGAACATCCCAGGATGCCACCTGATAAAAGAATGATCACAAGAAGATATTTCATAAATAATCAGATTAAAAAGGGAAGGTACATATTTATTGGAATTTACAGACAGAAAAAAGCCAGCCCGTTAAGGCTGGCTTGTAGTTATTTCCAGTTTCAGGATGTCTTACTAACAGTATTCGTTGTAAGCACTAACCAGGTTTTCTGAGATCATTTCTGCCGGGCGGCCTTCAATGTGATGACGCTCCAGCATATGTACTAGTTCCCCATCTTTAAATAATGCCATGGATGGCGAAGAAGGAGGAAAAGGGACCATCATATCACGAGCCTTATCTGTTGCTTCTCTGTCAACTCCTGCAAAAACGGTAACTAAATTATCAGGAACTTTGCTGTTTTGTAAAGAAATTCTTGCACCCGGGCGGGCGTTGGCAGCTGCACACCCACATACCGAGTTAACTACTACCAAAGTAGTTCCTTTCTTTGCCATGGCTTCTTCCACATCGGCAACGGTGTGTAACTCCTGAAAACCTACATTTGTAAGGTCTTCTCTCATTGGTTTAACTAATTCTGCTGGATACATATATTGAATATTTTATTAAAATTTCTAGCGACAAAGGTACGGAAATAAGTTTGTTTTAAATATCTCATCTTCCTATGGAAGTATAGCTCCAGACTATAAGTGAGAGCATAGATATCAGACTTTGAGCGTCGTTAAGGTTCGATCTTCGTCTGCTCATTTAAACGTTCTTCCTTTTTAACCAGATATACTTCATATTGTTCCCGGGTCAAAATATCGGTCATGTCGCGGGTTTCAGCTTCCTGTAGTTCAAGGATACGCGCTGCTTTAGCTTCCTCCTGCATCTTTGACTGTAAAAGCTGATCTTTTTTTATAGCATATTCTGTCAACTTTTTCTCCATAAGAATTTCCTGTTTTTCGGTAAGGCCCAATTCGGTACTCCAGAAATCTGATTCCTCACGTGCCATTTCTCTTATTTCCTGCGTAGGTTCTTCCTGTAATGGATTTTGAGCACACCCGGCTGATGTTGTGAATATGGCTACTAGTATTAATAATCCTAAGATCTTTCCCATTTCTTTCATCTTTTTCATTTAGTTTAAATATAGCAAAACCTTAAATTTTAAGGGTTAAAGCAAGGTTAAATTCCACAAGAGCGAATTTCTGCTATAGTACTCTTTTATACCATAACAGCTCCATTTTTTCATTTTCAAAATTCAATTAAAGTCTATTTAGGTATTCAGGTAATTGTATTCAGGACACTTTCAAATAAAAGGATAAAGCTTTTACTTTGTTCCCTTTCCACCTTTTTAACCTTTGGTAAAATGCTATCTTTGTTTTTTAAAAATTAGATGAAAATTCATGTTTAAATGGATCCTGGCCGTTTTGGGCTATATGTTTTTTAGGTTTCCCGGAGCAATTCTTGGATTTATTATTGGAACCCTTATTGATAACTGGAGCAGATCTGCCGGTGGATTTAAGGGTGTGTTTGCTGAGGGTGGAGCTACCACCGTTACCCCCGGAGATTTTGAACTAAACCTGCTATCGCTCGCTTCCCTTGTGATTAAAAGCGACGGAACTGTCTCTCAAAGAGAACTGGATTATGTACGGGCTTATTTTGTCCAGGCATACGGTAAAGAAAGGGCAAACGCAACCTTCAGAACATTTAATGAGGTGATCAAGAGCCGGGAAATTTCCGCCCAGCGTATAGGTCAATACCTGCAACAACGTACCCGCTATGAGGTACGCCTTCAGATCATTCATTTTTTATTCAGCATTGCAAAAGCAGATGGAATGGTTTCTCAGGCTGAACTTAATATGCTTTCAGATATCTCCGGATATCTCAATATTATGAAGCGGGATTTTGAAAGTATCAAAGCCATGTTCTTTCAAACAGCAGACAATGCATATAAGATCCTTGAAATCGAAAAAACAGCTACAGATGCTGAAGTAAAAAAAGCCTTTAGAACAATGGCAAAAAAATACCATCCAGATAAACTTCAGCATATGGATGAAGCATACAGGCGTGGAGCTGAAGACAAGTTCAGGAAAGTTCAGGAGGCATACGAACATATCCAGAAGGAAAGAGGAATATAATCTAAATAATCTTCTGGCTCCTCTTTTTTTAACTTCTCTTTATGTTCTTTAGCGAGTATATTTTCTATGTTTTATTCCCCAAGCTACCATAGTGAAAAACATTAAATATCTTGTCAGCTCCTGCTTTATATTGTTTGTGTCCTACCTGGGAACTGCGCAGGAAAATACTCCTTCCCCTGAGGAATTAATTACAGACAGACCAGTTGAAAACGAAGCTCCTACCCTTGATGTATGGACTTCCTGAAAATCTTGAGCTTAGATTAGGTACAGATATTATAAACCGTAAAGATAAATTCAGCTCTGAAGGCGAAAACAACACAGGATTGACTCTTACCAGGCAGGATTTAATTATTATTTATCAGCCCCGGGAAAAGATCTTTATGGTAACCTGAGTTATGATTATCTTAAAGGTAAGGGAACTGAGGCCAATGTTACTGCAGAAACTCCAACAGCGACAGGAGAATATTTAAAAGGAATAGGAGATTTTGACGAAAGCAATCATTCTAATAATATAAAGCTGGAAGGTAAATTTGGAAACAAATATTATTTTAGACTTAAAATAGGTTATGCCTTTAATACTCTTCCTAAAAATTATGAAATTGATGTACAATTTAAAGTGGATCTTCTTAAGTTCAAAATGAATCCATTCCTGAAATCTTTACAAAAGGTCTTATTTTTAATATTGGTGCAGGAATAGCGTTTTAAATATTCTAAAATAGAATTTAAGAATCTATTTCTTTTTTAAAGAAGAGTGTTTATTCTATACTTGGAAAATATTCATTAAGAAAAAATGCGAAAATAATATCTAATTATTTTCGCATTTTTAACTACTAAAATTTTGGTTTTAATTGAATGGAACCTTTTTTTAGAAACGGGATTTTAATTTTTTTGATATTAATGATTTAGTAGACGTTCCGGTCATCATTGTTTATAAAGCATCTACAATATTGGAGACCGTATTTCTATTGAGACTCATGTTTCGGTTCCCATATCAGTCTTAAAAAGGAGCTTAACCTTTCATTTTCTCTGCTTACAGGAATTCCTGCAACAATACCAATCAATAGGTTATCAGATATTCCGACTCGCATTTGTGGTCGCAAGGTCATATCAAAGTCGTTATTGTCAAATGTCTTATTGAACTCAACCCCAATAAAATTTCGTGTACCTGTAATCATGTAATGAAAACTTGTATTAATGTCATAAGTAGTATGGAATTTGTTAGTACTAAAATCCTGTTCAATCAATGGCCCAGTATAAATCAATGAGTGATAATTGTGTCCCCAACGTTTAGCGACTATAAAGAATGGATTGTAAACATTTCCTCTAATGAAAGGTTTTCCAAAGTTATTAAAGTCGGAAAGCTCAAATTCATTAATATAACCGACTGCCATTGAAGTTGCCAATGGTTCACTTACAAAGAATGACCATTGAGCGGCAATTTTAATACTGTTTAAATGATTAGATGGTAATGAATCTTTCCGTGAGCCGCTTATTGGCGAGTAAAAAGTAAAAGGTAATTCTACTTCTAATCCTAATCTGTCTATGGGTGCCCATTCGTATTCTACTAAAGCTTCATAAGAGTCAAATTTTAGGTTGTCCGTTAGTCCTAAACCTAGATTCCATTCTTTCTCCCCTTTTCTTGCACCTAAATCACGTATCAGGTCAATGTAGAGTGGTTCCGCGTGTAATACTTTTTTCGGTTCTTTATGGTCCTCTATTTGTTTGATGTAAATACTATCTTTTTCAGACTTGGTAATTTGCGCGGCTGAATATGTTGAAGATGCCAATAACATGATTAGCATTAATGGTATTTTGATTTTCATTTTTGATTTGTTTTTTGCATTAAGAAAATAGCCCACCATTATTGTAACGGTAGGAATGAGTCAAATAGTAAAACAAATCAAACTTTAGGGGGAGGAGTGTCGAGCTTTTGAAAGCCGTTTGTCAGATAGGTGTTATAATTGGGAAATTTCTGTTTTGTTATTTCAATAGAGTATTGCTCTATGTTAGTATCAACAATGTATTGAGTGATTAAATTAATTTTAATATTAGGTTTTTTATCGTGGTTTCCCGTATCAATGTCATCATATTCTGCAATAGCATTTTCATAACCCAGAACTTTCTCAACCACAATCTCCACAATACTTTCCTGGTCATTAATAGATAAGTCTTCGGGAATGTATTCAGGGTTAAGATCTGCTGTATCAACACTTATGTTGAGCAGATAAAGTCCCATTACTCCCCAAAAGACTTTAATAAATACGCTATTTCTTATTCGGCTGATCACAGTTCAATAGTAACGTACTTTTCTCGTTTTTCTTATATGGCTTATGTCAAAAAGCTACACCGGTCGGTATAAAATTTGCTCATAGGATTTTTTATAATCGTCTTGTTGTTTAAACATCTATTGCTTAGTATATTAAGGTCTTATTTTGCCTTCTCTTAGCTATATTTAATCTGAACAATTAGGAACCATGGATAACTTTGTTCTAAAATCTGAAAAAACTCTGGCCAGGTAGCGTTCTAGATTTTATTATATCCTCGATTATAAAAATAGAGGGGAATGCTACCATCCTTATTCTACTCGTTTTAGAGTTTTCTATCTTTATCATCCTCATCTTAAGCAAATTTCTTTAATGCTGGGTGCTAAAATAGGAATAGCCGAAGAAAACGGGGTACTTCCGGAAATAGGAATTTTGGGGCATCTCTATTTACCTTTTTTGGCAGCAAAAGAGTACCGACCGGAAACCGTAGGTGTAGACTTCCGGTTTGCCTTTAGCCACAGCTTCTCCAATTCTGATCTCTCCTATAACGTTGGTGCGCAGTGGCGGGAGGATGCTCCTGAAGCCACTTTTATTTATACCATCTCCTATGCCTTTGATATCACCGGAGATTTTGGGGCTTTTGCTGAATTATACGGAGATTTGCCTGAGAATGACAGTGCAGAACATTTTTGGGATGCCGGTGTAACTTATGATGTTAGCCACAATGTGCAGCTGGATGCTTTTATTGGTTCAGGATTTAACAATAGCCAAAGGATTTATTTGGGTGGTGGAGTAAGCTTTAGAATTCCGGAATAACTTTTTAAAAATTGATTTTCAGGTTGAGCATCATATTTCTCCCGGGGCTGCTAATATTAAATGTTCTCAATATAGACATATGATCCACATAATTGTTATCCAGGGCATTATATGCTGTTATTCCTGCATGTAGAGAATATGTTCCCAGATGGAACTTTTTGCTTGCACCTAAATCCAACAAAGTATATCCGGCTGTTGCTTCTTCATGGAGACCGGTGCGGTCTTGTTCATCTATTACACGCCATTTAGAAAACAGGAACAGCGATTGATCAGCAAGTGCATGATATCCGGTCTCTAAATTAAAATTATCCGGCGGAATGAAGGTGAGATTTTCGTTGGTCTTTCTATCGTTTGCACGAACAAAAGCTCCCGAAATTTTAGTGAATAATCTGTCTTTTCTCATCCAGCTGTGCTTTAGATCAAATTCCATTCCGTAGAACCTTGCATTTGCCTGTTGATAAGCCCAGATCTCAAGATCATCCTGAGACCTTGTTTCATTGGTGGCAGAAAAGAAAATGTAGTTGTCAATGAGGGTACCAAAAGCGGAAAAATTCCCCTGAAATCGTTTCTTTTTGTAGGTATAATTGAAATCTGCCTGCAGGCTTTGTTCCCTTCCAAAAGCATCATTGCCCCGCTCGAATCGGCTGGTTCCGGGATGTGGGCCATTGGAGAAAAGTTCGGCAAGATCAGGCGCCCTGAACCCGGTAGAGAAATTTAGCTTTAGCCGGTGATTAGAATTTATGTTGGAAGTGATGCCTAAAGATCCTGTGTACCCGGAAAAAGACCTGCTGAGTTTTCTAGATTCCGGATCCCCGGGAAGAATAAAGCCATCTTCAATAAGTTGTGCTGCACTTGCATCTGCAGTTACTTTTCTGTGGTCATAACGAATAGCACCCTGAATAAAAAAATTATCAAGGTCAAGGCCGGCTAAGTAGTAGATTCCGTTTTCAAACATTTTGGCATCCGGAATGAGAAATTCCTGCGCCCCCTGAATGTTTTCGTTCTGCAAAAAACTACCCTGAATACCCAGGCTGTGATCGATTTTTCCGGTTGGAGCACTAATTCTGGCATTATAGAATGAATTTTGCTGGATTAACCCCAGATCTACAAGCTCCTCTGAGCTATCAATTTCTTTCCTCTTATTTAAATGATGAGAGAGATGAAGTGAGGTTTCGAAATTCCTGTGGTTTGTAGTTTGATTATAAGAAATAAGGTAATCCTGCACTTCCTGGAAAGGTAACTGCATATCCCTGTCATTTCGGGAAGTTGCAAGGGTTTCTTCTACTTGCATCTCCTCGTCCAGGATGATCCCTAAATTCTGGTCATTATAAGTAAAGGACAATTTATTTTGAAAATTTTCCTGCTCAATGCCGGTATGTAAACGAAGAGTTGTGGTGTTGAACCGGCTGTTCCCAATGATCCTTCCGTTTCCGTTCTTGTAGTCGGCGTGGGTCTCCCGGGCCAGATCAGTAGCCAGAAATATCCCCTTTTTATAAGTATTCCCTAAAGAAGTATACACACGCATACCGTTGGATACACTGTTGAAAGTATTACCTAAGTTGCCTGTGTACTCATTTGCCCCCAGGTAATGATCGTCGTCTTTTGTGAGCAAAACACCCCCTAATGCACCAGATCCATATAATACAGAAGCAGGTCCTTTAATTACTTCTACTATTTTTACCCCGAGATCATTTATACCAAGGCCATGGTCTGCTCCCCATTGATGATTTTCCAGTTTATTCCCCTGGTAAATGGTAACAATACGCGAGAAACCAAGGCCACGGATAAAAGGTTTCACGATCCCCTGGCCAAATTCTGCTCCATAAACTCCCGGCACCTCCCTTAGCACACCCATCATCCCATTTGGATTTCCCTTGTTTTCAATACCCTGCATGTTAATGGTGGAAACATTGTATGGAGTTCGCCGGGTAAGGCCACTTTGCTCATCTACAATTAAAATTTCACCTAATTGATCTGATGATACCTCCAGCGAAAATTTTTGGGGTTCAGACCTTTTGGCTATTTCTGGAATATCTGTTTTTAATGTTTTATATCCAATCGCACTTATCACCAACCGCTTATGGTCTTCAGGAATTTTTTCGAGCCAAAATTCCCCATCTTCATTTGTAGTGGTACCGGTCTGCGAATTTTCAAAGTATACATTGGCAAAGGGAACAGGTAAACCTTCTGATGTGACAACCCCTGAAAGTCCCCGGGTTTGGGAGAAACCATAGAAGCCTGAAAAAACTAAACAAAAGGAAAGAATAAGTTTCATCACTTTTTTTACAAAATTACAAATAAAATTTAGACATGTCTAAAAAAGTATTTATTAGAAATAAAAATGTATTTTTGACCGACTTTAATTTAAATTTATGTACAGCTTATCTGAAGAAAATTATTTAAAGGCAATTTTCCACCTTGAACAAAAATACCGGGAGGGGGTAAGTACCAATGCTTTATCTGAGGAGATGGAAACTAAAGCATCTTCAGTAACTGATATGCTCAGGAAGCTTTCAGATAAAAAACTGGTGATTTACAAGAAGTACCAGGGAGTGAAATTGAGTAAACAGGGAAAGGAGACCGCGATTGAAGTGATAAGAAAGCACCGGTTGTGGGAAGTGTTTTTGGTAGAAAAATTGAATTTTAACTGGGATGAGGTACATGAGGTGGCAGAGCAACTGGAGCATATTAAATCTGAAAAACTCATCAGGGAATTAGACAGGTTTCTTGATTTTCCAACCCGTGATCCTCATGGAGATCCCATACCTGATGCGGAAGGAAATTTTTCGGTTTCCAATAAAGTGCTATTAGCGGAATTAAAAAAAGGAGAAAAGGGGTTATGTGTGGGGGTAAAAGACTCATCGGCTGCTTTTCTGCGATACCTGGATAAAAATGGGATTGCTTTGGGAAAGGAAATAAAAGTAATTGAAAAAGAAGCTTTTGATCAGTCTATGCTCATCAGCTTGCAGGATCATGAACTACGGATATCCAATGCGATCTCGGGAAATCTTTATATAAAAACACCTTAAGGTTATAAAATGGATGATGTAATAGAATATTTGGGGAGTATAGATCCTGTATTGGCTGCTTTTCTTGCATGTCTTTTTACCTGGGGCCTCACAATGCTTGGAGCCTCTCTTGTTTTCTTTTTCAAGAAAATGAACCGGGCCCTCTTTGACGGGATGCTGGGATTTACAGGAGGCGTTATGGTTGCCGCAAGCTTCTGGAGCCTTTTGGCACCGGGAATTGAAATGAGCCCCGGGGAAGGATTTGAAAAAGTTATTCCTGCAGTTGTAGGATTTGCGACCGGAGCCCTGTTTCTCTTTGGCCTTGACAAGGTACTTCCCCATTTACACGTAAACTTTCAAATGAGTGAAAAAGAAGGGGTGAAAACTCCCTGGCATAAGTCTGTTTTGCTTACCCTGGCAATAACTATGCATAACATCCCTGAAGGATTAGCTGTAGGAGTTTTGTTTGGAGCGGCCGGAGCAGGTTTTGAAGGGGCCACCATTGGTGGCGCTGTTGCCCTTGCCCTTGGAATTGGACTGCAGAATTTTCCTGAAGGTTTTGCTGTGGCCATGCCGCTTCGCGGACTTGGACTTAGCAGATGGAAGAGTTTTAACTACGGACAGCTTTCTGCTATAGTAGAACCTGTTGCAGCGGTTTTAGGCGCCTGGGCCGTGGTAACTTTTGAACCCATCCTGCCCTATGCACTTTCTTTTGCTGCCGGCGCGATGATATTTGTTGTTGTGGAGGAAGTGATCCCGGAATCCCAGCAGAAGAATTTCACCGATATTGCCACTCTGGGATTTATAGGCGGCTTTATCATTATGATGACCCTTGATGTAGGTTTGGGTTAATTTTTGCAACAGCGGGTTTAAACAACAGTCATTATCTCAAACCTGCTTTATGAAAATCTTCCTTTGCTTTATATTTATGACATTTTCAGTTTCTCTTTCAGCTCAGGATAAACCTGAAGAAGAGCCGCAGATCAATGTTTATGACTCTGCACTTCAACAGGGAGGTTTGCTGAATTTTGGAAACAAAGCTGTTCGGTTTAAAGAGGTGATCTCTGATTCCCGCTGTCCAAAGAATGTTACCTGTGTCTGGCCGGGGGAAGCAACAGTAAAAGTGGAAATATTTGAAAACGGAAAATTATTGGAGGAAAAAGTAATTTCGGTTAATGAAAGTAATATCTCCTTAGATTTTTCCGCAGAAAATATTCTCTATAATATCACCGGTATTTCTCTTTCTCCCTATCCAACGATCTCCTCTAAGAATGAAAAACCAGATTATGTCCTGAAGATGAGTGTAAGTGAAAAATTTTAATATTTCAAAATTTGGATTTGGGAAATTAAGAAGTCTACCGGTATTCCTCTTTTAATATTTCAAGATCCTTCATAAGATCGGCGATAGCCTCTGCGTTAGTTCCGTCATAAAAACCCCTTATCCGTGCCGATTTATCGACCAGCACAAAATTCTCTGTATGTATTACATCATATGGTCCGCCATCTCCATCACTTTTTGACGCGAGATAGGATTTTCTGGCCAGATCATAAATATCCCTTTTTTCACCTGTTACCAGATTCCACTTTGAGTCAATAACACCCTTTTCCAAAGCGTACTTTTTTAGCACAGGAACACTATCTGCCACCGGAAAAACGGTATGCGAAAGAAGGAAAACTTCAGGATCATCCTTTATCTCTTCCTGGATCTCCAGCATGTGCCCGGTCATAATTGGACAAATGGTAAGGCAGGTAGTAAAGAAGAAATCTGCTATATAGATCTTATCCCTGTAAAATTCCTGGGTAACAGTATCACCATTTTGGTTCACCAGCTCAAAATCTGCTATTTTATGATATTTCCTTACATATTGTACTGTGGTATCTACAAGTTCTGCATTAACCATATCAGGTTGATATATTGGTAATTTTTCTTTGGGTTTTAAGATGGAATAGATCACTGTAACTATAACCGCTGACAGGATAAACAATACAATTGCAAAGGTTTTATATTTCGAGAAAAACCTGATCATAAAATTTGTTTCTGCAAAATTAAGCTCTGAAAATCAATTATTAGCACCAAATTCAATAAATTTCTGCATCTGGCTATAGTCGGTACTTTTTATGCTTTTTTAGGAGCTTTTAAAAGGTTACTTTTGTGCGATTTAAATTTTGAAGTTAGAGAATGGATCCATTTTTAATAAAAGCTATACAATTATTACTCAGTTTGTCCTTACTGATTGTTTTACACGAATTAGGACATTTTATTCCCGCAAAATTATTCAAGACCAGAGTTGAAAAATTCTACTTGTTCTTCGACGTTAAATTCGCGCTCTTTAAGAAAAAGATCGGTGGTACAGAGTACGGCATTGGATGGCTTCCTTTGGGAGGTTATGTGAAGATCTCGGGAATGATCGATGAGAGTATGGACAGGGAGCAAATGGCCAAGCCGCCGCAGCCCTGGGAGTTTAGAAGCAAACCTGCCTGGCAGCGCCTTATCATTATGTTGGGTGGAGTTACTGTGAACCTGGTATTAGGTTTTGTGATATATATGATGGTATTGTTTGTTTGGGGCAGCTCACTTGTTACCCCGGAAGACATGCCCCAGGGATTTGCCGTTGCAGAAGAATTTAAAGAATTCGGATTTCAGGATGGCGACAGGATCCTGCGTGTGAACGGAGAGGAATTTGAGAACAGCCTGGACATCAATCGCCATTTATTCATGCGGGATGTAAAAACGATCGAAGTACTGCGGCAGAATGGGGAAATAGAAACCATTAGTATTCCTGATGAAATTGGATCCAGAATGTTTGAAGAGGGGGTAATGCAGCCGTTTGTACCTATTCAAAACCCTGTTTTAGATAGTGTAGTTGCAGACAGAGCTGCCGGTGCAGCAGGTTTACGATCAGGAGACAGCCTTATTTCTTTCAATGATACGGAAATTGGTTACTGGCATGAGCTTGCGCCTTTAACAGATGAGGCAAGGAATAAAGAGGTTGAGGTGGTCTTTAAAAGAGATAATGAGTTTAAAAGTGTAAAGATCACTCCTGATGAAGAAGGCCTTTTAGGGGTTACTTCGAAAAGAGATTTTAATATTCAGCAACGGGAATACGGTATTACAGAAAGTATTAAAGAAGGATTTAACTTTGGATACTGGATCCTGCACGATTACGTAGTACAGTTCAAATACATATTTACTGCCAAAGGAGCTACCCAGGTTGGTGGATTTGGAGCCATTGGAGGTTTGTTCCCCGATGCCTGGAACTGGCAGGGATTTTGGATGGCAACTGCCTTTATTTCCATTATCCTCGCATTTATGAACATTTTGCCTATCCCTGCTTTAGATGGGGGCCACGTAGTGTTCCTGATGTACGAGATCATTACCGGAAGAAAACCTAATGAGAAATTTATGGAATATGCCCAACTGGTAGGGTTCTTTATATTAATAGCCCTGGTATTGTTTGCCAATGGAAATGATATATACCGCTGGTTGTTTGAGTGATACAACAGATAATGTATATAAATGGCTTTCCGGCTGGGAAGCCATTTTTTATTTTGAATTTTTATCTTTTGTTCACTCTAAAATGATGAAAGGGAAACGGGTATTTTGTTTGGTCAAAAAATAAAATATATATCAGAATCCGAAACAGGGTGTAAAGCTTCAAAGATGGTAAGGTATTAAAACAAGAAAGCCCGACATTACTGTCAGGCTTTTTGCTCCCCCTCTTGGGCTCGAACCAAGGACCCTCTGATTAACAGTCAGATGCTCTAACCAGCTGAGCTAAGGAGGAATAATATCCCTTATAAAAAATTTCACTTTGTCTAAAGATGCAAAGACCTCTAAACTTTTATTTGCTCCCCCTCTTGGGCTCGAACCAAGGACCCTCTGATTAACAGTCAGATGCTCTAACCAGCTGAGCTAAGGAGGAGTGTTGCACGCAATTTTGCGGATGCAAATATAGTATTATTTTTATTTTTCGCTAAATATTCCTTCAAAAATATTAAATGGATATAAGTTATTTAATGCTAAGTCAAGTATAATTAAAATTGAGAAAATTGTAACATTTTCAATTTTTCGATACTTATGGTTTAAATCCCCCAAAATATTCCACAATTAATTTCCGACCCTATTCTTATTATCCTTTTAGGACCCAATATTTTCCAAAGAATTGGTTGTCTACTATTAATAAAACTTTCTCAATCACAAATATACAAACCCCCTTTTACCATGAAAAAGACAATACTTGTTATCCTCCTTTCAACTTTAGGATTTAATGCAAATGCTCAAAACAACCGCAATAATCTTGAAAAATTTGGTAAGGCCGAGTTAGGCTTTCACGGATTAATTTTAGGGTACGAACTTCCTGTATCTAATAAATTTGTCTGGGAGAATGCTTTTGGGCTGGGGATGGGAATGAGTGTTGATAACAATATTGCCACATATACCTTAGACCTTATAAGGCCAGTTCCGTCTCTAAAATCCAGGCTCAAGTTTGTGTATAATATTAATAAAAGAAAGGAAAAAGGGAAAAACATTGTTAACAATGCAGGAAATTATATCGCACTGCAAACTAAATACAGTTTCGGAATATCCGGTATTAGGTCTTTAAACAGCGCAATGCTTTCCGAACTTCATTGGGGAATCCAAAGAAATCTTGGAGGGCGATTTATATTTAATACTCACATTGGGCTTGGATATCTTCAGGATTTTAATTTTAATAGTGGAGTTTTTTCTCCCACAATCGGGTTTTCCTTTGGGTATAGGATTTTCTAAAAATGTCTTATAACATGTATTACAGGCAGAAAATTGTTATGAGGTCTAAAGCTTTATATTTTTAAAAAATAATCTGAAACTCCTTTTATCCTTTAATATCCCTTTCATTCCTGCCGGTATATTTTTTATTTATTTTATTTTTAATGAATGAATAAAATTGGCCTTGTAATATTTATATTTTCATTTTTTAATATTTCCTTTCTTGCTGCTCAGGAAATAAAGGGCGAGAATGGGCCAACGCTGGAATTTCATGCATATACAGATGTGTATTACAGCAAATTCACAAATGAAATTGGACCAAACGAGCTTCAGCCCTTTACCACAGTATCTCCTCGTAACGAGCGTTTTGGACTAAATGTAGCACAAACGGGGCTTTCTTATGAAGCAGAAAGGTTAAGAAGCAATTTCACGCTGCACTATGGCGATATTTCCCAGGCAACCTGGTCGCAGGAATTTCCAAACGTACAGGAGGCAAATCTCGGATTTAGGATAACAGGGGACTGGTGGATAGACGCAGGATTTTTCACTACCCATATAGGTACGGAAAGCTTTTTGCCTAAAAATGGTTTTTTAAGCTCTACTGCTGTTGCCACTTACAATGAGCCTTTTTATCAGGCCGGAGCAAAGGTTTCCTATGAGGGATCAGGTAAATTTTATGCTGAATTTTGGATGGTAAATGGCTATAACCGTTTTTTGGATGTGAACAATGCTAAATCTGTAGGTTTGCTGTTCAGTTATTTTTTAAATGAAAATTCTTCTATTACCTACACGAATTTGTTTGGCAGGGAATCCCCGGATGCTGCATTTCCCAGCCAATTCAGAACTTATAATAATCTGTATTTCAATTCTGAATTTGATGAAAAGATATTTCTGACCATTGGAGCCGATATGGGAACACAAACAAATTCGGAGATTACAGATCCTTCAGGGACAGCAGTTATGTATAATGCCCTTGCAACCTTGCGATATCAGTTTGAAGAAAAATATTCCCTTACTACCCGGCTTGAATTATTTAATGACAGGCACGGATTTATCAGTGGGTTATTGCCTGTTTCTAACGGTGTGGACCAGGGATTGCAGCTTTGGGGGATAACATTTGGAGGAGAATATAAACCTGCATCTAATGCCTATATAAGGACAGAAACAAGGTTTTTAAAGGTAGATGAAAACACCCCTCTTTTTAGTGGTAATAAGGATCCCTTCCGGCGATGGGAAATAATGGTGACAATGGGTTATCAGTTGAAAAAGCTGTTTCACTTATAACCGCAACCAGTAAGAGGTCATTCAATTGCCTTACTAAACTTAGATTTCTTATCTTAATAGGTCAATGAAGAAAAAATGAGAGTAGAGTATAAAAACCTTCAATTCATAGCAGTACGCGGGGATATTGCAAATCAACCGGACGTAGATGCGGTGGTAAATGCCGCAAATGCAGAATTAAAAATAGGTGGAGGTGTGGCAGGAGCAATTCACACGGCAGCCGGCCCACAATTATATGATGAATGTAAACCGCTGGCTCCCATAAAACCGGGGGAAGCGGTAATAACGGCTGCTTACGATCTTCCTAATGATTACGTGATCCATTGCCTGGGGCCTGTTTATGGTAAAGATCGTCCGGAAAATATATTCCTTTCCAATTGCTACAAAAATGCCCTACAGCTGGCGGAAGAAAACCAGATCAAGTCTATAGCATTTCCTTCTATTTCAACCGGAGCTTTCGGCTTTCCATTTAAAAAGGCTACTAAAATTGCCTTTGACACTATTTTGGAGGAAGTGGATGAGCTAAAGCATCTGCAAAAGATTAAGTTTGTATTGCACAGTGAGCAGGATCTGAATATATATCAACAATATTTAAAAGATCTTTCCTAAGCTCCCGCAATTAAAAGTTAAATATGCATAATTTCACGGCTACTTATACAGACCAATATCAGCTTGCAATGGCCCAGGTCTATTTTCAGAATGGGCATAGAGAAAGCCCTGCAGTTTTTGACTATTTCTTCAGGAAACTTCCTTTTAACAATGGCTATGCGATCTTTGCCGGGTTGGAAGATTTTCTGGAGATCCTGGAAAACCTCACATTCAGCGATTCAGATATAGCATATTTGAAAACCCGGGAATTCCCCGAAGATTTTATTGAATATCTCCGGAATTTCAAATTCCGCGGAACTATTTTTTCAGCAAAGGAAGGAGATCTCGTTTTTCCTACCAGGCCCGTGCTACAAGTGGAAGCCACAATGATCGAGGCACAGCTTATTGAGACAATTCTTTTAAATCTTCTCAACTTCCAAACGCTTATTGCTACAAAAGCAAGCCGGATGAGATTGGTTGCCGGGGACCGCAAGCTGCTGGATTTTGGATTGCGACGGGCGCAGGGGCCGGGCGGATTTTATGCCAGCCGGGCAGCAATTATTGGTGGCTTTGACGGCACAAGCAACGTAGTAGCCGGAAAAGAATTCAATATTCCCGTGGCAGGTACCATGGCCCATTCATTTATACAGAGTTATGAGGATGAGATTAGCGCCTTTCGCGCTTTCGCCAAAGGCAGGCCGCACGATTGCGTGCTGTTGGTAGATTCTTATGACACCCTGAAAAGCGGGCTTCCCAACGCCATAAAAATTGGGAAGGAAATGGAAGAAAAAGGGCAGAAGCTGGGGGGTATTCGGTTGGATAGTGGAGATTTGGCTTACCTGGCCAGGGAAAGCAGGAGAATGCTGGATGAGGCAGGATTAAATTATGTAAAAATTGCCGCTTCCAATCAGCTCGATGAATTTGTGATCAAGAGTTTACTGGAACAAAAAGCGCCAATTGACCTTTTTGGGGTGGGTACGAACCTGGTAACCGGAAGTCCCGATGCTGCCCTGGACGGAGTGTACAAACTTGCAGCTTCAGGTGGAAAACCGCGATTAAAGATCTCTGAAAGTCTTTCCAAAGTCACCATTCCCCATAAAAAACAGGTTTACCGACTTAGCAATTCCAAAGGAGAACTTATAGGTGCAGATGCGATAACTCTAAGGGAGGAAACCACCATTGACTGGATGCATGATCCTCGTGAAACTTTGAAATCTCTTGCCGTTGATGGTTACGCAATGGAAGCTTTACTTCATCCGGTGATGGTAGACGGAAAAAGGACACAGCCAACCAGAAGCCTGGAAGAAATTGCCTTTTATGCGAAAGAACGTTTGGAAACCCTGCCGGGAGAGTATAAAAGATTTTTTAATCCGCATATTTATAAGGTGGGGATGAGCAGTAAGCTGAAAACTGAACGTGAGGAATTGCTGTTCAAATACAGGATGTAAAGATTCATTTCCTCAAAGGATTAAATTTTACTAACTTAAATGTGCTATGAAAACTTTGATCATCATTGACGTTCAAAATGACTTTATCCCCGGCGGAACTTTAGCAGTACCGGGCGGGGACGAGATCATTTCTTTGATCAACAGGTTGCAACATGAATTTGAACTTGTAATAGCCACCCAGGACTGGCACCCCCGGGATCACGCAAGTTTTGCGGTGAATCATAGGGATAAAAATGAATTTGAAACGATAAAGTGGCATGGCAACGAGCAGGTTCTCTGGCCCACACACTGTGTGCAGAACGGCCATGGAGCCGAATTCCATCCCGGCCTGGAAACAGCAAGAATCGAGGCTATATTCAGGAAAGGCACCAGCCCCGAAATTGACAGCTACAGTGGATTTTTTGACAACGCACACCTTAAATCCACCGGCCTTAGCGGGTATTTAAAGGAGAAAGGAGCCAGCGACTTGTATTTCGTAGGTCTTGCAGCGGAATATTGCGTGTATTACTCAATAAAGGATGCACTGCGTGAAGGATTTTCCGCAACTCTTGTAGAGGATGCCACCCGTGCCCTGGACACTTCAAAATTTGAAGAAGCAAAAGCAGACATTATCCAAAAGGGCGGACGGATCCTGGCAAGTGATCAGTTACTTCCCCCTCGTTAAAAGATCTTTTTAAAGGCTGCAATAACTTTTTGAACCTCTTCCTCAGTATTGTAATGAACCAGGCTTACCCTAACCACACCACCACATTTTTCCAGATCCAGATCGTGAACCAATTTCTTGGCATAAAAATCCCCAAATCTGATGCCTATATTTTCTTTATCCACTTCGGCCACTATGTCGGGACTTTTTAACTTTTCGTGTACAAATGAGATCGTAGGAACTCTTTTATTTGCATCTCCCGAAGTTTCCCCAATAACCTTTATTTCTTCTACTGAATTAAGATAGTCTAATAACAAATCCGCCAGTTTTTCTTCATATTCAGCAATTAGTTCAAAGCTTTTCCTGTATTTTTCTTCAACCGAAATATTGAGATGTGGGGAATGATGGTCATAGAGATCTGAAAGATATTCCGGAAGGCCACGCAGGCCATAGGTGAGTTCAAAATTATAATTTCCGGGTTGCAGTTTATAAGGTACATCCTCAGGCTTGAAAAAATAGTGATTCATATTTTTCATTTTGGTAAGAAGATCTAATCTGCCATACATTACTGCCAGGTGAGGGCCGTAGACCTTGTACCAGCTGAAAGCGTAAAAGTCAACATCAAGTTCCTGCACATCTACTTTGCGATGAGGCGCATAAGCAACCCCGTCTACACATATTAATGCTCCGGCCTGGTGAACGGCCTCTGCTATTTCTTTAATTGGATTAATGGTGCCCAAAACATTGGAACAATGGGTAACCGCAACAAGTTTTGTGCGTTCATTAAGCAGTTTTTTGAGCTCAGAAATTTCAAGTTCAAAAGTATCAGGATCTAGCTTCCAGATCTTGATTTTAATTCCTTTCTCCTGCAGGTCTGTCCAGCATGAAACATTAGCTTCATGATCTGCATTGGTTACGATCACTTCATCTCCTTCTTTCCAGTCATGGCTAAGGCTTAGGCTCAAAATGCGCATCAACATAGTCGAAGTGGGTCCTATTACCACCTCTTTTTGATCTTTTGTATTGATAAGCCTTGCCACCTGGGCGGTCACTTGATCCAGTCTTTCCCCTGCAAGCGCAGATATCTTATAAGAGGCTCCCAGTTGCACGTTGGAATGTATCAGGTAATCACTTATGTAATTTACCGTGCGACCCAGGATCTGGGATCCCCCGGCATTATCCATAAATATAAAATTGTCTTTAAGTGCGGGGAATTGGGCTCTTACAAAATTAATGTCCATATATGCTGTGCTTTTGAGGATTTTAATGTAAAAATAGTTGCCTCCAAGATAAGTAAAAATAATGCCCCTCATGCAGTGGTTTTAAAAATCTCCTTGGGCCATTTTTAAGCCTTTCCGGCAGGATATTTAGGTTTCTGTTTTTCTTTTTTTTGAAACTGAAAATTTGCCCTGAAAATTTTTACAGGAAATCCCCCACTGGTTTTTCTGTGACACTATTTTAACTTTAAAATGCTAATAAACAGGTGCTTGTAGCTTCACGAAAGCGCCTTTTGGAGCCCCCCGATATGGGTTTCATCCCACGATTGATCAAATAACTTTACATTATTAAAACCAACAATGATGAAAAAATTTAAGCTTTTGTTTGCCATTATGGCTATGTTTCCCCTGATCTTTACTTCGTGTAGTAACGATGAGGTGCAATCACCCAACGAGGAAAAAGTTGCTTTGACTTTTAGTGCCAAGGTAAATGACCTTGCCACTCAAGCTGATTTAAAACAGGCCATTGCAAATATTCCGCAATGCTCTGATGAGGATGTGGTCTATGTGGAAATTATCCTTTCCAGTAACGGTAGTCCTGTGGTAGGAAATGAGGGAGATCCGTTCAGAGTAGATTTGGTGCCGGGTCAGGTGTTCACTGAAGAAGTTCCGGAATTGGAATTAGATCCCGGAAATTATTCCCTCGATTATTTTGCCGTTTTTGATGCGCAGGATAATGCGATATGGGTTGCCCCTTTAGCAGGGAGTGAAATGGCCGGGTACTTAAATTCTACTTTACCCTTGAGTATTGAAGTGGGTGCAGGCGTTAAAAAATATGTTGATGTGCCGGTATTGTGTTTTGATGACCGATTGGTAAATCAATATGGATATTTATTCTTTGATCTGGTTCCTTCTCAGGCAATAGAATGGTGTATTTTCGGAAATTATTGTGATGAGACAGGAAGACATTATCCTGCACAGTACAGTGTGAATATCTGGACTTACGAAAATGGACAATTGGGTACGGCTTTATATACCAATCTCACTAACACGGTAGAACTCAACCAGGACGGCGATTATGCTGCCACTCCCTTATGTGTAGCCCTTCCTGATGAAAACGGTCTGGATGAATATTATGTAGAGATCACCCTGTTAAATTCTGATGCCTATGGAACAGTGACTGAAAGCGTAATTCGCGAAGGCGTCATTAATGATAATGATGTTCGCAGTTTATTCTCCGGAGACTCTGCCGTAGATTATTACCATTTCCGGGAAGGATGTGATAATGAGGATGTACCCAATCTCTTTAGCGAAGGGGGAGAACCATCCAATACTTATTTTGGTGCGGAAGGCGAACTTGGTGGCGGGGTAATTCGTACCATGGTAAGATTAAATAACGATGGCGACGTGCAGGCTTTGGGTGTTCAATTTTCTGAAGAAGTTCTTGAAGGTTTACCAGAGGAATTCGAACATTTGACACTTCAGTTTCCTGAAGAGGCAGGAGAAATAATTTATGATCATTTTGATATAGACTGGGCTCCTCACGGTCATGAACCACCCGGAGTTTATGACCTTCCTCATTTTGATCTTCATTTTTATATGATCTCTGAGGAAGAAAAAATGCAAATCACAGATGCTGCCCTTGCCGAAGTTCTACCTGCGGAAGAATACTGGCCGGCAACTTATTTTGCATCCCCCGGGTTTGTTCCTATGATGGGGAAACATTGGTTAAGTTCTGAAGCTGGAGAATTGAATGGAGAAGTATTTTCTCATACTTTTATTTATGGTTCATATAACGCAGATTTTATCTTCTATGAGCCCATGATTACTCTGGAGTATTTACAGCAGAAGACAAGCGCTACTTTTGACATCCCTCAGCCTGAAAACTTTCAACAAAGCGGATTCTATCCTACTACCTACAGCATTAACTATGACCCCGTAGAAGGTATGTATACCGTTTTACTGGAAGGTATGGTTGACAGATAGGGTATGAAATAATAAATAATTGAAAAAGGCTGCCTGCGGGCAGCCTTTTCGGTTTTTACCCGAATTTTAATTGAGAACTGGGTCTTTTTCTGTCCTGCAATCATAATTAATATCTAAAAGGAATGTTATATTTGAAAATCTTAGATATAATATCAATTTTAAATTTTATACATGAAAAAAACCCTATTTTTCCTCTCAACTATGTTGCTGGTTCAAGTTTCCACGATAGTTGCTCAGGAGACAAATCAAATTGTTGAAAACATTGTTAAAGAAGCCAATGATAACTCCCAGTTGGAGACCCTTGCCCATGAACTGCTGGATGTTATAGGACCCCGTTTAGTTGGAACTCCGGAAATGGAACAGGCCCATAATTGGGCAGTAGATACTTATAAAAGCTGGGGCATAGATGCTGAAAATGAACAATGGGGGGAATGGAAAGGTTGGGAACGCGGGATTACCCATATTGACCTTATCGAGCCCAGGGTAAGAACCCTAAGTGGAATGCAACTGGCCTGGAGCCCGGATTCAGGCAGAAAGCCTATTGTTGCCGAAGTAGTTACGCTTCCTGATTCTCCAAATGCCGATGCTTTTAAGAGCTGGTTGCCCGGGGTAAAAGGGAAATTGGTGATGGTCTCTATGCCTCAACCAACCGGACGGCCTGATTATAACTGGGAGGAATTTGCAGAAGAGGAATCTTTCGAAAAAATGAAAGCTGAACGGGAAGAGCAACAGGAGGAATGGAGAGACAAAATTAATAATACCGGTTTTGATAATCGTAGCATCTATGCAGCTCTTGAAGATGCCGGTGCCGCAGGGATCATTACCCTTAACTGGTCCCGCGGATTTGGAGCCAATAAGATTTTTTCTGCTGCCACAAAAGAAATTCCAACTATAGATCTTTCTCTTGAAGATTATGGGATGGTATATCGATTGGCAGAATCTGGTAACAAGCCAAAAATAAGACTGGTAGCTGAATCAAAAGAATTGGGAGCAGTTCCCGCTTTTAATACTATAGCGACTATAAAAGGAACTGAAAAGCCTGAAGAATATATTATTTTATCAGCTCATTTTGATTCCTGGGATGGTGCCACCGGCGCCACAGATAATGGAACCGGAACCATTGTAATGATGGAGGCTATGAGGATCCTGAAAAAATTATATCCCAATCCAAAAAGAACCATCATCGCCGGCCATTGGGGAAGCGAAGAACAAGGCTTGAATGGGTCCAGGGCTTATGTGAAAGATCATCCTGAAGTTGTTGACAACCTACAGGCTTTGTTCAATCAGGATAACGGAACCGGAAGAGTGGTAAATATTTCAGGAGGTGGATTTCTTCACGCCTATGATTACTTGGGCCGTTGGATGGAAGTGGTTCCTCAGGAATATAAAGATGAAATAGAATACAATTTCCCGGGAACCCCTGCAGGCGGTGGTTCAGATTATGCCTCTTTTGTGGCAGCTGGTGCTCCTGCGTTTAGTTTAAGTTCATTAAGCTGGTCTTACTGGAATTACACCTGGCATACAAATCTGGATACTTATGATAAGATCGTATTTGACGATGTAAGGAACAACGCAATCCTCACGGCAATTTTGGCTTACAAAGCCAGTGAAGACCCTGAAACTACCTCCAGAGAGAGAGCTGCTCTTCCGCGGAATCAAAGAACCGGAGAGCAAATGGAATGGCCGGAGGCAAGGGATGCAACCCGAAGAGGTGGACTGGATTAAAAGATAGAAATATTACAGGTTTCAGCGGCTAATAACTTACAGGGATAATTTTTCCTTTAAGTTGTTAGCCGCTTTTGTATATCCGCCATCTGCGCCATCCACAAAATGAATATGGTCATTTGTAGCCATATCTTTAACGTAACAGGACATAACACTTTCCCCGCTCACCTGCAGGCCATACTTAATTTTTCCTGCTTTTTCCAAATGATCAAGAAAGGATACCAAAGAAGACCGTTGATCTGCATTTCCTGTTATGACTGTGTTAATCCGGCCGTCTATCGTTATGGTATCTGTAAGTTCCACCAGCTTCTCAAGGTAGATTTTTCCGCTGTCACTAAAGTTGAAGTATAGCTTTCCCAGGTTATTTCTGAGCCAGTTCTTTACGAAATAGAACCCATTAAATTTTCCGAGTTTGCTGCGCATTTCAAGGTTTATCTGTCCCAGTTTGGCATTTAGTTTTAAGCGTTTTACCGAAATGGGTTTTCTGGAACGGGGCGAACCATAAATATCATCAATAGCCTTAAGTACTTGTGAAAAACTCTTAGAAGGTTCTTCCTCCCCGTGATTGCATACAATTAAACTGATAACTTCCTGATTCTCTTTTGGCGGTTTAATGCGGTTCCATTTGCATTCCATACCGTCAAGATTTAATGGCAAATTGTCCACAGGGACAACCACCTGTTCAGGAAAATTTTTCACAAGGGTTTCAGCATATTCTAATCCGTTGCCTAAAACTACCGGAATATTAAAGACAGGATTGATCCTCGCTCTGGCAATCTTGAGGTGCATACCTTTTTTATAGACATCTTCTAAAGAAACATGCCCGATCTTTAATTCAAAATTAAAATTTTTAAAGGTGTTTATTTTATGCTTTTTTAAAGCTGAGATCCCACTTGATAAAAGTGCAGGTGGAACAAGCATAGTTGCTCCATCACCTCCAAAAAAGAAGGGAATGTTTATTTTTCTGGCGGCAGCTAAATTTAATATGGCGATCACACTTCCTGTAGCTACGAGATTTACCTGTTGATGTTTTCCATCTTTGACGGCCCGCGTAGAATTTTTAATATCTGCTACAAGAATATGCCAGTCCTCCGGTACATCGTGAAACAGGGAATTACTGGACATTAGTTTGCTCAACCTACGCGTATGAATGGGTAATTCTAAATAAAAATTTTCGGTATTGAGGTGCGTAATGTTCAAATCAGGAAAGCCAATTTTTAATGCAATATCTGTAATTTTTAATTAGCGGAAGATATTAACTATATAATAGAGGAGCAGTCGTTAATTTATACTGAAAATAACAAAATGCTGAAGCCTGTTTTCTCCGGAAAATTAACCCGATAACTTTAAAAAACTTTGTACTTGCCATTTAATCCCTGACCACTACTTTCCCAAACCGTAATTAAAAGAAGTTGATACACCCTGGAAGGCCTATATTTTCTCCCGGCATAAAGCACGGCTATAATTTGTTAAACTGAATAAATCAGGCAGAGAGCAAGCCTTTGTTGATCCTCTACTAAAAAACAAAATCCCGGCTGGACCGGGATTTCTTATGTTATATAAAAATGCAGGAAATTAACCGTTCAGGTCTGCTCCTACAGGAACAGCGCAATCGTGTCCCGGTTGTCCATGTGGAGGATTTTTATCTGGCGTTGCCGTAGAATTATTTAGCCTTACAGGAGAAACTCCGGAGTTGGTAGGAGCAGGCGCTTGCTGAGTGGTATTAACAGAAGAGTCCTGATTTAATGGCGCTCCAACGGGAATTGCACAACTGTGGCCTGGTTGTCCATGAGCAGGATTAAGGGCAACAGATTCTGAATCTTCATTTTCTGTAGGAGTAGCCTCAGTTTGTACTGTATCGTCTTCTGAAGACTTTTCATTCTTGCAGGAGGTAAAACTCATCACCCCGGCAACTAAAAAGCCTAAAAAAATATTTCTTAATTTCATAATCACTTCATTTAAGTATTAATGGATTGGCAAAAATAAGGATTAGCTCCTTGAAAATCTTTAATTTACGATTTGATTTAATTGTTCTTTTGAAACATTTAACAATCCTGAAGCGGGTAAGCGGGTAGTCATCGTGCGCCAGTTATCATCCTCTTTAAATATGGCTTTAAAAATGGGTAGGGCTTCCTCCATCCTTCCGCTATTGGCAAGGGCAATGGCTTTCCAATATCTCATCTCCAGGTTTTCAGGAAAAAGGTCTTCTGCTTTCCCGTATTGCTTAAGGGCTTCATCCACATTTTCTTCTTCCATAGCCACATCTCCGCGATTCATGAATTCATAAGCTCTGGCAACTTTCAGCAGTCTCTCAAGTTCTGCCAAAGGTTCGGTGTGATCATCTACCCGAAGATCGATCTTTTTATCTTCCCAGGAATTCTCGACTTTATCGGGGCCAACAACAAGGAGAGCTGCAGATTGCTTTCCGCGGATATCCCCACCTGCTGCTTCGGCAGCCTGTAATACTTTCACCACTCTTTCAGCTAAAGGAAGATCTGCGTGTTCCTGGAAAGCCAACTTCATAGCAGGTACCACATCATCATTCAGCATCATATTGGCTTGAACAGAAAAATTGCTGCCTGCGTGATGCATGGCAGATTCGACACATTTCTCTCCTGTAAATGCCGCCGCTTTTCCTGATGCATCCAAAACTGCTACCTGGCGGAAAGCTTTTCCTTCATCCTTAGCAACCAATTCCTCCAAAGCCACTTTAGCCGATTTCCCTTCTTCCATTAAATCTAACCCCTTAGGGCCGTAAGCAGGGTTAACAAAAGACTGCGTCGCTACAACCCCCACCCCGGATCTTCCCCAGGATACAAGGGATCCTACCGAGAACCAGTGACTTTGAACTCCTACTGCCATTTCTCCTGTAATAGAGTCCCGTGCCACGATCGAGTAGGTATGGGCAAAAGCATCCCCGCTAATCTCCGGATTCTGGGCAAAACCTGAATGTGCGCTCATAATTAATATACTAAGGAAAAGAAATAGCTTCATGATCAAGTAATTTAATATAAATATATAAAACCAGTGCTAAAATATTAGAAGGTATGGTGTAAACTTAGCTGAAGTTGTCCTTTGCTGAAGGCATCTGAAGTTTGCTCCATAAATCCTACCTGTAACCGTAAACTATCTGTCAATCCATAACCCAGTCCGGTATAAAAGCGGTTACGGTCAAAGAGTTCCACACTTCTTCCTCCACCTATATTCCGCTCCCCGTTAATAAAAAGCTCATTATAAAATGCCAGGTAAATAGAATTGCGGTTGAGGTTTGGCTGGTTTAGCGGAATATTCAGGAACAGCGCATAACGAAAGCGGGACCTGAGATCCTGTGACTCTACCCATCGCTGCTCATATCTAAAGCGGTGGATCAAGTGGAATCTGTCACTTAGCATCTGCGGAAGCAAAGCCTCCTGGTAGATCCTGCTTTCCGGAAAGGTGCTTTTGCTGTCGCCATAAGTACCCGTGGTAATATGGGCATAACCCAGGGTAAATTTAATATTGGCATTTTCAGGGCTGTATGTCACTCCTCCCCGTAAAAGAAGTTGCTCAAGATCGCCAATGACATTCCAGTTTCGGTACTGCACATCTCCCTGAAATCCAAACCTGCTTTCTGTAAAAGTTGTATTCCAGAAATACATATACCAGGCTCCCATTTTGTCGTCATTGACCTGCGCAGAGGTTTGGTTTGGGATTAGCAAAACAGCGAAGAAGATCAGGAAAAGTAATTTTTTCATTTTAAATATTATATGCTATTAAAATTAAATTCAAAGGCCGGAAGGGTCAAATTATTCCTGTACCTCTTCTACCTCTAAGAATTCCGGACCCCCGTCTACAGGATAGCCTTCGATCTTACTGGCTTTGATGGTCACGGTTTGTCCTTCAAACTGCCCAAGATCTGCCTTATCGCTTCGTAGTGCATAAAAGGTGGAGTCGTTACTGATGGTGTGAGTTCCATATTGCCAGGAGGTCATTTGTATGGCTTCAATTGTTCCCGTGACTTCCATGGAATTATTATTTCCTGAAGTGGAATTGCAGGTAGCAGTAAGGATAATTAAAAACACGGCTGCAGATATACTGATGAGTTTCATAATGAAAGATTTATTGAAACTCAAAGGTAAGTTTCTTTATAAAATTTGGAGACTAAGTTTAATAAAGAATAGGAAATTATTCTCAAAACATTCTTATTTTTGTCCTCCTGAAAAAGGCCTCGTAGTTCAATGGATAGAATAGTAGTTTCCTAAACTGTAGATCCAAGTTCGATTCTTGGCGAGGCTACTTTTAATATTAATAAATGCCCTGTGTATAAGTGTTTAGACAGGGTTTTTATTTTAAATGCCCGTAAAATGCCCGTAAGGGTTTCTTTTTTCCCTTTTATATAGCTATTTGATCTTATATAAACTTAATCACATTTTACGTTTATTTCAGGTATTCCAAATATTGTTCTTAATATTATCTGTTTTAAAAAAAGTAAAATTTACGCCCTCGTAAGATCTCTTCCAGGTGGCAGGATAATGGATCTCAGAATACAGCTGTTTATAAATGGTTCCTGAAATGAAACCTGGAGGATCAAAGATCACAGCCCGGTAAGATCTCTTCCAGATCGATACCCGGTAACACCTCTTCCAGATCACAGCCTGGAGGATATCAGTATTCAAAGATCAATACCCGGTAAGGTTTCTTCCAAGTGGCAGGATAATGG
>JAGXIL010000028.1 GCA_024635655.1 Gillisia sp. | reverse complement strand
GGTCTCTACCTTTATCTCCCTGATTTATAGGTGCCGGTTTTCTTACACTTTTCACATTTGGGTCTCTCTCTAGCAAGGATTTTATCAAACTTTCGAATTGCTCTGGACATGTGTTATCAGCCCAAGAAAAAGCAGGAATTGGAAATAAAATTTCGGATTCTTCATTGTGGCGTTTCCTTACTAATTCTCGTTCAAGATTAAATTCATGTTTACCGGATAATCTACCTAATGCAATAATGTAAGGTTTAGAAACGGTTATCAACATATTCTCTAAAGGTATTATAGGAAAGGTAAGCTTACGGCCATCATCCAGCGTCTTTATAATTTCTTCAAATTCTTTTTTTGAATTACTATGTATAAAATTATGTATGTCATTATCAATAATAAGCTCCCCATTTATGCCTTTAATGATATTTTCTGGAAATTTTTTGCCTTTTATAATAGCAATTATATATTCAGCAAGCTCTTTGGACTCGATTACTGTTACTTCATTTTCAATATCATATATATAATTGTATTTTGGTTTAAGTCGGTTTCCATAGTTTTTATGGGAGGATTCTCCATATAATTCCTCCAGGGATTTTAATATTACTGTGGACTCCTCATAGCCCCTATAATTGTAGCCTAAATTTTGCATACAGCTATTACAGGGACATCCTACAAATTTCCAAAACATTTGTCTCCAAACTGCTACGATATCCAGGATATCCCGAATTTTTAGGCGTAGTTGCTCTTCATTGGAAATCCCCAAAAACGAAGGTGTTTGTTCAGGCATAATGTACCTCCCCCATACTTCGTCTTTCACTACAGGATGAGCAATATCAAATAAAGAAGATGAAATATGAAGGCCAGATAATCTAAGAAAGCTACTAAACATCAGGCTTAGTACTACGTGTGCATCACTCCTATCTCCGTGGTAGAATACATCATATGTTCTTAAGACAAAATAAAAGGATAGTTTATAAGGATCTTTAATTTCTATAATTACTGAGACTCCTGAAGCATTATCAGTATTTATTTTAAAAAAATCGTCAGAACTTCTTTCTAATTCCATATTAAGATCTGAACATGATTGCCTTACAAATTCTGATATGTTAATTTTATTATTCATTAATTATATATTTTCTAAAAAAAGGACAAATAAAAATATCCTCCAAAGTATAAGAAAGTTTTAAAATTATTCCTTTCTTATTAAAGATACGAATCAAAATATATAGAGTATTTCCCTGGTGAGCTCACCGGGGAAATTACCAAAATTTAATTATCGGCAAAATTTTATGAACTTTTTTTAACATGTCAGAAACGACTTGTACCTATTTTACACCTCAATATTTCCTAAACCCGCGTTCTGCCTAGAAAGACAACTTCTGTATTGGAAAATAATTAAAAAACACAGGTGAGGAAAAATTGAATATTGGGATTTGAAGAAATAGTATTTGGAGCATTTTAATTTACAGCATTCTGGAAAAAACCAAAGGCTGTAATTCCAAGAATGAGATTGAATTACAGCCTCGGTTAATTACTTCACATTATTTGGCTCTATCTGACCCCGGATTTCACCGCCGGGAAATTGTGAAGTATGAACATTCACATAGGTATCCCCGGCAATCATCAGATCCAGAAGATCCTGGAGAGAGCCCCCTGCCAGTGCCCCGGTAAGGTCATCTTCAGTAATTACACCTTCCGCCAGGATCCCGTCTGTTCTGCCAGGGATCAGGGTAGGTGGAGGGCCTTCAGGATACAGCCATGCCACCACTCCCCCATTTTCGCCCGCTGGAGCGTTGTGGATGTGGGCCATAACTACATTCTCAATATTGGCAACGATCAGTTTGTAATATAATTCTGACCCATCCTTGCTGAGTTTAAAAATGGTTTGCCCGGTCGCATCTGTTTCTGCTACAGGTACCTCTTCATCCCCACTCAGGTGTGCCCTGAATGAAAATACCTGATTTGCATTGTGAGCCTTGGTTATCATCTCGAGTTGAGCCTCCCGGAGCTCCGGTTCCAAAGCTTCTTCCTCACAGGAAATAAATACGAGAAAGAAAGTCGCGAAAAAAAGAAAAATCCTGCTTTTCATAATTTAATTGATTTTAAAGTTAATTATTTGATATTCAGTTATTAAGATACGACGTTTTATGAAAAGAAATATTCATTTAAGATTATTAAATTCAAGTTTGTATTTAAAGGAGATAGGTAGAATTTTTTAAAGTCTGATATTTTAAATGAAGAGAATTCAGACTGGTGCCTTATTCAAAAAGTGATTTATATGGAATGGCTCAAAAGAAATCAATGCAATACCAGGGGGATCAAATAGCCCCCATCCAAATAACTTAGGGCTTAAAAGAAGATCTTAAAACTCTAAAAGAGCCTGGGCCGCGAATCTCATTATTCAGTTAGATAGTTTCCGTACTCTTTGATCTTTTCTTCCAGTCGTCTTGCTAAAAAGTCATGGCCATTTTTGAGTTCGATCAAAATAGTTCTTGCTTCATGCCGGTATTTTATTTTCTTCGCATTGTCCCAATTAGCAGGTGGCTCTTGAAGATTTGGTATTCTGTCTGCAAGTTTAACTGCCCAAACCTCTGACTGTAATTTTCAATTCTCGTCAACTTATCTGGCATCTGTTGTTCTTTTGAAAGCTTACTATTTTATGATAATGCTGAAACAGCTTTCGCTATTATAATTCCATACTTATTTTCTAATTCCAGCGAACATTTGAGTTTCTCCAATTCTAACACACTGAAAAACAGGATTGTTAACAAATATCCCTACCTATTTTTCCTATATTTATATAAGTTTAAAATTATTTTCAGCGGTTTTATTAGATTTTGACAGAATATTTAGCTTCTGTAATAGTAGATTAAAAAACCAATTGCGCCCAAAGGTTGATAAAAAGGAACTTTTGCTTTTATTCAGTACTTAACATCTGACTAAAAGAGAACCAGGAACTGCGGCCTACATTAGCTACTGCAAAATAATTTTACTTGAACTCCCCTCTGTTTAGCCATTAACTTAAAATGTTATGGAATGATTCGATCTCTGAATCTAATAATTGTCTTAACCGGGCTTTGCAGTTTTATACCTACTGCATACAGCCAGTTAGATCCCGTTAATCTTATAAAATACAGTGAGACAGATGGTAATAATATCAATGATGTCATATCAGATCAATTCGGTTTTATTTGGATGGCTACCGAAAATGGCCTCCTTAGATTTGACGGCTTCGAATTTACCAGGTACCACCACGATCCAAATGATTCTACAAGCATAAGTCAAATAACAACCCATTCCATTCTTGAAGATAGTAAAGGGCGCATTTGGATTGGAAGTTTACAGGATATCAACGTATACCATCCGGCAACGGCCTCCTTCACTTCATATCCTTTCGCGAAATTGGTTGGCCTTACAGAACAGGAACTGCCTGTTATATCTACCATTACAGAAAATGCAAATGGTACAATTTATTTCGGCGTAAGATCTATATATGGAAGCCCGGCTGATCAGGCCCTTCTTTATTATGATGAACCCACCTCATCAATCAGAAGCGTATCTGAAGGATTACCCGGAAATCTTACGGGGATTTATTCTTCAACATCAGATGCTTTTGGAAACAGCTGGTTTACAGGAAGAGGTTTAATAGTCAGAATATATAAGCATGGAAAAGCCGAAAATGTAAATCCTCCTCTCCTTTCAAAAGAAAACTCCGGTCGAACTACGGCTGTGTATAGTGATGATGATGGACATATCTGGATGTCATTTGAACCTTCTATACTTCAAAAATATGATACGGAGACGGGAAAGTATAAAAATTTCCAATTAAACAATTTTTCCGGTACTGCCCATGATGAACTTTATATACTGAACATTGATTCAGACCTGGAAAACCGGATATGGCTGGCTACAGATAAAGGAATCTTTATGTTTGATGAATCTACCTCATTACTCACCGGTTTTTCAGGAGATTCCGAAGATCACCTTCATAATTCCATCATTTCAAGTCTGGATTTTGATAAGTTTGGGAATATTTGGATTGGGTCCATCTACAATGGCTTATTGAAATATGAGGAGAAATCTTATTTTAGTTCTGTGAAAAGTTCCCGGGATGCTGACTCTAAAATCACTGCCGGCTGGGTTTACTCTTTTTATGAATCTACCAATGGAGAAGTCTGGTTTTCCACTTCGGGTTTTGGTAATGAATCCGGATTAAATAAATTAGATCCGCAAACGGGAAATATTTCTAAATATCTTTATTCAGATTTCGAGAACATAAACGTAATCAACGATATAGACCCACTTTCTGATGCTAATTTATTAATTAGTACAGATTCAGGCTTTTATATACTAAACTCGGAATCCATGATAGTTGAACGCATTAAAAATCCAGTTCTTCCCGATTCGGTTTTCTTCATTACCGAATTTCATATAGACCGTATAGGGACAGAATGGGTTGCAACTCCATTTGGCCTGTATTCTAAGAGAAAGGCTGAAATTAAATATAAATTCCACGATTTGAGCATTCGGGAAGAGGGCAATGTCTTATCAAATGAAGTTATACAAGTCATTGAGAGTAATTTGAATGGTATCTGGCTACTTACCAATTTCGGCTTGTTCAGTGCCAATCCAGAAACCGGTAAAATTATTCGGCACGGTTACGATCAAGAGGCTGGAGACGTTTTTATTTCCCAGGATATAAATTCCCTTTTTGATGATGAAATGGGCACGGTATGGGTGGGGACCTGGCAGGGAGGATTAAGCCGATATAATCCCGGTACCGGGGAAATTAAAAATTATACGAGAAGTCATGGCCTCCCTTCCATGGGTATTCAACACATTTTGTATGACCCGGAAGAAAATGATTTATGGCTGGCAACTTTTGAAGGAATCAGCAGGTTCAAAATTTCTACGGAAGAATTCATCAATTTTACCACTGAGGATGGTATTCACAGCCAGTTATTTTCAGACGGTTCCGGATTAAAAACCAGGGACACCACATTTTTCTTCGGCGGATCGGGAGGATATACCTTTTTTGAACCGGCCGACATCATCCGGAATTCGGTTCCGCCGGCAGTCAGCTTAACGAATTTTTCTGTTGCAAATAAAAAATTGGAATTTGAGAATGGTATACAAAACGCTGAACGTATTGAATTGAAATATAATGAAAACACTATTTCTATTGGATTTGCAGCTATACATTATAGCAATCCCGACAGGAATAAGATCAAATATATTTTAAAGAATTATGATCTGGACTGGCACCAATCGGGAAACCAGGGATTTGCGTACTACTCCGGTCTACCCCCCGGCACTTACAATTTTGAAGTTATTGCCGCTAACAGCAAAGGCATTTGGAATAATGAAGGTGCTAATATAGAAATAAAGGTTCATTCGCCCTGGTGGCGCACGTGGACTGCTTATGGATTTTACACCTTATTCTTCATCTCCGGAGTTTTTTCTGTAGACCATTATCAACGGAAGCGACTGCTTGAAAAAGAAAGGAGAAAAACCCGGGAAAAAGAATTAAAACAGGCTAAAGAAATTGAAAAAGCCTACCATAATCTTGAACTCGCCCATGAAAAGCTCAAAGCAGCCCAGAGCCAATTGGTGCAACAGGAAAAACTCGCCAGTTTGGGACAACTTACCGCCGGAATTGCCCATGAAATTAAAAATCCATTGAATTTTGTCAATAATTTCTCTGAGGTTTCCCTTGAGCTCATTGACGAAGCTCTTGAGGAAATAGGTCAAATAGGGAATAATGAACATGCAAGTGAGGTAAGGGAGCTTTTAGGAGATATTAGATCGAATCTAAGTAAAATTTTTCAGCACGGCACCCGCGCCAATACCATTGTGTCTTCGATGTTGCAACATTCGCGTGGTGGTTCGGGCAAAATGGAACTAAATGATTTGAATGCCCTGATTAAAGAATATGTGAACCTGGCATATCACGGAATGCGGGCAGGAAAAGAACCTATTGATGTTGAAATTAGTTTTAAGCTTGACGAAAAACTGGGGAATGTAAAGCTTATAGGTGAAGATTTTAGCCGGGTGATAATAAATCTGGCAAAAAATGCCTTTGATGCGATGCGTGAAAAAACCAAAACCGAAACAGACTACGCACCGGTGCTCACAATTCAATCAAAACGTCATGGCGAAACAGTTGAAATAGTTCTTGCCGACAATGGCCCGGGAATCCCTGATGAAATTAAAGATAAGATCCTGGATCCTTTCTTTACTACAAAAAAAGGAACCGAAGGCACAGGGTTGGGATTAAGTATTACATACGATATCATAAAAGCCCATGGAGGAGAATTGGAGATTCAATCTATAAAAAATAACGGTTCCGTTTTTACCATTAGGATTAATTCATCTTTAACACCAAAAAAAATTAAAAAAGTGCAGGTGAGGAAATGAACTATGTATCCTGTGACAAGCCCGGAGGATCTAATACGAACTGTTACAACCTCTCAATTTGCTAAAGATCGCCTTTTAGAATCCGGCACAGCAAGTGGAAGATGGGGAGATCCTGAGGTGGAATGCCTGAATACTTAACACGACACCAATGGTATCACTTTTAACTTTTGTGGCCTTTTCTTCTAAACATAAATTAAATTCCTTTCATCTAATATGCTTTCCCCGTTGAGCCGGTATGCTACAAGTTTTCCATCCTTTGCTACACTATAGTCGAGACAGCAGATATTATCTTTGTATAAGGATGGGTTCCCTCTTAGCCAATAATGCCCGAAAAATACTTTCTTGTCATCACTACCATAAAAGTTAGTGGATTTTAATTCGGATAAATTAATTGGCTGCTCGGGTAACTTTTTAATGGGTTCAACGCTTATTGACTTGTAGGTCATTTTTGAAGGGTCTTCCCACCATTTGATTCGTATTTCAGTTCTTTCGTTATTGTCTTTATCATGAAAAGAATGTCCCCCGGGCATTGTCATTTCTTTACCTTTTAGCGTTTGTTCAATTGCCTCATATAGTTCTGATCCTTTTTTAGCCGATTGATGAATCAGGTCATCAGTCAATCTGTCGTTAACTAATGTCTTTTTTAGATATTCAATAGTTTTGTTGTCCCAACAGGCATGAACGGCTTTGAAGGTTTCAGTCTCATAATAAAGAGGCAATGTTTTGAACCAATCCAAATACTCTACATATTCCTCTGGTTCTTTCTTAAAAGCCTCAAGCGTTTTGTAATGTTGGGTAATATTTTTAATTGAATGCTTTCTAAGATGCCCGCCTTCGGGGTCCTGAAAATGGAAACATAATGCATTGTATTCATGGTTGCCCATTAACGCAATTGCATTTCCCCCATGCACCATGGATTTTACTATATGAAGTGTTTCCCTGATCTTTGGCCCTCTGTCAATGTAGTCGCCAACAAATAATACCTGGCTGGTGGGATGCGAATAGGCACCGTTACTTTTTTCATAGCCTAACTTAAGAAGTAAGGCTTCAAGTTCGTCTGCGTGGCCGTGAATGTCTCCAATGAGGTCTGTCATAACAAGTTAGTTATATAAGTTAAAGTAACGGATTATTTGTTTTATCCCGGGGATAAAGTGGAGTTTTTTATGCAGCCCCTAACTTTATTTGTCCCTTTTCTTTTAGTGCACCCTGGTGCTGAATTTTACCAAAAAAGCCAAACAAAATGCAACTATACCCGGAGTTTAGCTAAATGATAATAATCCCTTTGAATCCGTAATTCGCGAATCAAGAACTAAACAATACTGCCGGGTTTTCATCGACCCCGGCAGTACTTTTTTTGGAAGTATATATCTTATAATTTAACTGAAAAAAAATTTATTAGGCCACTGAAACAAAGCGAAAATCACTTCGTCTTTACTTTCAACAACAGCTCCATCACCCTACCCTGCAGCCTGTTGCCAATACACCATTATCAATTTATCAATCTCCAAAAATGAAAACATTTCAAAATTTGTAGTAGGCTTTAAAGTAATGATTTTCAGTATTTTAATATATAAATTCTTAGTTGTATTTAGAATTTTCAGCTACCTTTAAGATAACCCAGAATTCAACATGAATTTCTCTCCCGGCTAAGAGGTATTTTTCATACTAATTTGGAAGGCATGTAATCCCCAAAATGTCAACACTTAATTACTTAAAACCTTTCAATATGAAAACAATTAACTCAATTATTCGCAAGAAAACAATTGTAATCCTGGCATTGCTGGTAGTAATTACAATGAGCATGTCCTGTTCCGGGGAAGATTTAAAATTTGAAAATTCAGATGCTGTGGAAATGACCCTAATTACTGCAGACCTCGCTAATAGTACTATCACAACCTTTGTAAGCTTCGACCCTCACAAAGGTGAGTTTCCCGAAAGCATAGCGGTAGACCGCCAGGGCAACTTTTATATAAGTATGATCGCTTTGCAGGAAATATGGAAACTTGACTCCGAAGGTTCTTTTGTAGAGGTCGTTGCGAGTTTCCCACCTTTCACGGGCTTATTTGGTGGAGTCGCTGGCCTTCGTTTTGATGCCCGGGGCAATCTCTATGTCGCCGTCACATCACCCTATGAAGAAGTTGAAGGTTTCTATATTATTAGTCCTGATGGTGACAAAGAACGGATCCCGGGCACAGCTGATATTGTCCTTAAGAACGATGTAGCTATTGCACCAAACGGAACAGTCTACATGACAGACTCTGCGGGTGCGATTTGGCGGTATACGGGGAGTGGAAAGGCAGAGATATGGATCGAGGATGAAACCCTTGAAGGCACGGGTGCATACGGCCTCGGTTTCCCATTAGGCGCCAACGGTATCGTGGTCGTTCCGGGCCAAAAAATGCCCTTCGCCCGCAATACAGATCAAAAATCGGTAGGAGGTGTCCTGGTATCCAATGCTGAGAAAGGTGAATTGGTTTATATCCCTATTCTGCGGGATGGAAGCGCGGGGGAACCCTTTGTGGTGATAAGCGATCCAATTCTCTTCGGACTTGACGGGATCACTATGGACGCCCGGGGTAACATATACGGGACTGTGAATGCGGGCTATAGTGTAGTTCGTATTAGCAGGGACGGCAGAAGCATCACTGAGATTGCCAAAGGCGGGTTACTGGATTTTCCCACAGGCCTTGCATTTGGTACCGGTACTTTAAAACACACTCTTTTTGTGGTAAATGTCGCTTTCGGTGCCCTGCCTGAAGATGCTAATCCATCAATAGTAAGCATCAAAATTGATCCCGGTCAGTAAAGTTTAGACCTTCACTCTTACACCTTTCGCAATGGGTTGCCATATTAAATTTATATTTGTGACTATTCGCCACAATTAAATATCCAATGAGAAAAGTGTTTCGTGTTTCCATTAAAATAATTGGAATCCTCCTCCTGTTATTGATCCTGGTCGCTGTGGGTGGATGGATCTATATAGATTCCGCTTTTTTAAATTTTGAAAAAGATTATGTTGAAAAAACCAGTTTTTCTAATAGGAATGAGGATGGCTTTATTTACACAGATCTGAACGACAATGGAAAACTGGACATTTATGAAGACTCCAGGAAATCTATCAATGAGCGGGTGGAAGATCTGTTATCACAAATGACCATAGAAGAAAAAATACATATTTTAAAAGGTTCAGGGTTGTCTTCCATGTTAGGATTTAACGATCCCGGGGAAGGAATACCCGGTGCTGCGGGAACCATTGTCCCTACCCCCCGGCTGGGTTTGCCTACCCTGTATCTGGCAGACGGTCCTGCAGGTCTCAGAATTGAGCCTACACGTGAAGATGAAGACAGAACCTATTACGCCACTGCTTTTCCAATCGGCACCCTGCTCGCTTCTACCTGGAATACTCAACTTGTTGAAGAGGTAGGGAAAGCTATGGGTGAAGAAGTTTCAGATTATGGCATAGATATAATTCTGGGCCCGGGAGTGAATATTCACAGGCATCCGCTTAGTGGAAGGAATTTCGAATATTTTTCAGAGGATCCTGTTCTTAGTGGAAATATAGGTGCTGCAATTGTAAATGGAATAGAATCGCAGGGTGTGGGAACTTCCGTCAAACACTTTGTAGCCAATAACCAGGAAACCAAACGAAATCAAAATAATGTAATTGTATCTGATAGAGCAATGAGGGAAATTTATCTCAAAGGTTTTGAGATCATTGTAAAAAATTCCCGGCCATCGACGATCATGTCTTCGTATAATAAAGTAAACGGAACCTACACTTCAGAAAGCAGGGAATTGCTTACCGACATCCTGAGAGAGGAATGGGGATACGATGGTGTTGTAATGACCGATTGGTTTGGAGGTGAAAACGCTCCTGCACAAATCCATGCCGGTAATGACTTATTGCAGCCCGGTACCAAAGCGCAATGGAATAATTTGACGGAAGCTTATGAAGAAGGTGATTTATCTGAAGAGGATATCAATAACTCGGTAAGGCGAATTCTGAAACTGGTCCTGAAATCTAAAAAATGGCAGCGAAAAGATCATAACAATAACCCAAATCTTCAGGCTCATGCTAAAATCACCCGCGAATCTGCTACGGAAGGGATGGTGCTCTTAAAAAATAATGATGCACTCCCAATTGAAGGTGCAAAAAATGTAGCTTTAATTGGCCTGACATCATACGATTTTATTTCAGGCGGGATCGGTTCGGGAGATGTAAACGAAGCTTATACCATTTCACTGGAAGAAGGTTTGCGTAATGCCGGTTTGGAAATTAATACAGCCGGAAAAAAAATTTTTGAAGATCATAAAAAAGCGAATGCCGAAGCTTTTGTAAAACCGGAAGGTCTGGAAGCGATGAGCTCCCCCTACAATCCTCCCGCCATTAGATACTCAAAAAAGCAACTGGACGAGATGGCTGAATCTGCACATGTCGCAGTCATAACCATTGGGAGAAACAGTGGGGAAGGAAGTGACCGTATAGAAAAAGATGACTTTTTACTGACTTCTGAAGAAAAAGATATGATCACCCAAACAACGAATGCTTTTCATAGGGCCGGGAAAAAAGTAATTGTAGTATTAAATATAGGGGGTGTTATTGAAACTAATTCCTGGAAGGAAAAACCCGATGCGATCCTGCTGGCATGGCAGGGCGGACAGGAATCAGGTAATTCCGTTGCTGCAATTTTGAGTGGAAGTGTAAATCCCAGTGGGAAACTGCCCATGACCTTTCCTGTAGATCTGAAAGACCATGCTTCTAATGCCAATTTTCCCCTTGATGGTGAGCCATTTGATGCGATGACCATGTTATTTCAAAGGGAAGTGGATCAGGAAGATGAAGTGAAAAATAAACATTATACAACTTACGAAGAAGATATCTTTGTTGGTTATCGTCATTTTGACAAAGCAAATATACCGGTTTCCTTTCCTTTTGGCTTCGGGCTTTCCTACACTGAATTTGATTATAGCGATTTAAGAATTCAAAAGTTGAACGATTCCCTCCATATTTCGGTAGCCATAAAAAATTCAGGGGGATATGCAGGTAAAGAAGTAGTTCAGTTCTATGCGGAAAAATCGAATTCTGAAATTGACAGGCCGGTACGGGAGCTAAAAGCCTTTTATAAAACAAATGAATTACAGCCGGAAGAAATAGAAACTATTAACATAAGGCTTCCATTAGATGAATTGAGTTATTGGGATGAAGAAACTAACCAATGGAAAATTGAAGATGGCTCTTATGTTATCTATGCTGCCGCTTCCTCAAGAGATACAAAAGTCCGGATAGAGTTTGAAGTAAATTAAAAATTGGGAAAAAGTGGAGAGAGGAAAGTGGAGAGAGGATAGTTAAAACTTGGTTATTTGTAATCGGGTTTCTGTTCTTCAAATCACAGTTATTATCTAATCTACAGACTATTGACTAACGACTATAGACTCCTCCAAACCCCCGTCAGTTCGAGCCCTTCGTCTCCGCTCAGGACTGGCTCAGTCGAGAACGGGTCCTGGCCTGGAACGTTTCTGCCAGCAGCGACCCTTCGACTGCGCTCAGGGTGACAGTGCTACCATTTAATTTCTAGAGGAACCCCCCCGTCAGTTGGAGTGAATTTTTCGAGCGTTTCAGCTAGAAAAGTTTGTATCGAGAATTGAGGGAGTTAGTAACTTCCAACCTGTTCTCGATACATTTTTTGCTTTCGCTATCGCTTCAGCAAAAAATACTCGAACTGACGTGGCGTGTTTAAAATCCATTTTATATCTTTTTATAATGAAACACAGCTATGTATATATTCTAAATTGTGCCGATAACTCCTACTACACGGGAGTCACAGCAAATCTTCACAAGCGCATAGTTGAACATAAAACGGCAAAGCATCCCGAAAGTTATACTGCAAAAAGACTTCCGGTAGAATTGGTATTTTATACAGAATTCACAGATATATTTTTTGCCATATCCAAAGAGAAACAAATTAAAAAGTGGTCCAGAGCAAAGAAAGAAGCGCTCATTTCCGGTAATTTTGATGACTTGCCGAATCTGTCAAAAAAAGATTTTAAAAGGTAACCCTCGTTAGTTTGAGTGAATTATGGAAACCGGGGCAAAAAATTGTTATCGAGAACCCTCGTCAGTTCGAGTGAATTTTTTGAGCTTTTCTGCGAGAAAAATTTGTATCGAGAACTCGCGAGGGAGTTCTGTACTCCAAACCTGTTCTCGATACATTTTTTCCTTTCGCTAACGCTTAGCAAAAAACACTCGAACTGACGTTTAGAGTAAGAAAAACTGGAGACTGACATTCATTGCAAGAAAACCCTCGTCAGTTCGAGTGATTTCGTAGAGCCGGCAGGCGATAAGAAATTGTATCGAGAACACACGAGGGAGTTAGGAACTTCTAACCTGTTCTCGATACATTTTTTGCTTTCGCTATCGCTTTAGCAAAAAACACTACCATTGACGTGTTTGAAAAAATTTGATTCAGGTCGCCTGGCTTTGGCTTCTTACCACAATGTCATAATGAGCGGCCGCACGAAAATCATTTTTCAATCACATAAGCCTCTTGCGGCCTGGTCGAAGGAGGCTTGAAAGGGAAAGGCGTGCTGGCTAACTAGCCCTAAACCTACAATGCAATTCCCTCCGCTAGATACTTTTTTTATCTCAAATCTTGAACTGACGTTTAGAGGTTAAACTGAAATGACGTGAAGTAGAAGAAAACTTTCGTTAGTTCGAGTGATTTCTTAGAGCCGGCAGGCGAAAAGAAATTGTATCGAGAACAATATGCTAAAATTATTAACTAATTTTCCCATTCCGGATCCTGCCCCTACCTGGATCCTGTTTCACAAAAGCATACAATCCCTATAAAAGGCTAAAGCAGACATTTTTTCTGAAAAGATTTGTTTTTTTATTTTAAAAAAAGTTTAAACTTCTAAATATTTGATTTTATATGGGTCCATTCCGATCGATCATAATTCCCGTTCTATTAATACTTTGGATTATTTACCTTGCCTATATGATAATAAGCCAAAAGGATAAGAAAAAAATAAAAGAATTATTTTTTCTTGGACTATTCTTTATTGTCATTTGGGTGGGTACTTACCTGCTAATATTTTAAAAATAAGCCCGGTTTAAAACTTATACGAATGAAAAATAATACAATTGATATAAATGAATCTACCATAAAAAAGTTTATGGAATCATTAAGACCGGAAGATCCTGAAATAAGAAAGAAGCTGGATTTCGGATATTCATATGATGGAAAAATAGCCATTCTTTATGAAATACGACCTTTTTGTGATGATCCAAAAAAGATCCTGAATATTGAGTTCGCAAAAATCAGGTTTTATAAGTCAAGAAAAGAATGGAATTTATATTGGATGCGTGCAAGTGGAAAATGGGAATTGTACGAACCGTTCTCAAAATCAACTCATTTAGAAATGATTATAACAGTAATAAAAGAAGATAGTTATGGTTGTTTCTTTGGATAATAAGCAATTAAACAACGCTGATTTTAATTCCATCGAATTCGATAGAATTAAAATCAGGCGAGGCAAAAATTTGACTTGACTAATAAGTTGTTTTAGCCACAAATAGCAAAACTCCCCTCCTTCGGAGGGGCCGGGGGAGGATTTTGAAGCCGAAGAAGATGACGGGATCCCTTTTGAAGAAAAAATGGAGGATCTCAAAGCGCAGGTATTAGAACAGTTTGAAAAAGGGGAAGAATTAAAGAAAAAGAAAAACCAATCTTGAGAAAATTTCTATAAATGTTCATTATATTTGATTGTTCACAATTTGTGAACACCATAAAAAAATGAACAAAAATGATGAAGAACATCGCCAAATATAACCCCGTACAGCATCTAAAAGAAATTTTAGAGCAACAGGGGCTGGACATTTCTTTTAAGGAACTTTCTGCGGGGGCCGTACAGTTCGATGCGGTGGTAAAGCTAAATAACCAGGTAATTTACCTGGAAACCAAACGGGAAATCACCCCGGTAAACCTTTCAAAGATCCTTGAGGAAACAAAAAACAAATCTAAGAATAATACAATCCTGCTTGTTGGAGAGTATATTACCCCCAAAGCGAAGGAATTACTAAGGAAAAAAGAGGTCAATTACCTGGACAGTGCCGGCAATATTTATTTAAAACTTAGTAGGCTTCTTATTCATATTGAAGGAAAGACTGCCCCAACTGTTCCCGGAAAATATAAATCCAGGGCCTTTACCAAAGCAGGCGGAGCTGTAGTCTTTCAGTTTTTGCGGGACCCACAACTGGTAAATGAGCCACAGCGGGTTATAGCAGAATATGCCGGGGTTTCCCTTGGTACCATCCCCAAGGTTTTTGAAGGCCTGCAGAAAGAGAAATATCTTATAAAGCTCGACAAGAACAAATGGGAATTGGCTAATAAAGAAAGGCTCTTACTGAAGTGGACCGAGGTTTTACGGGAGAAAATATTGCCTTCAAAATTTCTCGGAAACTACAAGCCAGTAGGGAAAAGTATGCAGGAAATGTTGACTGAAAAAGAAATTAAAGCAGCAGGATTTAAATGGGGAGGAGAACCCGCAGCCGCCCTACTCACCAATTACCTGATCGCTGAAAAATTCAGCCTCTTCGTTTCAACTAAAGTGGATATTATAAAAGTATACAAACTGGTACCATCCCCTACAGGGGAACTGGAGCTTTATGAAAAATTCTGGAACCATCCTGAAGATGACCTGCCTTACGTGAACCCTATTCTTATTTACGCCCAGTTGATGGCAACAGGTGAAAGCAGAAATATAGAAACAGCTGAAATAATATTAAATGAGCATATCAAACCCAACTTATAAAGCCTACTCTTTTGCTCATCACAGGGAAGTATATATGCTTCTGGAAACGACTTTCAGGAAATTTGGGATTTGTTATTATCTCATTGGTGCCAACGCAAGGGATGTGGCTTTATACAAGGCAGGGCAAAAACCCTCCCGGGCAACCGGGGATATCGATTTTGCTGTAATGTTGCCCGATATTTCCACCTACGAAGCCCTGTTACAGGAATTGGTGGAGAATGGTTTTTCCCCGCAGAAAAAAAAGGAGGGATACAGGATGCATCACCGAAAAACCAATACGCTTATTGATCTGCTGCCCTATGGTGGCATTGCAGGGAACAATTTAGTACAGTTGCCCGGGACGGGAATTGAATTATCTGTAATAGGTTTAGCTGAAGTTGGGGAGGAAATGCAGGAATTTGATCATCCGGAAGGTTTCGCGATACCTGTTTCCCCTGCCCACGGCGTGGTGATTTTAAAACTGATTTCCTGGAGGGAACGTCCGGAACGAACTAAAGATCTCAAGGATATTCAAGACCTTTTTAAAGCTGCCTGGGACCTGTATGAAGAAGAAATATTCCTGGAAGGTTCTCCTTATGCCGATATTTTTGATGCTGAAAATTTTCGGCAGGAAACAGCGGCGGCACGGGTGATGGGCCGTAAAATGCAATCTATCCTGGACCGGGACCAGAATTTAAAAAATTTGATAATAACTGAACTTGAAAAGGAACTGGGTACCGGCACCGGTCCCAAAGCGCGGGAAATGGTAGCGGGCACAGATGTTAATGTAGAAGAAATAAAGAATATTTTTAGCGCATTGCTAAAAGGAATAAAGGACAAATAATCAATTAATTAAAAAATTACTCGGTTAATTAGTTAGTACAGAAAGATAGAAAACACATATGTTAAAAAAATTAACTAACTTTCCCACTTCGGATCCTGCACCCTACCTCGATCCTGTTTCACAAAAGCATATTACCCCTATAAATGGCAAAAGCAGACATTGATTTTGAAAAAGAACTCTGGGATGCAGCGAACGAATTAAGAGGCGCGGTATCTGAGAATAACTATAAGAATTACATCCTTCCCCTTGTATTCGTAAAGCACCTTAGCGAACGCTATGAGGTGGTGCGCGAGGAACTGAAGGAGCAGCTAAATGATCACAAATCTGATTATTACACTACAGATACCGAGGAGATTAATTACGTCCTGGAAGACCGGGATGAATACCGTTCCCGAAATACTTTTAAAATTCCCGAAACCGCTTCCTGGCAATATTTGAAGGATAATGCCGAGCAGGATGATATCAAGGTGAAGGTTGATGATGCCTTTGATGTGATCCAGGAACTTTTGACCGGTTACAATCCCCAGCTGGTGAATATTTTGCCGCGGATCTTTGTGCGGAGTGAATTATCACCCAAGCAAACCGGCGGAATC
>JAGXIL010000003.1 GCA_024635655.1 Gillisia sp. | reverse complement strand
TAGGGAACTAACATTTTATTTCCTTTGTAAAGGCTCATTGTTGGAGCACCGTTGCTTGTAATCGCTGGTTGCTATCTCAATAAAGAGATTCGTAATGATGTAACGAATATAATAATATTTGTATGTTTATACAAGTTTTACCGGGACTAATAAACACCTACAATCGTTTATTTAGATTACACCTGGAAAAAAATTTCTCCATTTCAAATGAAAATAACAAGATCAAAAACATTCAAGGCAATAGCAACTTTGGGGTTAAAAAGAGGATACACAGAAGAGGTAATTTCCATAAATGATCTTAAAGAGAAATTAGTGATAGCCCAGCAAAAGGTTTATGAGCAAATGAATATTCAATTGAGCACTAAAGTTTCTCCGTGTAGCATAGTATTTTCAGGTCAGGATGAACCTTCCGTAGATCTAAGCTTTATACAGTACCCGAAATTTCCCAATGTAGAATCCCAATTAAAGGAAGGGATCATAATGCTCGTAGAAATCTTAATGAAATTACTTGATCAAAATAGAGTAGTTATAGTTTTTGAAGATGAAATATTTATGTTGGAAGAAAATGAAGATCTAATAGATCCCAAAATCAACTTGTAATAGCTCACTTTAGAATACACCTTAGATAAAGAAGGTCTTAAATAAACAGGAAAAGCATATGGAAGAACCAGAGGAAATATTGTACAGAGAAGCTCCCTCAGATAAATTTGAAAAATATATTTACATAGGAACTGCCCATCCTGAAGACATGCATAACTCGCATCCCCAGTTTGAGAGTCTAATGGACTGGCAAAATTTCGTCGCTGGTGATAACTATGCTGAGATTTTGGTAAACCTTCTTTTTTGTCAATACATATATGCCCAAATGGAGGAATCTTTTGAAGATGTTTTCGGCAAAGAATTCTATGAAATTTTTAAGGAATGTCACGAAGAAATAGGAGCTGCAGGATGGTTCTGGGGAATAGATATTCCTGTTTTCTCCGGGCTTGATTTACGGGAAAAAGAAATAGAGGGATCAACTTATTTTGAGAATGGAGAGCATAAGGAAATTAAATTCTCTGATGGTTCAGAAGTCAAAGTTATTAATGAGAAGATTGGGTATGGTGGCGGATATTATGTGCCGGAGGAAGATTATCCGCAATTACTCGAAGATATCAAGAACCTTAGAAAAATAATTGGCAGCCACGTTTAATAGTAGTAAATCCTATACAGCAAATTTTAAAGCAAATATTTTCAAAATGACAAATCAATTTAACAACAATCTGAGCCTTATTCAAACAAAAAAGCAATAGAAACAGTTGTTTAATTAATATTCTCCATGAATTTCATCGATTTTATTCGGAACGCTATCTATCGGATTACCTAAATTAATCCGTATTCCGGAGCTTTTTAGTTCTGATCGATATTTTGTGTTTTCATCAATAATAGAATCATAAATTCTACCAATATCAATATCATCAGAGTACAAGGTTTTAGCCCAAAACCTTATGCAAGCCATTTTGTCATTATGTCTTTGCATTACATCAACAGAGTAATTATCTTTTAATCCGTAATCTTTCCATAACTGAGCAAATGACTTATTTTCCGAAACGACATAATCAACTGATTTGTAATTCCTAAATAATAATGTAAAAATTCTTTGAAAGAAAGAACGTTTTTTCAAGGCAGAATAGTAGTTCATTGTAAACTCTATACATTTTAGCTCTTTATTGTTTGGCTCCATAATTCTTAATTATAATCTTACTATTTATTCAGATAGGGTAGATAGCTGCAGTTTCAAAAATATTAATCCAGTTTTATAAACGTCACCTCACAACTCTTACAAACCCTTTTCTCCTGAACATATTCATTAATATCATACCAGCCTCCGGTTCGCTGCCAAAGGTCCAGGCCTCGACCCAGAATTATCTTCCAGCCATTGTTCATCTCAATATACCGGTCATGAATGAAATTATTGAATTCATAAGTAAGAATAATTCCCATACCTTCTACAGACAGGACCATATTGTTAAAAGCCTCCTGATTGTTCTCCTGGTACTCCTCATCACAAGTGGTGACCAGGTGAAGTTTAATTTCGGTTTCGGGATCCTTTTTATCCGCTATCAGCTTTACAAATTCCATAAAGTTCCTCAATTGATGGGGCATCCGGATATACGGGTCCTCCAGCTTTATTTCTGTTGCTCCCGCCAAATAAGCTCCAAAAAGATTTTCATATGAAATGCCAGATTGGTTGTCTCTTATAATTTTCTGCTTTGGCTCCAGCTGTACTTTTCCTGGTCCTTCGCTTTTATCGGCAGATACCTCTACAGTGTCTTCAGATCCTGATTTCTTTTCCTTAATAACTGTTTCACCAAATTCAAGGATTTCCAACGTCTCAACCTCAATCATTTTTCCTGAACTTTTAAGGATGTAGCTGAAATCCACTCCTTCAAAAGTTTCATCCATTTTTTGAAGCTGTTGCTTCACCCTTTTTCGGCTCTCAATGGCCAGTTCCAAAAGTTCCATAGCGTCTTCTTCAACTATTATCCCATCAGGATAGATGATCTTTGCAAGGCCGGAAAAGGTCTTCCCTATAGAGGTTTTATCCCGTGTAGTAATTGAGTCAGACAGGTCAAAATATTGACGGTAATCCTGTGTTCTGTCTTCCCTCCTAAGATCCCGAAGCACTTCTGCCAGGTAATCTACAATAAACCCATAATTAGAAGTGAACATTTCGTTGCGTAGCTTTTGTACCTCCCAGCCGGGAATATATGCGTGGATCCTGTCCAGGAAAGCAGAGTCATAATAGTCTCTTGGAAGCGCATCAAAAAGATCGCTGTGCTTCAACATATAGGGCACCGAATGATCTGTATTACCCACAAACACCATTGAGGCAGCTGCGCCGTAAACTTCTGTCCCCCTCGAAAAAGATTTGTTGGCCATATAATTTTTCATTATATCAACCAGCCCCCTATCTGCCCGTTTTGTCTTTCCCGCAAATTCATCGTAGGCCACCACATCCCAATATCCAACAAGACCAATTTCCCCGGTGCTGTTATTGACAAACAATTTTGCTTTAGATACTTCACCCCCTGAGATCAGGATCCCGTGCGGAGACAGCTCTGAATAGATATGGCTTTTTCCTGTTCCTTTAGGGCCTAACTCAATAAGGTTATAATTGTTTTCTACAAAAGGTATAAGCCTCATTAACTGCAGTAACTTTGAGCGTAAAGTAAATTCCTCGGGATTTAAACCGATGGATTGCATCAGGAGGTCAATCCATTCCTGCTTGCTAAAATTGGCCCTCTCTCTTTTATATTCGCTGACATTAATATTGGAAATTTGAATTGGCTTCAGGTCTTCAATGATCCAGGGAGTATTGTCCCTCTCATCTGATGGTAAGTAAGCCAAGGTCAAAATGCACCATACACCACTGGAAAGAAGCTTTTGATGTTGCCTGATGATTTCATCTGAAATAGGGATTTTACTTAAACCAAGATTAGCAAAATTGGCTTCATAACGATCCTGCCTGTCATTCAGTTTTACCGAAACTTTATCAATAATCCTGTGAGTACCTTTTTCTCTTATTGTAGATTTAATGATCTGCGCCTCATCCCGGTGCACAAAATGTTTTGAAATAATACTCTTAACAGTTTCCACACCCTGCACAATTGTTTCCTCATCATCTGTGGCACAATACTGCCCGAGCAAATACTCGAGGACATATGTAGGAACTATGGCATTTCCTTTTACTAGTTTAGTAAGATCTTTTCTAACAACTTTACCTTCAAATTTGCTATTTATTTTTTTATCTAATTCCTTCATCTTTTAATCAAAATCATTAGAAAATGTGATATTCAGAGTATAATAGAATTCATTATACTGTTTCCATTTATTCGAATTTTCAACAGGTTCCTCCAATATAAGTTTTACCCTCTGATTTTTATAGGCACCACTTGCTTTTTTACTCAGGTGAAACTGATATTTTACTTCCCTCTGCCGCTGGCTCTCATCTTCAGCATCAAAATTATACTGGAAAAGATCGCTTAATAATTCACCGTCTTCTGCATATATTCCGGCTCTAATAACTCTGGGTAAAACGTTTGCAGTTACCGGCTCCGATTGAATGAATGATACAGGTAGAAGATTAGTTGTAATTCTATCTGTTGATTTAATAATTTCTATTTGAACTTGTGACACGGTATCCTCTCTTTTTCGTGATACCTTTAAAAGAGGCAGGATCACCTCCTGTGGAGAAGATCCACCATGGACGAAACGTGAACCGGCTCCTTTAACTCTAAGACGGTTAATGGATTTCGGGATGAGCACTTCCATATCATCGTTGAGGAGGCCAAGCGCTGAAGCCGAAAAAGAACGAGTTGCAGTATCTCCATGTAGATCTTTTCCTATTACAAATCTTCTGTTCTCCTTCCAGATATCTCCCGAATGTTGAGACAAACTAAAATCACTTTCCTCCAGAGCCAGGTTCTGGTAAATAAATCCATGATCGGCAGTGATTAAAATATTATTGCCATTTAACCCAGCGATTTTCTTTATCAAATCTATCAGATATTCCAATTCTTCCTGAACTGCATCAAAAACTTTTTCTTCAGTAACCTTATCATCTCCTGTTTTATCTATTCTGTTATGATAGATATAGATAAGATCATGATCTTTTACAAATTCCCGCCCCTCCTGCTTAGTATTCATTTTCATGAGGTCATCTGCTTTTACGGCTGTGGCTCTTACCCCAGATTTCGTCTCCAGGATCTTAGTTCTTCCGGGCAACCCAGTAGAAGGCACACCATCTACCAATACAGCATCTGCCTTATCTTTTATCATTATTTCAGTATGAGGCAAAAGGGAAGCCATTCCAAGCTGGGTATAAGAAGGTAGACTTCCTACCAGGTGTTCTAATTTTGAGTCGAACCTGTTTTCTGCCTTTAGCATCTCGTGAAGCCCAACACCACATTCATACCTTAAAGCATCTGATATTATTACGAAGATCTTTTGTTTCTTTTCAATAAAGGGTTTAACGTGATAATTAAAAAATCCTCTTTGTGCAAGCGATCCTTCTACAGGCCATTTATCCAGACCATCTACTATTTGTTGCCAATTATTATTATAAGTAAGCAACCAGTCATTGGAATATACTTTTTCAACCTTTTCTGCCAGGTCACTAAGAACACTATTATGTTTCGCCTGCCGGTAAGACCAAATAAATTTTCTGTATACATAGTCTACTTCATAATAGTGAGCGGTATATTCTCTTACGGCATCGGTAAAGGAAGAAGTTGTACCTGTAAACCTCTTGACTAATGAAATCATATATGCGGCATGTTCAAGACAAAGAAATAGATCCTGATACTCTTTAAACCAAAATTTATTTTCCCTCTTTTTAATTTTTTTACCTACTTTCTCTGCATTAATGCCACCTTCGAGAATTTGATTTTTTAGCTCATATATGATCTTTTTGTCTGTTAGGGCAAAAAGATCCTCATCTATAATATCTTCCAGGGAGGCATCATTAAGTTTTTCTTCAATACTAAGATCTTCCGCCACTCTATCAGAAAATTCGGCAAAATAATTACGATAAGGAAGTGTATTTTTCCATGTAGAAAGAATTAGACGACTTTCTTTACTCAGCTGCAGCTTTGATCCAAATGCAGAATTTTGATCAAAAACTTCCAGCAGAAAATCATAGATAGAAGGTTCCTCTACCCTGTAATTATAAGCTCTTTCAATTTCGGCCCAAAAAAAGCTTGTTAGATTAAATCGCTCCAGCTGCTTTTCGTAATTCCGGTTTTGGTTAACCACTGCCTGGGCATAAGCGTGTATGAAATTTACAAGACTGGTGGTGGGAGTATTGAAAACTACTGCCAGCATCTTATACCTTAAAATGTTGTGACCGTCTTCAGCTGTAATAATCTCTTTGAAATTCTCGATTCTTTCGCGGGATTTAAAAAATTCGAGGTGTTCACTAATAAGTTCTTTTAAATGATATCCAAGACCAAGTTCCTGTAGGATCATTGCTTCTTGATCTGTATGGAATAAATGGTGGGAAAGTTCCAGATCCAATAACCAATTCTCCTCATTGGCCGGTTTTTCCTTTGCCAGGTAAAGCAGGAATTTCTTTTCCGGATTTTCTTGGGTAACCCTGTATTTTACTTCAAATTCATTCTTCTTAACCTCTACCTTTTCAATATTTGACAACTCAAGACCATTATAACTTTCCCTGAACTCTTCTTTCTCATCATACCAGAAGATTACACGGTGGTCTTTAAAACGTTTTTGTAAGGCCTCTTTTATTTTTTCGCTGGGCATTTATTATAAGTTATTTTGAAAGAAATAATATTGAGATTCAGAATTTTCCTCAATAAAAAATTCTGCATTTCGACTTACTAACCATCGTGCTTGGTTAATATCAAAATTTTCATCCACTACCTCTATTTGATTGGATTTATAATCGGCAAGAAGATTCTTAAGATTTCTTTTTATTTCCTCGTCCTTAAAGTTTCTTTTATTTTTTATTAGCAATATGGTTTCCAAACCAAACAGCTGTTGAAATCGATCTTCAATTTGTTTTCTCTCCTGGTCAAAATCGGTTGATTGCACCTCTTCCTGGTCTCTGTTTATAGTCCATACAATTATGACTTTTTCAAAAATCCGTTCCTTTACCGAATTAATAATTTGTCCATAGGTGTTTAGGAGAACAGTATTTTTGCCCTTTAAGAAACCTACCAGAACCTTTTTCTTTTTATCAATTAACTTACTTAAGGGCTTCAATTTTATTTTCATTCCTTCCAGGTGATCGGGTAATAATGATTCGGGTAAAAAATAAAAAGAAACGTCTGAAGGTTTTAAGGATCTTACTTCCATTCGAAAGATTCCATTAACCATTGAAATTGTATTTGGAACAGCGACTTTCGTAAAACCAGAGGGAATTTCCAATCCAATATTTTGAAGATTGTTCTCAAAAAGATTGTTTTCAAAAATGGATTTAAGTTCATTTGGTGAGACCAACGTAGGTGCAGTTTTCACTTCTCCTTCAGTAAGTTCTATATATTGGGAAATTTGTTGATCTTTTGAAAGTTGAACATATTCCACCTCCAATTCTTCCTCAATATCCGTCTTATCAAAGTTGTAACCTAATTTTTCTATTTTCAGAACCTGTTCCTGAACACCATTAATAAAATACAGGGAGATCAAATCTTCATCAAATAATGAATGGAAAAATAATGCCCATAATTTAACCTCCTCACCCAAACTGAATTCTATTTTTTTAATATAACTCTCGTAATATGCTAAAGGATCTTCTTGGTTAGCGATTTCGAAATTAACTGCTGCTATATAATAACCAAAGAAGAACGACCAGTCTTTTTCATAAAATTTGGGCCTTTTGTCCAATGATGCAGAAATTTTTTTTGAATCCTGTGGATCCATAAAACCTGCAAACCATTTCTTATTAGCCGAATATTCTTCCTCACCCATTTCATCCTTGTGTGAGAGAAGAATCGAATCCTGTAAAAATTTTACCCACCAGGTGAATCTGAAAAATTGATCTGGTCTAAATTCCGGGGTAGTTATTCTTTCTAAAGGAAAAAACCCAGTTTTAAGGATCTCCTTGAGAAATCTTTTTCTGAATTCTGATAAGCCGGAAAAACTATTTATAGTTTCCAGACCAACTTTTTCCGGTACTGCTCCCTCCACCACAATTTTGTACATATTGAGCAGGGAGTTTCGAATGGGGAGGTAATAGGCTGGTAGCTCCTGTTCTTGCTTCTCCTCCAGTGTACTTAGTAAATTTGGATTTTCATCACGTACATCTCTATCAATAGTCTTGATCTTACCGTAAGGAACGTTATAATGGTTTAGAAATAAAATCTCTTCTTTTTCCGGTATCTCAAAAAAGTCCACAATTGAACTGAAGATAATTAACTTATCATCCTGCTCAACAATCTTCTCCGGCAATATTCCAAGAAGCACACTATAGATATCTCTCCTTCTTGTTATCAGTTGTGGCCTTTCCTTATTTATAATAAGGATTTTTTGGAATATCAAAGATTCAGATTCCTGTAATGAAATGTAAATTTTCATTTAATTAATATTTTTTATGAAAACAAAGAATCCATTGAAGCCGCAGGTCTACGTTGTTCCTGGTCTATCTTTAATTCTCTTAGCTCAGGTACGGTATCCTCCGTTTGAAGAATATAAAGATTTGTATTTGTCCTGGTAATGCTTACGTAAATTACGTCCTGTAGCCTTCCTTCGGTTCTAAGTTTACTCACAAAATCATTACTTGAATTAAAGCCGAACAATATCACATGCTCAAACTCCAGCCCTTTTGCGCTCAAACTGGAGATAAGTAAAGGAGTAGTTGAAGTGAAATCGTGGTCCCGGAATTCTTTGTTGTCCTTATAGTAACTATGATCTATTCCTTTCCCTGTTAAATAATCACCAAGGCTTTCGAGGGACTCTCTTTCCGGGCTAATAATCCCTATTCTTTGTCTTAGTTGATTTAAACTCTTAATTATTTCTGCTACTTTAGAGAATTCTTCTCTCCTGGTGGTTTTAATAAGCTCGGGTTGAGTTGCTGCTGTTCGTGATACCTGGCTCTCTAAATCAGCCTGATTTCGGGAAAATATTTTTGCAAGTTTTGCGATGTTCTTATGGAACCTGAATATTTGTGTAAGCTTTTCAAACATACCTTCTCCCTGAACTTCAGCTTTAGTAAGTTTTGTTTGATAAACACCCTGATCAAAATCTCCCAAAGAAGTAATTTTTTTTGAGATTCTTTTTACAAGTTTCCATTCCATTGGACTAAGATCCTGAACTTCATCTACCACCGTTACATCATATTCCTTTTTTAAGTCCTGCTTTAGTAATTCCGTGAGTATGTAATCGTATTTTTTTTCATAAGACTGTTTGAATTCAACTTCTATGTCGAAACGCTTTCTTAAGTCCCAGAAGAACTTATCCTTAGTAGCTATGGTAATATTATCCTGAATATCCAGTTCCTTTACAGCCGATTTCAAAAATCCATATAAGCTATGATTATACATTAAAACCAAAGGTCTAATTGCAGATTCCTGTACTATGTCCCGCAGGGTATAAAGACTAATTAAGGTCTTTCCTGATCCGGGAGGACCTTCAACAAATAGATCCTTATCTTCACGAGAGATTCGTCTTATTACTCCTTTTTGCTCGTTCGATAGACGGTTGTATGGTATTAATATCATAGCTAAAATGGTAAATTATTAACATCTAAATATTTCCCCTCATCTTCAAGATTCCGGGTTGTCTTAGGGTCAACATAAGAATAAGGTTCTTCTGCTATATCAAAGACATTTTTTAAAAGGTGGGCTTTATCATAATCAGAAAATTTATGCGGGGAAGATTTGTATTCTTTTGTAATTGCTTTTGCTTCTGCTTCGCAGGGAATATCTAATTTCCCTTTCAAGATTACCATTCTACATCTAATACTGGAATCCTTCTTAATGCTTTCATTCAATTTCTGAAGATATTCCAGAGCATTCCTGGCTCCGGCACTTCTTTCTAACATAAAAGAATAGTTTAACCTCCACGTTGGTTCTTCAGGATCTAATTCAATTGCCCTGTCTAAAGCTTTTAATGCTGCTCCCTGTCTTCCCAACCTGTTATTACTAATATAGATCATGTTCCAAACAGCGGAATCCTGATCACTAAAGCGTTTCACATACTTTTCAGCACATTCAAGAGATCCCAGGTAATTCTTAGCATTGCTATATTTCCAAATGAGTTCCCGCAGGTATGTTTTCTCCTGGCCCCTGTTTTTTAACTGCTCTGCCTTATTAAGTTTTGATCTTAATTCATATACTTCCAGTTCCTCTTCAGTTACTTTACCTATGGCATAAGGATTTTCAAATTCCACGTTACCAATTAAGTCTTCATTAATAAAAACCTTCATTGAGAAAACTTTGTCCGTAGTTATAGAAGCTTTAATTTGGACTACAGAATCAATATCATAAAAAGCATTTAAACGGGAACGGATCTCTCCAATTGGAAAATCTGCACCATTCATACAAACCGGAACAACAACCTCAGAAGTCATATTCGACTGCAATTTAAAATCGGGTATGTTAACTTGTTGCGGCAGGGATTGTCCTTTTTCAATTATGGGAAAGAACCTATTATTCTTAAGCCTTACTCCAATAGTATCACTGGTAATTGGACTAATCAGCGAAATTCCGTGGGTATTTAAAAAATAAGAATAGACGGCCGCGCCCTCTGCAACCAGCTTGTCGGGTTCGTGAGAAGTCAAGGGTTCAGAGTTCAACAACTTATCTTTGCACAAAGAAGGTAATAACGGATTAAAACTACTACCACCTACAAATAGCACATAATCTATTTCATCCAGGCCAAGATCAGCTTTCTCAATGATTTCATTAATTGATGTACTAACTGTAGTGACCGTCTTATCCTGATATTTGAATTTGTAATTACTGCCTCTGAAAAATTTCGTAAAGAGAGTCTTGAATTCTTCGCCATTAATGGAAATATCTTCTAAATTCAGTTCTTCCTTTTTATATACAAGATTGCAATCTTTACGCGTGAAAACCACATCTTTCAAATCAAGAGTTTGCACATCTTTATCTCCCGCTTTTAGATTAAGCTTGTCACAGATGCCTATTTTTAGATCTTCTGCTATTACAGAAAGCTGTGGGATAAGAGTATTTTTAATATCTGAAATATCTATCGAATCAAAATCATCAAAAACCTTCTTCAGTTTTGGAACGAGAAATTCCTCAGCAATTAACATATCGATGTCCTGCCCGCCAAGGTCATTATACCTGGAGATGGCGCGGTTGCTTATGGTTATCCCTTTGTCCTGCCTGAAATCTACATTTAATATGGAAAGGTCTAAAGTTCCTCCACCAAAGTCTATTACCAGAACATTCTTATTCTTCACATTTTTAGCCCAGGTTTGTTTTTCATCGTGTGACAGCCTGTTGAAAAATCCAAGGAAAGCTGCATTGGGCTCATCGATCAACATATTATCCCTGGTTTCAATTTTAGCCATTTCCGCCGCTTTCAAGGTATCTTTTCTTTGATTTGCCTGAAAAGAGGCGGGAACAGTAATGATAGTATTATTTAGGGGATGATCTCCTACAAAAGATCGTTTCATATAATTTAATATGCCACCCGCAATTTTATAAGGCATATCCAGCTTATCACTAATTGCATCGGGATACATTGGGTGATGATCAATACCCATTTCCACCTTCCAATGGTAGAACATATTGTGCTTGTAAGTAAAACCGGGATGACCTTTTAAATGGTAAAGATTATTCCCCACATAGGGCCTGCCTTCGTGAATAGCAACAATGGAAGCTACTTTTTCATCTTCAATGGTTGAATCGTATGGAAACGGACTTTCCTGAGGAACAGTGATAAACTGAACAGGAATCCTGGTTGATTCCTTCAGGTTCACATTTCGAGGATCTACAATACACATAAGACTATAGGTAGTACCAAGGTCAATTCCTACACATACACCCTCTTTATTCACTTCCCTTCCTGTACCGGTTTCTTCGGTAACAGGATAAATCATAAGCTCAGCCATCTTTGAATTTTTAATTATATAATTTTAGTCATACCCCTCCACTGCTTTTAATAGATCCTTTTCTTATTAGTAACCTTTTTTATATGTTAAATTATTTCTGAGGAATCTATCCAATCAAACTCCCTTACCTTATTCTTTGTCTTTTTATCATTCAAGCCTTTTACTTCCTGAATCGCTTTTCCCAACTTATTATAGTTCACCAGCACGCCGTCATTAAGGTCTATTGAGATGCGTTCTGTGGCGAGGGGGTAGAGGATATCGCGCTCGTAATCCTCAAGTTCAATGAGGACAATCTTTAATTTGTCTTTTTCTTTCCCGGCTTTGGTTTGTTCTACCGGGCTTCCTGTTTCAATGATATGGTCCAGGTGTTCCATACGGGATTTTAATTTTTCGCGGTATTCCACCAGGTAACCATTCAAGATCTGGTTGAGGGTATCGGGCGTGTAGCGGTGCATATAAATAAGCACGTTGAATGAACCTTTGGGAGAAGACAACATCCAGTAGATAGGCCGCTTTTTGTAACGTTTGACGTGGTCTTTATAGAAATCCTTTACAAAATATTTGCGGACGTCCCTGCCCAGACATTCCTCTACAAAGGCCAGGTTTTTATCAAAATTCTCTTTTCCAAAAGATGCTTTTAAGAAGTCATAAAAGCGACCTACAATATCGTCCTCAAACCATTCATCATCCAGAACGGGGAGGATATTGTCATTATCTGGCAGGAAAGAGAGTTCGCTTTTTTTCTTTTCTACTTTCTTAAGATAATCCTCCAAAGTTCCCCCTTGGCTGGCAAGAATCAAACCCTGCTTATCTAAAGAATATCGACCGAACATACAGCCCACTGCATAGCTTATAAATTGGGCAAAAACTTCCTCTGAGGAGAAAAATAATTCTTCATTAATAATACGGGTTTCATCTTTCAGAACAGTAAGATCTTTTAAGGAAACGTTGGAATCAAGTTCCTTATTTAAATTAAAAATATCAATAAAAGTTCTGTTTATAAATCTCTCATTTTTATATAATAATTGCACCTTATCTTTCCAAAAAGATTGAAAAGATTGATAGTTATCTTCTATTAAATCATTCTTTGTCCTCAACAATTGATTAATCTTAAAATCAAACGAGGTTTCACGAGAATTCCATTCGGTCTTATAAATTTCAATTTGTAATTCTCCTATCTTCTTTATTTCAGTTTCATTTACTTCAGACAAAGGATATGGAAGTGCTAAAACATCACTTGTTAAAACATGTAATGTAGGATTAAGTGCCGGCAAAATATGTTCCGGAACCTTGGAATTCAAAAAACACAAAACAATAATAAGAGCCGAATGTTCAGTAGAAAAAATGGCAGGAGCAACTGTATTAAATAATCTCTGATTAGAGTATCTAAACGATGTACGACTACTTGTAACGCTTGACCAAGTAATTGCCGGTTTGTAATAAAAATTTGTATCCCCTCGTCTTACGGAGTTTGATGTCTTCCCGTCGGTCCAAAGATCCTTAATATTTATTATGTAATCGTTATTCCCAAAATATTTTCTATATTCTCCCCCTTTACTTAATGGTACCCATTTCGTTTCTGAATCAATATTAAATTGAGTTTCATTATAACTTATATTAACTGAAGGTACTTCATACCAAGCCCGTACAAATTGAAGATCATTACCAGTAACAATACCAGCTTTAGCGGAAAATTTGTCAAGAATTAGTTCTTTATCAAAAGCTTTAATAACCTTTTCGCTTAGCCAAAAACCTAATCTGTTTCCAGGGATTTTTTTAATTTCTTTTTCATTAATTCTGAAAAACCACCCACAATCCGGGTTTTTAATAGCTTCTAAAGTTTTAGGACCCTGAATTTTAGAACCTTTAAATGCACTTAATTTTATAAAACTGCTTTCTGAATTTAAAGTTTTAGAATTGCGTAACGTAAAAGTGCAGATGGGCACCGTAGCTCCATCAAATCCAGAGTATTCAAGTTGAATCAAATTATTGATAAAATGTTTTTCTAATAAATCTGTCCTCAATTGTTCGAAGCTTGGTATAAACATCCACACGAATGGTGTCATAAATCCTGTAAAACCATTTAAATTACATAATTCAAAACCACGTAAAATAAAAGCCGAATATAAATCGTGTTTAGCTGAAGGATAATTTGTTTCTACGTAGAGTTTTAAATGAGCCTCCATTCGATTAGAACTGATATATGGAGGATTAGTAACTACTATATCATACCTTTGACCTAAAAGGAAGTATAATTTCTTTAATTCTTCCTGACGTGCACTAAATAAGGAATTTTCTTCAACTTTAAATGATATTGCTTCTTCAGGATTAATTTTAATTAAAGATCCTAAGGCAGAAGCATCTTTAAATTTTTCGTCAAATTCAAAATCCCGGAAAAATGAGATATTCGGTTGTATTTTATTTTTTTCAATAGAGCGAAGAAATCCCCGGTGTTTTTGCCTTCCTTTCATAAGGAGTACAAACGAAGCTAATTGAGCAGCCCTCTCATCAATATCAACACCATAAAGATTCTTAGTTATAATCAGCTCCGGAATTTCGGATGGATTATATCCTTGTTCTTCATACATCTTATAGAAAACATCAAATGCATACGATAAAATATGACCTGACCCAACACACGGTTCAAAAAATTTAATTTCTTCAATATTTTGTGACTCTCTCTTATTTAAACCATCCACATCTGGTGGTTTAATATAAAATTCAAGACTTTCTGTAACTTTTGTTTCGGGATTTAGCTCCGCCCATAGTTGTCCTAAGGTATTATCCACCATATACTGGACCACCCATTTAGGGGTAAATAATTGGGATGCAGGAGCCAAATCTTCTTTTTTGTATCTATTTTTTGAGCTTATTAATTCAACATTACGCTCAGAAATATAAAATTGGTATAACCATCCTATCACCTCTACTTCCTTACAGTCCTTTTCTTGCATTCCCTCAACAAAATCGTGAATGATAGAAAACTCACTGGTAAGATCGTCCGGCAATAATAATTCAGTATAGTCATTGATCTTTTCAAACAAAAACGGGAATACCGAGTGCAGATGATTACAGGCGCCTATGAGTAATTCTTTGTAAATCTCATTCTGGGCATTATTGCTGGGGATCTTTCCGTCCAACAGGTCATTGATCTTTTGCTTATTCACGGGAAGATCTGCCGTGAGTTGCCCGTTATTGGTAACCTCCAGAATTTCGGGTAATATAAAACCTTCCGTAGGGGTGATGATCTTCAGCTTTAAAGGCTGGTAATCATTCACATCCATAAACCGCAACGCCATCAACCTGTTAAACCAGGTATAGGCAACTTTATCTATCACCTGCGCTTTAGAACTGCTGTTAATTGCCTGCTTTAAACTGCTTAAAGCGGCGGCTTTCTCCCTTAATTCGGCAGAATCTGTATTCAGGATCAATTCCAGCCGGGAACTTACCTGGTCCAGTAATTTTTTTCGGGCTGCCTGTGCAAATCTTTTTAGTCTGTTAGTATCCATTAAAGTCTTATCCTTCTGTTCTTGTTGATCTGTTCTTTTAAACTTCTGCGAAGTGCCTCTACATATTCATCCACATCTTCTGCGCTTCTTAATTCATTTTTAGTGTAGGATATTTTGAGTTCAGACCTCCTGATATAATGTGGAGCCGGTTCTGCTGCTTTGCTTTCTCCTCCAATTTCAACAGGTTCCAGGAATTTCATCATCATGTTGAGCTGTTGGGCTACATACTGGTCCTGAACTTTATGTTTAATATCCCTGATCTGTGAGATGTAACGCAATTCCTTTACATTAATCAGCTGCTGCTTAAAGGGAGCCAAAACCTCCTCCTTTTGGTAGTTTTCCAGCCTTAGGAAATCTTCATTGCTTTCAAATTCGCCTATTGTACTATGAATAACCTCTATTGTTTTACTTTTTTCTTCTTCGAGCAACCTGAGGAGCTTCTCAAGGAATTTATCCTTTGCCTGTTTGGCTTCCATAATAGAGTTGCCGGTATAAGGTTTCTTATCCTGCAACAACTTATTCATTACGTCAAGCTCTTCACCTTCTACATAGATGAAGTTGGAGGTATCTGCACTTAGTATGTTATTTACCTCATCATAGATCTTGCGTTGCTCACCATTCATAAACCTGCGGATAGGATCCAGCAGATCTTCCTTAGTATCCAGGAGCTCATCTTCAAAGTCATTCTGGTTTGTAATGAACCACCCAATTTCTTTTCGCGTCCATTCCTTTAGTTTTTCAGAAAAAGGCTGAAGCGTTTTTACAAATGGATATTGTCTCTCATTCAGCAGCAGTTGGCTTACCTCCTTCAACAGCGTATTCAGATTTTCCTTGAATGATCTTGCTACTTCTTTAGGTTCATTATGAGGGCAGGTTTCATCAAAAGCTTCTGAAAAAACCTTTTTCAAATTGCTCACCTGCCGGGGATCGACCTCTTCCTGTTGTTCAAGTAGTACATTCCCGTGATAGGAACTGTTGATCAATGCCTGGATCACGTCTTCATCTTCAAGAGCATCGGGCCCTTGTTTCAGGTCCAGTTTACCTCGTTTATAGAGCCGGGCAATAATAGTCCAGATCGCGTTGGGATACCAGCCGTAAGGTTTTTTTATAAACTCATCTTTTACCTGTGACAGAGAAGTACGTTCAGAATTATTCTTCCGGCGCACCACGAAACTTAACACCATGCTTTCTGCCTGTGACATTGTAGTATCATCTGTGCCAAAAAGATCATCCTGAGGATTACGTATTACCGTCTTTATAGTTTCCTCTGAAAACTGCATATTCTGCAACATCCTCAAATTAGGATATACGATCCTCACCAGATCCTGAAAAGCTTTTACCACCTTGGTCTTCCCATCTGAACTGGCAGACATCTCGTGTTCGCCACCATTCATATAAACTACAGCATCTGCAAGTAATTGATTTGCTATAGTATTTAAATTTCTTTTCCGAACGCTGTTCTGCTCCCCCTTCTCCCTTAAAATGCTGTTCTTTTCGGGGGTGTTGCTGGTAGAATGTCCCTGCCTTATATATTTATCTGTTCTAATATACATCTGGACATCCTTCATAAAATTGGAATTTGCAGGCAGCATCAATTTCATACCGGCCAACCCCATTGTCTGCGCCTGTAAGGCTTTAGGATTTGTGTAAAGAGAATTATTCTGGGTGATTATTTCAATTTCCAGTTCTTTTTCCCTTCCTAAATAGCTACCATCCATCTTTCCAACAAACTCGTATTCCTGATTGTTGTCGAGATATTTAATCTTATTTACTGTAATAATTTCGTCAAAAAAGATCCTTTTAAGAAGTTGAGTTTCGGCCTGCTCATCTATTTCAGTATTCTTGATCTCTACTTCAACTTCTTTTTCAAAATTGGTAAGGAATTCATACACATCGCCGTTTCGCTGTATATAACTTTGGTTCTCCAGTTTGTTGAGCGCTTCCTCAATCTTTTTATTTTGTGCCTGCAGGTCCACATCAAGATGGTCCAGCATAAGCACTGATATATTCCGCTTTGTAGTTTTGAAATTGTTATAATACTTCACCAGGAACAATGCTTTCAATACCCGAATAGCAAAAAGATCATCAAGGTTATTTTCTGCTACCTGAACGGAATTCTGAATATCACTCTTTAATTCATTCCTTATTCCTTCATACATTTTATCAAAACTCACGAGTGCCCGTTCGTCTTCATTACCCATTTGTTGCAGCACCTGTTGAAAAACCCCCAGCATTGACCGCTCACCTACAGAGGCGTGCTTACCCTGGAATGCATTATGTGATGCAAGGGATTTCCTGCATTGCTGAAAAAGGTCAAATTGGTATGGTAAAAAGGGATACTTGCGGACGAAATCATTTTCATTCTTAAATCCACGAAATTGTACCCCGGTATCTGAAAATCTCACAAGGGTTTCAAGATGTGACTTTTCTTTTTCAAATAAGGCAATTGCCCTGTCTTTGGCAGGTTCTGTTTTCTTTAAAAGCCTCTCTTCTATAACCTCGTCTACATTAGCTGAAGTGAGATTAACTTTATGGTAGAATCGAGCCTGAATTCTTGAAAAGTCATTTTGCTGTTGCCTGTTCATTTCGCCTATCACCCCTTCAATATCTTCCTGGGAAGTGACAAGGATCCAGGACCGGCCTTTTGTAATGGTTGAAAGAGATTCGGCTACAGTTTGCAGGTTGAGCATCAACTTGGTATTATCGCTTATATACTGCCCTACCTCATCAACAAAGAAATTAAGCCTGAAATTTTTAGGTTTGGTATTTATATAATCCTTTACCCGGTTGGAGAAATCCTCAATAGATAAACTTTGATCATTTCGCAGATCATCAATTATAGTTTTGTATTTATCGGCATCATCATTATACAGCTCACTTAATATTTTACCAATAGAATCTTTGGTTTTAGGAGCGAAATAAGTTCTCCTTCCCTTTTCCCAGTTTTTCCCGGTGAGTTTTTCGAATTCTTCCTTAAAAACCTGATATTTCCCTTCAGCAGATAACCACTGTTCAAATTCGGCAACGTGTAATTTAGAGCCGAAGAAACCCAGATGATCATAAAATACCTTATAAAATACATACAGGATCGCATTCTCATCGGTTTTAGAAGTGATCTGTGCCTGTTGGTCAATATTGAACAGAATGGATTCTGAAGGGATGCTTGCTGCTTTTTCAATATCAGCCTTTAGAAGGATATCGTCTTCGATCTTGGCAGCGAAAAGATCTCCGCAATTATAACCATCTACCTCCTTATTAGCCAGGACATATGATAAGATCTTGAGCAAATGGGATTTACCACTTCCAAAAAAACCGGAGATCCATACGCCGTTAGGAAGTAAAAATTGTCCGCTTGGATTTGGTTCTTTTTTATAAGCTTCAAATAAACTTCTTATCTTTTTCCTTATCTCCTGCGTAATAACATATTCCGCAACTTCCGAAGATACATTAGCTTTATCATCGGCCTTTATAACCGTTTCAATGGAGCGGTCAATATTTTGGGTAAAAAAGTCTCTAATGTTCATATCTATGCTTTAATGGACTCAATATTAAAAGCCCTGTAGTAATTATCATCTTTTAATAACCCAAACAGATTAAGGGAATGCCCGTCATAATCTCCGGGAAAAAAGGCAACTGTAGGAGCATCCTTTGCAATGTTCTGAAGATTGTTAAGAATGTTGTGGGAACGTATATAAGGATAAACACTGCCAATACCCGTAAGAAAGTTAACCTTAGCGGCAGCTGTATTTATCTTCTCACCTATTAGAGGCATGAGCACCTCTTTTATTTCAAGGATAGACTGTAATGCATCTTTAAATTCATCCTTATCCATGGTTTTTTCCATTTCAAGAAAATCTTCAATACCCACTTCTTTTTCAATAATTTCGAGAGTAAGATCGTATAGATTAAGTTCCAGGACAGTTACTCCCTGGTTATCCAGTTTGTTCTTCAACAATCGAATAGCTTCAGATATCTTAATCTCATCTTTGGCGTCATATGTAGAAATAAAAAAAGGGATCTCACCTCCCAGACTTTGCTTTGCCAGGAATCCCGGGGAAGAAATTATCTTAAATAAATGTTCAAATTTGGGGGAAATATCACTCATCTTAATTCTTAAACTTTTCAATATCCTGCTCACTTAACAAAAAGATCTTTAACCATTGCGGAGATACTGCGGCTATGGTTTGACAAACCTCAGGATCTGGAAACTGCGGTTGAATTTCTTTATCTTTTAAATTATTAATAATTCCTGCCTGCTCAAGAATTTTAAAAGTGACCTGCTTAATTTTTTTTAATGTTGTTTCGCTTAAACTTTCTATTTCGGGATGAAACTCCAACTTTTGTCTAACAAAAGTCCTGTAATCTCCTTCCGTTACGTGGTAATCAAATATCAGGTACTTTTCTTTTAAAACTTCCACCACAAAATCTCTTATGAAAAGATGAGATCTACAGGCGGCATAATAAGATAATTGTTTTTGTACATCGAGACTTCCATTCACCAGGAGATCTATTTGTTTAGGGCTTAAAAAAGCTAATCTCTTGGAGACTTCTCTTAAGATCCTTTTACCGGTTGCAGTTTTACCTGCCCCTAGATCATTTACAAAATCAATTTCGGAATCATTTAAAATATGACCTGCTACCAGTACCATTTCGTTTAAGCGTAGGGAAGAAGAGGTAAAAGCGAAGTCGTATTTTTCATGATGCATAATATCTAAATCTGGAACTTAAAACCTGTTATTTAATTTTAAGCTGACAATCAACCACTTGGAGTAATTAGTTAAAATTCTTAACATTTCACTATATTACGATGACTACAGGGTTTTTCCAAATAAAATTGCTTTTAAAATGGGAACAATTAGCTGTGGAGTTTTTGCACCTTAACAAAAACTGATTTTTAAGTTATTATATAAAACCCTATATTTTGGGTATGGTTAATAAAATCAAGTGTTTTATTTCCTAAGATTATATATTTTAAAATCTAATTAATTACCCCCCGTAATTATGCACAAAGTAATAATAGACAGTACCATTGGAAATAAAAACCTGGTCGATCACAATTTTAGAGAACGCCTGAATAAAGATCTTAATTACTGCGGACTGGACCAAGATGAACAGAAAGGTCTTTTATTTATAATGGGAGCCAGTTTAAACTACAGTATTAACAATACTCCGCTGGGCATTGACAAATACTTCAGAACCGACAAAGACCTGAAAACCAATTTTACCAAATTAATAAATTTGTATTCCGATCCTAAGGGAGATTTTAGTAACTACGGGGAACTCAACGATTACTCCCTAATGAAAACGATCTATTCATATAATGTTGTGTTATATGATGTTCTGGGATCATCCCAGCCGGTGGATACTTTCTTACGAACAACCCCCAGCGGCAAGGATACTATAGGAAAGACCAGCCTGGATGAGGATTTGGTTCAAGAGTTCCAAGGGAAAAAGTTTAACGTTGACACAGTTCATAAACTGAATAAAACATTATTCAGGAAACTTGGAAAACAATTAAGTCAGGTTAATTTTAGTAATACAAAATCCTACGAGGCAGGCTACGCATATTTTTGCATGATGTCTTCAATGGATATGAACGGCACTGGATTTTTAATTGCGAATACGCATCAATTTCTCTCCCCTCTTTTTGATGCTTTAATGCAGTATCCAATTATTCACCTTTTCTACCCCAAAGAATTCGAAGCAAACCACATTTTCACCAGCATCTTTCAGATGCTGTATAAAGGGGGCGATCCAAAGATTGTAATTCACATTCACAAATTTCACCAGGTCTTATTTTATGATGAAAAATCTTCCAGGCTTCGGACCGTTTGGGACTTTAAAAATGAGGAAAGGGGCCTATTGATCTCTCAGGTATTACACAACTCAGCAGGCTTCAGAACATTTAGAGGAGCAGTTGATTTCAGGCAAGACTTCTTAAACTTCGAGGGGTACTATGCTCCTTCGCTAAAAGACCAAACTTTGGACAGACAGCAATTATTCAATACAATTGTTCAAATTCTTAATAAGAAGTATAATATAGATATTGATGAAATAATAAATAAAGGCACTACGGGAGATTTTATGCAATTTCTGGCTATAATTTTTTATGAGACCTGTTTGCACGCAATGATCCTTAAAAAAGTTGAGTTGGTAGAATAAATTTCAAAAGTTTTTCTTCAAAATTATGGATGCTGATTAGGAAGTTAATTATGTCTTTCATTTCACTTTAAATGCTTATCAAATTCCTGTTGACTATCTATGGATGAATATGAGCTGTCAATTTTAAGAACTGTCATTCCTTTCTCAAAATGACCAAATTCTTCCACTAACACCTTACAACCTTTCTGCTCTAAAAAAACCAGCCATTTCTTGACTACTAAAGTTTCGTCTTCTCTTTTGGAATCATCTAGAACGACAGTTGTCCTTACTGCGAAGTGTTCAAAGAGTAATGGTATTGCAGGATACCTGGACATCTTCTGAAGAGAACCCGGTGGACCATCGATTATGAGCAGGTTGATCTTATGATTCAATCTAATTTGGGAAATATCATACCACAACCATTTTTCACCATTAATTTGGTATTCCCGCAAGGGACAGTGAAAAACGGATGATAAAGAATCTATACCATTGAATTTTAGATTCTCCCGGGTAAGATTGGCGTATTTTATTTCGTGATCGAGGGATATAACCTTTCCATGATCGTTCTTGATTAAAGCTGAACCAATAACAACAGTTGAAGTGCCACTACCAAGCTCCAAAACCTGATCTGGTTTTGAATCGATGATAATCTTTATTAATTGAGCTAAAAAATCTGGAGATCCAGCCCAGCCTCTGGTGGGAGGCAATTCTTTGATATTGGGAAGGGTTCTCAATATGTATATGAGTGATTCCAACTGGAAAAAATGATTGTCAATCATTTTTTCTGTAACTGAATTCATTTTATATGATTGATCTTGGACCGAATAGGTTACCTCTTGTTTAATTCTGTCTAATTTAGCTTCTAATGCATTTAATCTGTCTATAACAACAAGAAGCTGGTTAGGTAACTCTAGTAACCTTCTAATCTTTTTTAAGATATTGCTCATAAAAGGATCAACTTTTTAAAGGGATTACATAATCTGAGCACTTAGAACACAACTTATACTTATTTCTTAAGCCCTTTCTGAGGTCTGCGACCTGCTTTTGCTTTTCCTCACTGTACCATATGTCGATAATATTTTCCTCTTTAACATCCCCTATCTTATGTATCCCGTAATAATCCAGGCAACACATTACAGCTATTCCATCATATCTAATCTCAAGCTTGTTTTCTATTTTTGAACAGGCAGCTTTTAAGGGTAATTCGTATTCTTCAATTTTATGATTCACATACCCGGCTCGATTGCCGAAGTTTTCCCCACCTTTCACAACATTGTAGTTCCAATCTCGATTAGAGAGTTTCAGTTCTCTATCAAAATTATCCTTCTTCCTTTCAAAGTCATCATCTGATTCCCAATCATAAATGGAAAGGGTGAAGTCTTTAATATTATAGGAACTAAGCCTATTTACGATCTCTGGAGTCAAAAAATCACCATTTGTAAACAGGTAATTGTACAAATTGAGCTCCTTGCATTTTTCATAGAAAGAAAATATTCTTTTATCGGTGAAGATCTCATTGTAGAAATGAAAAGATATAAGACCTTTATAATTAACTTCAGCCAGTTCATATAAAACTTTATGAACCAGCTCCGTCGGCATTCTTACTTTTTCTCTGTTATCTATGGACCTGGTGCAAAATGAACAGGACCTATTGCAAAATGAATTACATTCAATTGATATCTTTTCAAATAGAGGATATGGTTTCATGTATTAGAAGCTTATTTTTAAATGACCTTAGATCATCGTAATAGGTTATATATTTTCTCGGTATTTCAAAAATTGAAGGAGCGTTGTTAGCATAATTTGATTCACAGGTGAGGGCATTTTTAAAACCAACACATTGTACAATTTCCATAACGGTTGAGTTATGTCTTCCATGTGGATACGCAAAGGTCCTTATCTCTTTATTAAGAATCTGTTCTAATTCAGTTTTACAGTTCTTTATTTCCTGAAATGCATCTTTTTTTTGAACCTGATCCAGTTTTACATGATTCATTGTGTGTCCCCCTATCTCCACTCCATTTTTACTAAGCGTGATCAATTTCTGTTGATCCAGTATTTTCAGTTGAGGATAAATTATGCCATTCCAATTGGCAACCTTCCCTAATGAACCAACAACCGGGTATATAGTAGCAGGAAAACCATATTTTTCCAATATCGGGTGAGCCACATCATAAAAAGATTCACAACCGTCATCGAACGTTAAAACCACTTGATCTTTTTGAGGTTGACCTTCAGAAAATAGAGTAATCAAAGCACGGTCTAAACTGATAACCTCAATAGAAGAAGATTTCAGGAACTCCATCTGCTCCAAGAACTTTTGCCTACTACAAAAGCAATCCGGGTTCACATTATTATGTAAGGTCTCTCCAATTTGATGATATAAGAGAATCGTCGTTCTATATGAACTTTGTTCTTTCTTGAGTTTCACGGGGTCGACCATTGAATTTCTGTTTGCAGGTTGATTATCTGCTCTCGGGACCTTTCAACACCATTAAAATCTATTTCATAAACAAGATCATTTTGCGAATTGAAAGCTCTAAGGATTAATTCTGATAGCCTTCCATGGGATAGATCTTCCCCTGTAAATGTTTTTAAACAACCCTTCTCTTCTAAAGATCGAATTCTTAGGTTTTGCTCTCTATTATTACCTGCAAAATCCCTATCATAGATCAAAACTTTCTTTTTTAATGAAATTGACTCCAACGTGGAATTGTAACCACCCAAGCTTACTACTACTTCTGCAGAGGATAAATAGTGGAGATATTGATATCGATCAAATTTTAAAATCTTTATTCCATTATTTTCTTCTGTCGATTTTGTAATAAATCTCTTCAAGGTCTGACCTTGGAATGCCCCGGTAAAAATTATTAATTGATGGGGGATCTGAGGTACTAATTCTTTGTGGCTTTCTATTACTGCCTCAAGTAATTCAGTTCCCAACCTGCCGCCTGCCACAGAAGCTAGCAGAATTGGCATTTGGGTGTTTTGAAGAGGTTCTACAAATCTCTTGGCAACTACATACCCGGTATGTATTAGAGGTATTTGTATGCTGTTTACTCTTGGAAAACTTCTTGAAATAGGTATGACTCGTTCATCACCATGAACAAGTACCAAATCGAAATATTTATTGAGAATATGGCATACTTTTCCATCATTTGGTCCTCCAAGAGGTGACTCAATGACCTCTCTCACACTACATACAAGCTTTAAGTTCTGATTGTATTCTTTAGCATAATCTATGAGATGTAATGATTCCTCTTCGAATAAAAGACCGAAGGGAAAGTGCTCCATTATAATCACATCAGGCTTTATTTCCTTTACCCATTGGTCGATGAGCACCTGTCTTTTTACAAAACATTCAGATAATGACATATTCTGGTCAACCGGGGTTAATTCTTTCTCTTGTTCCTTTTTAAACAGCCCCGGTAATTGTATGAAATTGATGGTGTCACAAATGTCCAGGTTTGGCAAGGGCTCACCCCCGGATAAAAGATAAACATTGAAGTCGTTCGTCAAGCCTTTAGATAACTCTAAAGACCTGATAAGGTGTCCTATACCATATACATAATTGCAATACAGAAAGAGATTAGATTTAGGTGTGCTTACTTCCATTTATTGATCAATATCTGTCCTTATGTATTACAATTCCTTCCACCCTTTTTCTCCTATAAAATTTCTGAATTACATTATAGGCATAACTTGCCTGTTTTTCAGGATCAATAATACCCGCGATATGTGGAGTTATCCTGATCTCAGGAATTTCATGAAAAGGATGGTTTTCGGGTAAGGGTTCTATGGTGAAAACGTCCAGTGAGGCTCCTAACAGCTGACCCGTCTCTATGGCGTCTATTAGGTCATCATCATCTAAGTGTGCTCCCCTCCCTACATTTATAATATATCCCCCTTTAGGCATTGAGTTAAACAATTCTTTATTTAGGATACCTGTGGTTGCCGGAGTTAAAGGAAGTTGACAGACTATTACATCACATTGTCTGGCAAAGATGCTTAAGGATGATCGACCAATAAAAACACTCTTAATCACTCTTTTTTTATTGGTCCTGGCCCAGCCATACACTTCTATTCCCAGTGATTCTAAAGTTTGGGCGACGGTGCTTCCAATCAATCCTAAGCCCATTATACCCACCTTTAAATTAGATTGATTGGCACTTTCTTCTTTTAACCGTTCACCCCCTGCCAGAAGTTTATCATCCGCAGTAACCAACTTTTTTTGATATTCTAAAATATGATCCAATACATAATTTGCCACTCTTTTTCTTAGATCATGATCAACCAATCTTATTATAGGTACATCTTCTGGTAACCTGTTGTTATCTAATATGTGATCAATTCCGCTCCCGCAAACAAGAATCAGCTCTAAATTTGAAAAAGAACTAATTATGGGCGGTACCTGAAGCCAAATTATAGCTATGTCAATTTCTTCAAGGGAATATTTATCAAAATTGGTCGTTACCAGGTATTTTTCTCCTTCATTGCCAAATATTTTTTTATATACCTCCGGTTCTTTAACAGAGCTGTCAATGAAAATTATTTTCATACCAATTCTGCTATTTTAGAATCAAAATTATATTTCACAACACAATCTTCCTTGGCTTTTCGATGAATATGAGATCTGTATATACCGCTCATTATTTTCACCGGAATAAGATGGTCATCTATTCTCGACCTAAGCTGCTCTTTTGTTTTTTTACCGCTCAAAAAATCGATAAAATCTTCAACTACTTTAAATTTAACGGACTCCATTTTGATCATGGAGTCGTTCGAAAATTGACCTGCTAAATCAGAAAATTGATATTTTTCTGGAGAATGACCGCCGTTGGAGACGATTGGGTTTCGAAAAACAAAGACATCGAAATGATTCTTACCACCCAAATGATCTTCAACTCCATTATTTATATCATGTTTGTCTGTGCCTTGATAGGCATGGATTTGAATATTCTGAAAAGGGCCTTGTTGAATTTGATAGCTCTCGTGTTTGATTCTGCCATTTCCTTTATAGAGATCCGTGCCGGGATGCATCCAGGTTCTTCCAGCAAACCCGTTATGCAGTAGATTTATGCTCAGATTCGCGACTGTTTGATCATCTTTTATCAAGTTAATTATTGAGGAAAGATCGATTTCTCCAAAGTCTTTACACAGAACGTTTAACTCTTCATCCGACCATTTCGCAACCTCAGAGTAAGCCTCCCCAAAAATTTTTTTGTAGTCATTTGCGTTTAGCTGTTTAAAAAATCCATTGGGTTGAACAAATGAGCTGATAATTTCCATCTCATCGGCCATCTTGTCTCCAATTATAGAAGACTTGTACAACTGGTATACGGTATCAAAGATGTGGTACCCGCTATGAGACCCCTTTCCATATCCATAACAATACGGATGATACTCCTGCGTCACTATTTCTGAAGGAAGCCGCCATTGACCATCACAGTGATATGCCTGAATAAAAGTCGCAGGACATCCTGTCTTTTTTGCAACCTCATTGAGTTGACTCTTTACAAACTCAAATCCATCGTGAAAACGTCTTTGAGAATTAATGATAAACACAGTTTCCTTGTTCTTCTGAACCTCGACATATTTTTCCATGAGATCCAGATAATCCATTAAGATATTGTTGGCACTTTCAGGACTTGTCGTAACATTTCTGTAGGTAGAAATTGGTTTATCAAGTAAGATATTTAATTTGTTTTCAAGTGCCCACAGTGAATATGCCACGTGAACCATTGGTTCTGTAGCAATGATCACTCCGTCAATTCTGTTCTTGTGAACATATTCAGAAAGCCTCCGAAATAAATGCTCCGGTAGAGTATTTTCAAAGGCATCAATGAACCAGAAATCCGTATTTTTCAACTGCTCTCCATGTTCTAAAAGATCCTGTTCTTTTTCCTTTAACTCAATTATAAGCGAAAGCTCAACGTTTGCCAAACGTTGCAAAGCAGGCAAATATATTCTCTTAGCATGTGGTCCGCAGCCAATTAAAATTATTCTAACATTAGTGGATTCTGCCATTCTACAATTCTTGTAAATTTTTAATAGTTTTAAAATGGTCTCTCCCCACTAATTGAAATTCGTTTTAATACTCTGCGCACATCTGGGGCAAAAGAAGGACGATAATGGATCGTAGCTCGGTTGTCCCATATGACCAGATCACCAGCCTCCCATTCGTGAGAATATTTACATTCCAAACTATCTATATGGCCGTTTAGCTTACACCAAAGAGCAAATCCCTCATCATAATTCATTCCCCTGAATTCCATTTCATATGCCCGGTGCATATACAATATTTTTTCTTGCGTTATAGGGTGGGTTCTTACCAAAGGATGTTCAAAAATCTCACCTGGCGGAGTATCTATGTTTCTGTTAACATATTTCGCGCTCACAGATCCAAACGGTCTAAAGAAAGGATTATAAGTTATAGTTTTCACATTCTTGATCTGGTCTTTTAAACTGTCATCCAAAGTGGAATAAGCTAAAGCCATATTAGTCCAGGTTGTTGGAGCAGCATTTTTGTCCACATCTATAGCGTAAAGCATTGATAAAGATGAGGGATTTTGAATCCATTGGTGATCTGAATGAGGCAAAACCTCTTGATGCCCTAAATAGGAGTTCTTGTACTCTTTTGCCTGATTGCCAACCACAACAATATCATTATCATTACCATCTTTACCTAAAACCGGATTGTTACCAGACTGAAAAATAGCACCGAATTTAAGAGCGAAGTTCAAGTATTGTTCATCAGAAATACTCTGTTTTTTTAAAATCACTACTTTGTTGTTATGCAATTCATTTTGAATAGCTAAGAATGTATGTGATGGCATTTCTGCGCTAAGATCAATATCTTCGAGGCAAATTCCCGTATTCATATTTTGTAATTAATTATGAGTTAATAAGCGGTGGGTTATAAAATGGGTAAATCTAAAGACCTTCTGTAGGGAAGATGGCCTGTGTCAGTAAATTTAAAATTTTTATTTAAACCAGGAAATATTTTCCTTTCTAAGTTTGAAGATTAATAGTTAAATAAAATTCAGTGCCTCTACCAAAGACCTGTCAATTCTTGAACTATTTTAAAATGAGTATTCATGATGCCAACAATAATATTCGACAAGTCTATCGCCTTTCCTAATTTTTTATAAATTTAGTACCTCCTAATTAGATGTCATCTGTAATAACTGAAAATGAGCACCTCATTTCTACACCCAAACCGCGATCTCTACCTGAGAGAAATAGAAGAAGCTATTGAGGTTTTGGATGGTCTAAATAAAGACGGCTTTTATAATGTCCCAAAGATCACATGGTGGATCTTAAAATATGAAAATCTTTACGACTATAGTTACAACCACCGGCACGTCAATTCGTGTTTTGATGGAATGAGTTGCTGCTGCACAGACAAAAATCCGGAAAGTAAATTCAGCAGCCTCTATTCAAGCCTGGAAGAGGTAGTGGATCTTTATAAGCACGAGAAATATTTTTGGGAAGAGCTTGGCGTTCTGGAGAATGTGCGCGATGATCCTCCTGCACTCATGCAATGGCTTAAAAAGAATGAAAAACTGGGAACAGAAGATTACTTATTGTTTTGGATCGATTGGCTTGAAGAGGAAGATATTGTGAATCCTTTAATTCCACACTGGCAGGATGAATTCAAATTCAAAACTGAAGAATGGAAAAATACCATCAGGTTTTGTGAAGTTTTCAATGAGATCTATTGGACATCTGATGCCTGTCCTGAATATAAATCGAAATAAAGGGCTGAAGCGGCCGTCTAATCCTATCCGAAGTTGTTCAATTGGCAACAAGAAAAAAAGGAACTGGCAGACCCTTAATAATATTTTAAATATCCATACTCCCTACTTTTCCCCGTAGTTTGTACCGTAAAAACACTACCAATATTAGAACTTCTCAAGGAGATCCGGTTAAGAAATTTTAAATAGCATGGGAATTCAAAGGAATTAATCCTTTAGAAGTTGATGCGGCCGAGATATTTGATGTTTTTCGTTCATGATGGATGAAAGCTTGCCCGCTAAAATTTTGAATGGAAAATTGAATAACAGAAACTGATTCTCTCTATCACCTTAACCTAGACACCAATGAAGTAAGTTTAAGGTGGATTTCCTGTGTCTCAACACAGGAGTAACCGAAATGAAGCCACTTCTATTGACCCTCTTCTTAAATCTCTTCTGACAATAACGTCCTTCAAAGGATCCAATTTAATTATTTCTTAAGGACATCGTAAATTTTCTTCTGAGGGGTGATCTAGAAGAATTCCACACAAATTGTGTGATTAAATAATAAATCATTTCATTCAAAACTGTAGGTTTATAACTACAAATATAGTTAAAAACGTGTTAAAGTTTTAATTCTTTGCCAGATGAATATCGCGATTGGTTCACTAATCCTCATTAAGTCCCTAAAGGAGATCCCATTTTTTATAGTAGTTCAAAATTAGTTTTTGAATGGATATATGCAGTTACACATTTTGATTCGTTATAAGTTATTTTTATTAAACTAATCGATATAATAAGGTATTGCTATAGTTCCAATTTGCTTCTACATTTGTTTCCATAAATCACTGAGTATGAAAAAAGGAACAACAAGAACAGTCATCATTCAAGACATTGATGCCGAAGAGTTATACAGGAAGCTAAGGGAAATCGTGACAGATATCTTGCGAAAAGAACATCCCCCTCCTGCGAGTAGCCGTTCTCGGCTAATGAGCCTTTCGGAGACGGCAGAGTATTTCTGTGTATCAGTCAGAACCATCAACAACTGGTGTCGCAATGGGCTTCTTTCACCTATCACTTTAGGTGCTCGTCGGGTATATTTTGAAGAGACGGAAGTCTTGGATTTGATCAAGAAGAACAAGTGCACAAAGAAGAAGATTTAAAGTTTAATAAAGTCAAATTAATAACTGCGGGAGCCTTGATGACTCCCGAAATAAATTTTTAAATACCGCAATGGAAGATCGAAAAAAGGAAGAAAAAAAGGTATGGTATGAAATCGAAAAGGCATTTACCAACCATAGGAGCGCAGATTTCAAAATTGTTCAGGAGTATCCTGTTCATTCTCCTGAAGAACTGTTTGTAGTAAGGGAAGATGTGCGTGAAGATTACAAGAAGCAACTCCTGCTCCCTGACACGGAGTACTATAAGCTATTTAGTTTTATGCGCGTAGGAAAGAATCCCACTGTTTGGACCAGATTGTTCCTCGTGGAGGATGGTCCTGATGGTTACAACCGGCATCAAATATTAGGCAGTGATCTTTCCGAGGAAGATGAAGGCTCCAAAACTGAATTAACCCTACTTCAAAATTCAAGAAAATTAATCAATCAAAAAATTGTCTTTAGTGATGAGGATTACGACAAGGCTGACCAAATGGTGGAGGTTCTGAATTTTGTAGAATACATGTATATGGTTCAATGGCGCCCAGTAGGTGAAGAGCGACGATTTACACAGTCTTTTATTCATCATGATCTTTTGCATAGCCGGAGTCGAGCCATAAACTTTTTCAAGGGGAAGATTTCTAGCGGTCACGAATGCTGGTTATCCCTCACCAAAATAAGTGGCCCCTTCTCAGCTTTAGATCTAGGCAGTACTATTACAGGATGGAGCAGAGAAATACAGGAGGGACGTATCGGTGAACATGAAATTCTTAAGTCCCTCGGCTACGAACATCCGGATCCTGGTTATTCTCAATTTACCCCCAGGACTGATGAACTAGATTCTCAGTAACTCCGGATTTCCCTCGATAGCCTAAGAAACGAAACCACCCCTCATTGGAAATAATTTCTAATCCCTCAAAAGCAGGGACAGGACATCCTTTCACAGACTATAACGATAATAAAAATTGATTATGATAAAAGAAAATTTTAAATGGGATAGGAAATTCCTCTACCCAAATATACCAATCATTTCCTATAGAATTAGAATAGACTTCGTAGAAAATGACGAACCTAAGATTATAAATTTCAAATCAGAAAATGGGAAGTATCTATTCAAAGAAAGGTCAGACTGTCTGTATACTTATAAAATGCTTCTATTCAAGAAAAAGAAAAAATCTAAACCCATGGGAGAAACGATTGAAAAGGTGGAGCTATCCTTCTCAGTTGGGGAAGGAGCATACAAATCTTTGAAGACGAATTCTCTGGAGCATCCAGAAAACTGGAAATTTGAGAAAAAGGTATTTCAACGAGCCAGGCAGTTGTTTAACGCTCAGTTTTCTTTTGGAATTGATGATTATGCCACTCTTGTTGATCTATCCGTTGAAAATCTTCTGATAGAATATGTTTACGAAGTTTACAAGGGGAAGCTTTATACTCAGCCCATGCAGAAAAAAACTTTTATCCATCATGATCTCCTTGTGGCACGCCGGCTCGCCTTTGACTTTTATGAGAAGGCAGTAGAAGATTCCCATCCTCTGGAGCACACCCATCTTGTCTTATATTCACGATTGCAGATAGAAAATCCTCACTATTTAATGACCACCGATCCGTCAAGGGAGGAATACCTCGAAGTCCATCGAAAGATGGAAAAAGAATATCTGGCTAGCCAAGGTTTTCCGACTGAAGGTATTGAGCCGTAACATAGAAAACCGCTCAGACCCAAACATTTTACAACTTTTTTTAATCAATTCTATCCCTACAAAACCGGGGACAGGGAACTTTATTAATTATCCGAAATGAAAAATAAAGAATCAATAGCACTACAAATGCTTAAAAACAAAGGCAGAGAAATAAACAAGGAACAATTGCTCCATTTTATTTTCGGCCCAGGCAAAGACACCTATAACCGTTTTCGCCACTTTTTAGAAGTTCAGCATCTATTAAAGGGTTGGCAATTTTGGTATCTGTTTAGGCAAGCCTATGAAAACTCTGATGGTTTATTTATTTATCGGCAGAAGATAAAAGAACTTCTTCAAAAAAATGAGCCAGAGAAGGAGTTTCTAATGGAGCCTGAGGAACTGGAATTTCTTACCTCCCTCGATCCTATAGAGGCAATTTACCGTGGAATGTCAAAGTTGGAGAAGGAGAGCGGAGATATCGGAGTCAGCTGGACCCTATCTCGCCAACATGCGGAATTTTTTGCGTTTGAATATCACAGAGCGCCATTTCCCCCCGATAGAATGACTGTAATGACTCTCAACGTAAATGCCTCTGATATCATTGCTTATTTCGGGGACAGCGAAGAAGAAGTGATTTACATCCACAATAAACAAGAGTAATAACATCCACTGGAACATTGGTCGGAGGAAATTCCAGAGCAATTTATATGGTGCTACTCCATAAAGCACAATCTGAAAACGTAATTAATATAAAGAATTAGAATATGAGAACTAAAGAGACAATTAAAAATCTTAAGAATTATAACGCATACACCAACAGGTTCAAAGAAACCATCCGGAATTTAAAAGACGTTTCTGACATAGAAAAAACTCACGATTATGAAGGTCCCTGCTATGCCTCCTACGGCATGATGCGAATGTTCATCTTCGAACGAGCGTTGAAACTGCGCGATGATAGAAGCGGTTACCTGCGAGATTTTGGCTTGAAAGAATCCCACATTGGGGAGAAGACAATTATTGATTTAGAGTATTACGTAGTAGAGCAGAATGATGACAAGGAAATCGAGCATTTCATAAAATCAGAGCTCAAAATAAACCAGAAGAACTGGCAACTAATGAAGAAAATCCATCTGGCGCAGGCTAAACATTTGGAAAAAGACTTGAAAATTAAATTTTATCAAGAGGAGGCGGAAAAGACAATTCCTTTCGTTGACAAAGAAAAAGAACTTTATCCGGTGAACTTCCATTACCGTTCCCGAGAAATTGTTCGAAGCATCTGGGGCGTTGAAACCGAAATCCATGTTGAGAATTTCTATTTAGCGGATTACCAAGACGTAAAATCCATGATGGAAGCTGCAAGAAATTATCATTTTGGAAAAGTAGAACCTTATATGGAAACTGACCCACTCCGAAATCACAATGGTCTGACTACAAAAATTTTTCAGCTTCAACTTATTGAACATCGGTTTGGAGATCAGGACCAAGAGAAAGTGCATTCCGTTCTAGATAATTATTTGGTTGATCCTAATTCCCCTGTAATTGAAGATTGCTTCACAAGGATGCCACTATTTTATGATGCCGCCTGGCACAAAGCAAAACTTTTCTACGAGGAGTTCTCTAAACGGAATTGAAATGGCTTTCTATTTCAAAAAAAAGATGAAAGGTAAATCAACACTCTTTTTAACTGAACATCATAGTCATTTGAGCGTCTTCACGGAGAGTGTTGGCAAGAGTAAAAAAAAATTTTAAAAAATGAAATTTAACAACCGGGAACAGGTATACTTTTTCCTCATTGATCGAGAAATATTCCAGAGGTTGAAATCGAATGACTGGAAAAACGGGAAACTGAGGTATAGAGGACAAACTTTGAAATTTGACATGGTTTGTTTCTACATCAATCTAATTTCATACAGAGCTGCCATCAGTAAAAATATTTCTACCGACGGATATGTTTATCTGAAAGCTGAAATTTTGGAAAAATATCATCACGCATACAAAAAGTACATGGATTTCATGGAAGAGCATAAATTCATAAAGGTGAGAACCTATAGTATTATAAGGAACAAATCGAAGAGTTATAAGCTGGTAAGGCATCAGGAAGCAATGGATATCATCAAATATATTCCACGCGATTTTACCCTGCGCAAGAAGCTCTCTAAGGATTTTCATTCCAAGAAAGAAGAGGCAAGTAAAACCACAGGTCATCTCACAAAATGGTTACAGCCGGAATATTTAAAAATAGATTATGAGGAAAGCATTGAATACTTAAAGAATGCCAAACTTTCAAATACCCAGAAATACAGTAGAAGATATTTAATAGAGATGATCAAGCATGAAAGAATTTATTTTCAGAGAGAGGGGAAAGACAATAGACTTCATTCAACCATTACCAATTTACCCAAAGACTTGAGACATTTCATTTCTTTCAAAGGTAAGGAGAAACTCTTCTCCTTAGATCTCAAAAGTAGTCAACCTTTCTTTCTTGCAGGTCTCCTCCATCTTCTCTCATGTCAAAGTACAGAAAGGGATTTGAAATCATTTCCTTCCTCTTGTAAAGAATCCTCATTAGCTAATAATTATCTCTCTGACAGGATACTTCAATGTTTGAACAGTATAAAAGATAGAGAGATTAGGAAGAGGATTTGCTCGAGTCTGTCTACTATGATCTGGGAAAATGAGAAACCTCTTGATATCACTGGTGTTACCACCTTTATTGATCTTGTGGTGAGAAGCGATTTGTATGAGTATATCGGAAGACGCTTCTCTAAGGATTTCCTGTATAGGGTCCAAACATCAATAGGTGTGAGCGACCAATTTTATAACCAAAATAAAGAGTACAAGGAATGGATTCATTTCTCAAGTTTAAGAGATTATGTCAAGATAGCAGTCATGGAATTTCTCTACAGTTCTCCTTTAAACAAGGAAAGACGGTGCCGGGAGATCAGACGAATCCTTCCACCAGTAGTTTCAGAAGTCATAGATCGGATGAAGAAAGAAAACAAAAATCAGTTTCCGATTTTCATGCAGAACCTTGAGGCATCATTAATCGTGGACAGGATCACGAGGAAGTTGACCGAACAACATCCAGACATGCCCCTCTTTACCATCCACGACTCAATAGCAACAACCAAGCATTATGTTCCCATTGTAGAACAGTTTATCAAAGATGAACTCCAGGAGTTCTTCGGGATTAGCCCTAGGCTCTCAATTGAACACTGGACAGCCAGGAAGACTGACAAAACTTAATTATGCATATCGAATTATTAATGATTCATAATCATTAAAAAAAATATTATTATGAAAAAGGAACATTTTTTTAGGGTGAGAGCCATTGGAATTAACAGCTTAAACGAGACTGTACATGCTATCAATAAAGACTTTAAAGAAAGTCAAGAAAGAGACTTTTTTGCCGCCAAAGATGCCGCAATGTCCTACTACCGAAAATTTCGGAAAGTGGGAATTGCAGAATTTATGTTCGAATCTGAACACTTGGAGTTAACAGAAGATATGGAACGAGTAGATCTGGTGATTCTTCTCGTAGAAATTTCATCTAAGGGTCAAGAAGTTGAACATCCTTTTGTCGGTAATTCAGAATTAGAGAAGGATTAGGAAATTGTGGAATACGAAAGAAAAATTTCCCGCCTACAAAGGCTAGAAATAAACGATCAAATTCCCTATACATTGCAAGATTATAGGAATCTGAGTGAATTAGATCCAGAAGTCCGAAAAGTACGGCTGGTTTATCACATAGTGAAAGTTGAGAGAACTCTTCATGCGGATGAAGAATTTCAATCAGAATCAATTGTTGTTGTGAAGCATCACGATTGGCTTGTGAGCAGAAAAGAAGCTGTAAACCAATTTAAAATTTTGGTTCAAGATCCATCAATCACCTATTCCGAAATGGGTATTACAAATTTCAATCCAGTGACGGGCACAGGATATGTTCTACAACTTTTCATGTGTGATTTAATTGATGGATCGCAGTATGAAATTTATTCTACCAAGAGTAAAGACCGGAATGAACTACTTGAAAATAGAAAAAGGGAGAGGAGATACTACAACTATTACGGTTTTGAATATCCTATTGAAGTGGAAAATTTGTTGCCTTGGGACTAGTCACAACGAAAATTCTTATAGTGGAAACCTCCTGTAGAAGAAGAATCATTACAAAATTTTTCAAAAAAAATTTTTCAAGGGACCCTGCACTTGAAAAACAGGCCAGATACCAGGGAGGGCCAAAGAGAGGGGTTACCGCCAGGGAGGGGGGCAGGGGGTAAAAATCCACTTTTGTGTACCGCAATATATTAATGGCAACCAGTTTGAGTGAACTGCCTTAAATCATCCTTTCAATTAATCTGTTCTAATTTTAGGGTGTACCTATTTGCCAGCACGAGATCCTGCCTCGCAAAGCCAGAAATTTCGTTCAAATTGTGTTAATTTATTTTTGATCCTAAATTTAATACGTAAATTAGTTGAAAATGAATCACTCAATGGAAAAAGTCTATTTCTATT
>JAGXIL010000027.1 GCA_024635655.1 Gillisia sp. | reverse complement strand
TTTTACCTGAAGATCAAAATCTTTCTTATACCAAACCGTTCCTTCATAAAACTGCAACCTTTCATCCTGGGAATTCCAGTCTCCCGGCACGGCCATAGTCTGGTCCATATCAAAATTATACTCAACCAGCTTATCGGTAATGGGATCTGTGCGGTTGTCATAAAAACCACCTTTTCCTGATTCACTCTCATCAAATGGTTTTAGCCGGTAATCCAGGTATCCCATTTGATAGGGGTCAATAATGAAATTCCAGCGGCCATTAAGGCTGGTTATTTCCCTTCCTTCAACATTTTGCAGTAAGGTTTGGGCTTCCCCCGGAATTAATCCTGCAAAAAAGACAGATAAAACCAAAAGAACATTTATAGAGAGTGATTTAAACATAGGGTGATAATGATTAAAATGATTAATAGAAGGTAAAAGCAACTAAAACTAAGGGGTTCACGTTAGTTGCTTATATTTACCCTTCTTTGTGTTTAATATCCGGGATTCTGCGGAAAAGTTCCCATCAAATCAATTTGATTTTGTGGTATAGGGGCTCTTACCATATGCTCTTCCATTGGAAATTGATTTGTAGTAACCTGAGATGCGTTACCACCAAACCTGTAATGCATGCGTTGTCTTTCAACCAATATTCCCAATCTTTTCAATAAAAACCATCTATTTCTTTCCAAATTAAGTTCACGTGCAGATTCTTCTAAATATGTTTCCTGATCATAAGATGTAAAATCATAGCTTATATCCCCACCAAACGCTCTGCGTCTCACGGTATTTATGTACTCCAGGGCTTTTCCGTCATTACCTAATCTCCAATGAGCTTCAGATCCAAGCAAATAAGATTCTGCAAGTCTATACATAGGGTAGTCTTTCCAGCTATCATTGGTTAAGGCACCCTTTTCGGCGTCATAAAATTTCTTTGAACTAAAATGATATCTCCTTATGTTATTATCGTAATCAGTTACAGGTATTTCTTCTCCAAACCTTGGCGAGTCCGGGTTATTAGCTATATAAGTTTCGGGAAAGAAATAGTTCGTGTACCTTAAATCATCAGTAATTATTTGCCTTCCCCATGGTTTGGTTGGGTCTGGAATCACAAGAGTTCCATATAATTCCTGTAAATAATCATTTGGATGTGCCCATCCTAAGGCCTGGCCGCCATTTTCAACTTCTGAAATAAAGTACCCATGACTATCCTCGTAAAGTCTTTGAGTAAATACGCTGCCAATCCAGGTGCCGGCGCCACCAGCCAAATTATCACCTGCACCTGTAGATCCCAAATCCTGGTCTCTGGTTATTGCAAATAGCATTTCACTGTGATTAAGATCCTGCCCAAAAACCTGGGATATTGACACTAAGTTCCTACCACTTTCTGTAATTAATTTATCAAATTGATCTGCAGCTTCCTGATATTTAGCAGCACCCCCATTTAAGTATCCCGCCTGCCACATGGCACTTTTGCCTCTAAGATGCCTCGCGACTGATCTGTTATATCTACCAAAATCCTCAACGTATGCCAGGTGTTCTATGGCAAAATCTAAATCGCTGTCAATAACATTAAAGACATCTTCAGGATCGGCCACAGCATAATCTATAGGTTCGTCAGCATTTTCGGGAGTTGTTGCGGTAGTATCCAGAAGAATGTTATCATACATTCTAATAAGATCTAAATAAATTTCAGCACGCATAACCCTTGCCTGTGCAACTAAAAAGTTCAATCGAGTTAAATCGGAGTCATCAACCTCAACAGTTTCAGCATTTTGAATAATAGCATTACACCTGTCGATTAATTGATAGCCTTCTACCCATTTATAACTTGGAAAAGCTGTGGGATTATGGCTTGATGGCTGATACGGTGTTTGGTATGTCCTGAACTGGCCCAGATCGTCTGCTGCCATATAAAACATTTGTGCTCTTAACTTATTTCCTTCCCCTGACGGCGCATTGTAGGAACGGTATTGATTGTACAGCCCATTCACGCCTACTTCTAAACCATCTAAAGTTGAATAAATATAGTCTTCAGATACCTGATCTAAAATTTCATCCTCCAAAAAATCTTCACAAGATGCACTCATTATTGAAATAAGAAATGCAAGTCCATATATTTTAAATAAACTTTTTTTCATGACTTTATATTTTAAACTATTAACTACTATTATTTAGAGTCCTATTTGTAATCCGGCCAGAAACGTTACAGCTTCCGGATATTCATTAGGATTTTTTTCCGGGCTAAAGGATTGATAATCTGTAAAAGTCAATAAATTACTCCCGGTTAAATAAAATCTCATTTTGCTTAAGCCTATTGACTCTAATGTAGGTCTGGGCAAAGAATACCCCAACGTAACATTTTGCAGACGCACATAGGAGGCATCCTGTAAACCTATAGTGAAAAGATTTTGTGGATCATTTGCCTCTGATGGTCTTGGAAAATTCCCTGCCGGGTTTTCCGGAGTCCAATAATCTTGTTTGATACCATTCTTGATACCTCTTAAAGATCCACCTTCACTATATCCTAAAAGAAAATTATTAAATCTTGTTCGCCCTTCAACGATATTAACATCAGCTGAAAAATCAAGTCCTTTATATTCCATGTTTAAACTTACCGTTCCATACCAATCTTCAACACCGGGAGTAAACACACGGTCAAATTCATCGTTGATAATACCATCGCCATTTACATCCAGTTGTCTGATATCCCCCGGCATAGCATCAGGCTGAGCAGAGTTTACAATATCTTCCCCTTGCTGAAAAATACCTACACCCATTCTTTGAAAATACCCTCCCAACGATCTTCCTATAAACCATCTATTTCCAAGATTATCATCTTCTCTGCCATCACCATCCCCGTCAACACCGCCGAGACTGAGCAATTTATTTGTGTTTTTCGTAAAAATGAAGCCTAAATTCATCTGGAAATCGTTCGTTCTTACGATTCCTAAATTTAAACTGGACTCAATACCTGTATTTTGTAATTCTCCTTTATTAACAAGTCTGTTAGAATAGCCTAAACCGGTAGGCAGAGATTCACTTTGTAATAAATCTTTGGTTCTTCCATCGTACCATTCTACTGTACCATTAATTCGGTTTGACAGGAAGCCAAAATCCATTTTAACATTAAGGGTTGTAGTAGTTTCCCATTTTAAATCGGGGTTTGCCAATCTATTTCCGGGAATAAGTCCAGAAACCTGTTGCCCGCCCAAAACATAATCTCTTTGAACTCCTGAAGTTAAAGTACCACCTGCACCAATAGTTTGATTACCAATACTACCGTAACTTGAGCTGAATTTTAGTAGATTAATTCCGGTTACCTCTCTTAAGAAACTTTCGTTATGGGCATTCCAGCTTACACCTACCGCAGGAAAATAACCCCACTTATTGTTTACTCCAAATTTTGTTGATCCATCTGCTCTGGCAGAAAGGGATAAATAGTATCTGGAATCATACCCGTATTCAGACCTGGCTGCAAATGAGACCAACCCGGTTCTGGATGCAGCAATTGTAGGTATGTTTGTTAGTGCGGCCTCCAAACCGTTTATTCCAAGAATATCATTTGGCACCTGATCTACATTATTTCTAAAGTTTGTGTATTTACTTTCAGATGCAGCCTGTACAGCTGTAAGATCTAAATTGTGTTTATCTGATCCAAACTTGGTTGCGAAGGTTAAAATGTTTTCAACCTGCCACTCTTCATTATCCTGGAAAAAAATAAACCCACTTCCTACACTACCTCTTGTAACCCCTGTAATAGAGTTTGCTGTATTATAACCTCTTTGTTTGTTATTCCAGGATCTTCTACTTGCGTTTATCCTATAGTTTAAACCCTTAAAGAGTGATATATCAGCAAAAATGTTTACAATATCATTCCTGCTATCATTTCTGGTATTAGTTTCCTCTAAATCAATTAACGGATTTTTGTTTTCTTCAAACCCACCGGGTAAATATCGCAAAGAACCATCCTCGTTATAAACCTGCCCTAAAGGAGATGTAGTAATGGATGTAAGCAAAATACCGCCTACGTTTGGACCATCCTCTCTTGAAAATTGTAAACTGGTATTAACCCCTACTTTTAACCAGTCATTAATTCTTTGATCAACATTTATTCTTCCTGAAACTCTTGTACCTGCAGAATTTGGAATAATTCCTTCATTTTGGAAAAAATTGAAACTGGTATAAACCTTTGTATCTTCAGTACCGGAAGAAACACTTACCTGATGATTTTGTGTATTACCGGTACGCAGTATTAAATCTTCCCAGTCTATGTATTCCCCGGTTTGTACACTTTCCAATTCTAAAGCAGAAAAAATTTCTTCATCTGGCAGATATACTCCTCCATTGGATGTTCTGAAAGCTTCTCTTTTTAATTGAGCAAACTCATCACCCGAGTAAATTTCAAAATCCCTGTTATATTGTTGAATTCCCGTTGATCCATTATAAGTAATAGAAGTTTTACCTAGTTTCCCTCTTTTTGTTGTAATCAATACAACCCCATTAGCACCTCTGGAACCGTAGATCGCTAAAGCAGCAGCATCTTTTAAAACCTCCAATGATTCAATATCATTCGGGTTAATATCATTAATAGCACCTGCAGGTACACCATCTACGATGATATAGGCTGCAGTTTGAGAACCATTTAAAGCATTTTGACCTCTCACAACAATTGTAGAAGTTCCTAATGGCCCGCCGTCGTTCAATGTTACCCTAACCCCGGCAGCTTTACCCCTAAGCATTTCAGCCACATCGGCGGTAGCTACTTTAGTCATATCCTCGGGGTCTACAGATGCGACCGAAGCAATCAGATCACTCCTTTTCCTGGTCCCATAACCAATTACCACAACCTCCTCCAAACTGGAATCTGATTGCAGAGTTACATTAATGTTTGTTTGGTTACCTACCGGAACAGAAGCTGTTTGCAATCCAACAAATGAAAAAATCAATGTTTGATCAGGTGAAGCTTGAATAGAAAATTTCCCGTCAAAATCTGTTTGTGTACCATCCGAGGTTCCTTCAATAAGGACGTTAACACCTGGCAAGGGCAGCCCGGTTTCATCAGTTACCGTTCCCGTTACAGATTTTTCCTGAGCATAAACATTCGTAAAGAAAATGCACAGCATCAAAAATAGTACGGTTTTTTTTGAGGAGCCTACGCGGGAAAATTGGGATCCTTGATTTCTGTTTTTCATTTGAAATTTATATTAGTTAGTACCAGGATTATCTAATCTTTATATGATTACTGGTTACAAATATGAATATCTACAAGTGTTTGGAGGGTGTTGATTTATTCTAATAAAGGGGTGCGAATGTGCTTTTTTGATTAAAACACCATTTTTCACCCCTTAGTTTGGCTGGATCTTAAAAAAGTGATAATAAATAAATGGGAAAACGAATTTTACCTACTACATCGGTTTCTTTAATTAACAGGTAACCGGTCCGGGAGTAATTTTGTAATAAAGGGAAATTAAATTTCATGAGAAGAATGATCTTTTTCCTGAACAGAAGAATATTTCTTTTTATATTCTGAAGGAGACATTTCGTAAGCACTCCTGAATTCCCTGCTAAAATGTTTTCGATTGTTAAATCCTACCATATAAGCAACATCAGAAACGGGAAAACTGGTACTGGTGAATATTTCTGCTGCTTTTTTTAATCTGATTTGTTTAATTAAATTCGCCACAGATTGATTTGTAAGGCTTTGAACCTTTTTATAAAGTACTGTCCTGCTTATTCCTATCTCCTTTACCAGCACATTAACATCAAATTCAGGATCCTCCATATTAGATTCTATGATCTGCATGAGGATCTTGATAAATTTTTCTTCCGGAGTGGTTAATTTGGATATATGAGAATCCAGGACAAATCTTCCAGAAAATTTTTCCTGCATAATTTCTTTTGCAGAAAGTAAATTAATGATGTTTAATTTTAAGACCTTTATACTGAAGGGTTTGGAAATATAGGCATCTGCTCCCGTGGAAAGTCCTTCCTCTTCATTAAGGGTTGATGCTCTGGCTGTTAAAAGAATCACCGGAAGATGATTTGTTTTTGGGTTTGTCTTTATTTTTTCACAAAACTCCAATCCGTCCATATCAGGCATCATGATATCACTAATTATCAAATCAGGAATTTTGTCTTCAATACATGTCAATGCCTCGCAGGCACTGGAAAATTCTTTTATATTATACTCATCCTGCAAAATATCTATTAAAAACTCTCTTATTTCGTCATTGTCATCAATTATATATAGATTCTTTTTACTGGAAGCAGATTTTTTTTCGGGCAAAGGTTTGAAATTCTGGGGTTCCACAGGAAGGGTCTTGGCAAAATCAGTGGCGAAATTATCCTTCAGCATTTTATTTTTAAGGATCTGGGCTTTCTGAAGGTGTTTTTTTCCTTGCTGAAGGGAAATGATAAAGGTAGTACTGCAATTTTCTTCCCCTGCACATTTCACTTCAATATCACCTTTATGTAATTCCACGATCTTTTTTGAAAGGGCAAGTCCTACCCCACTGCCCATATTTTGAATCCGGGGATCGTCCACCTGAAAGAAGTTCTGGAAAATTTCATCCTGATCGCTAAAAGGTATTCCTATTCCATTATCCTTTATTTTAATATTGATCCACTTTTTCCTGGAACCGGGTTCAATAACAAATGTGATCTTTCCATTTTTTTCGGTGAATTTAAAAGCATTGGACAGCAGGTTATAAAAAACTTTTTCCAGCTGGTTCTGGTCAAAATAAACAGAAACCTCTTCTTCTTCACAAAGAAATTTATATTCTATATGTTTTTCAACTGCAATGCCCTGGAAGGAATCAAAAATTTCCTTACAAAAAGGAACTATATTTTGTTTTGCACAATAAATTTTAAGCTGTCCCTTTTCTGCTTTTCTAAAGCCCATAAGCTCGTTGATTAACTTAAGTAACCGGTCTGAATTATGTTTTATTACCAGAAGCTTATTTTTTGCAGGGCTTTCTGGTTCTGAAGAATTCAGCAGGTCTTCAAGGGGTCCGTTGATAAGGGTTAAGGGAGTCCTTATTTCGTGGGAAATATTAGTGAAAAAATCCAGTTTCATCTGGTACATTTCCTGTTGACGCTCATTCTCAATATGCTCTTTATACAATTCCTTTTTCAGTTTGATCCTGATCTTTACAACACGTACCCCAAGCCAAACAAGAAATGCTGCGAGTAAAAAGTAAAAACCATAAGCAAGATTGGTTCTCCACCATGGAGGAAGAACGGTGATTTTTAACGATTGAACGTTTGCATCCTCCAAATCACTGGAAGTTTTTACCTGGAAATTATGTTCCCCCGGTTCCAGGCCTGTAAAATTTACAGAATGCTGCGTTCCTATTTCATGCCAGGTATCTTTAAAATTCCCCTTATCCAGCTTGTATGCGTAATTGATATTTTCGGTATTAATAAAATTAAGGGCAGAAAATTCTATGCCGATATATCCCTGGTCGTGATTTAAAGTTATTTCCGAAGTTTCAGAAAGCGGCTTTTTTAAAGGGGAATTCTCATCCTTAAGATGCAATTCTTCATTATCTACCTTCAGTTTTGTGAGATAGATTTTACTCTGAATAGGGGCTTTTATTATATTTTGAGGATCAAAAATGGCCAAGCCGTTTAATCCTCCAAATACAAGTTGCCCGGATTCCAGTTTCAGGGAGGCATTATTGGAAAACTGTTTAACCGCCAAACCGTCTTTACCGGAATAAGCCGTGATTTCAAAGTCTTCGGGATTAAAAGGCAGCGTATACTTAGAAAATTTTATACGGTACAAACCTTCATCAGTAGTCACCCACAAATGGTTTAATGCATCTTCAGAAATACTTCTAATTGCTTCGTTGGTTAATCCCAGGGCTTTGTCAATGACATGAAACTGTTGTGTTTTTTCATCAAAAAAATTCAAGCCGCTGTAATCTGTTCCTATCCATAAACCTCCCCGGGAATCGGTAAAAAGCGTGGTAAGATTATTATTACTTAATGGATAATCCCCTTCTTCAACAACTCTTACTCTAATTTTCCCGGTCCTTTTATCGAGATAGTTTAAACCATTTTGTGTGGCGATCCAGATTCCGTTTTTTTGGTTTTCCAGGTCTGTTATAAAATTATCGCTTAGAAAATTTTCCCCTTCACTACTTTTATATGTATCAATAGATCCATTATTCTTTATAAATTTTAAACCGTCTCCATCTGTTCCAACCCAAACACCAAGATCGTCATTGGCCAAACTGCTTACGGGCCTTTGAACATTAGAAGGGTTATTAGATAGATCTACAGCTGAGAAATTTTTGGTTTTTTTATTAAAAACAAAAAGTCCGTTTATGGTTCCGCACCACAACTTATCATTGTTAGTATTGGCAAGGGCGGTAATGATGTTGCTTTTATTGTTGGAGTTCCCTGCATCAATTGAAAAAAATTTGCTCTTCCTGTTCGTGAGATCAATGTGATTTAACCCCCCGCCAAAAGTACCTACGTATAATGATCCATCATTATTTTGAGAAATTGCGTTTACTACGGCATTGTTTAACCCAAAATTAGGCTCAACAGTTTCCCCTATATTTCTGAAATTTGAATTTGCCTGATTGTAAAAATTAATTCCTCCTGCAACCGTTCCTGCCCATATACTCCCGTGGTTGTCCTTCAATAATGTTTTAATTGCATTATCACTTATACTGGATCCGTTTAATGGGTTATGAAAATAATTTGTGAAATTTTCGGATCCATTTTTAAGAACACTCAACCCATCATTAGTAGCAAACCATAATGTATTTTCATCAATAAGTAAAATGTCATTAACCCAATTGGCAGCAAGGCTGTTATCATCTTTAGAATTATGCTGAAATTGTTTTACCCTTTTTTTGCTAATGTTATACTTAAAAACTCCTCTTGTTTCAGTTGCAAACCATAGATTTCCCTCGTGATCTTTGGCCACTTTCCAAACTTTGGCCGAAACTAGTTGCTCATTTATAGTGATTTCTTCCGGAAGAGGTAGCGGTTGTTTTGTAACCGGATCAAACATTTTTAAACCACCTGCAGTTCCCAACCACATAATATTATGATCATCTAAAAATAGAGACAACACACGGCTATTATTCAAATTTTCTGCACCCTCCTTCGCAGGAAGGTCTAAAAGAAGATGGGTTGTTCTATCCAGTAGTTTTAAGCCACCAAAAGTACCTATCCAAATATTTTTGGCTTTATCCTCAATTATGGAGGATATGTAATTTCTACCTCCTTTTATAGGTTGAATGTCAACAGGGACAAAAGAATTGGTGTTTGTGTCTAAAAAATTCACGCCATTTTCTGTACCTATCCAAATGGTCTCATCACTGTCCTCAAAGATGGTATTAATGTGGTTATTACTTAAACTACCTTCAACATTTTTACTGCGCGAATATCTTATAAACTCATATCCGTCAAATCTCACAAGACCATTCATAGTCCCGAGCCAAATAAATCCTTTTTTACTTTGAATTAATGAAGATACCGGGCTTTGCACGAAGGTGCTGTTATTCCCAAAGTGCTCAAAATTAAGGTTGTTCTCCTGTGAATTTGCACTTAGGCAAAAAAAGAAAATAGCTATAAGAGAACAGAGGAAGGTTTTCATAGGGAATAAGTAACCGTGACGATCGGGTAGCTTTAAAGATATGGAACCTTAAACGATTATTTTAATATTTTATTGGCAATTTTTAATTGCAGAATGATTATTAACTCTAGAGGTTTGATCGAATTTCCTTTATATATGAGAAAGTAGTGCTCACTTTTTCTGTTAATGCGTCAAAATTTTCTTCTGTCAAAATTTGTTTGGTAATTAATTTAGACCCCAATCCCACGCAAAAAGCTCCGGCCTGATACCACTCCTGAAGATTTTCTTTTGTAGGTTCTACTCCCCCTGTTGGCATAATAGATGTCCAGGGCTGAGGGCCTTTTACAGCTTTAATAAATTTTGGGCCATATACATCCCCGGGGAATAACTTTATTATTTCACAGCCTAATTCTTCGGCCTTGTTTATTTCGGTTAATGTGCCACACCCGGGAAGCCACAGGATTTTTCTGCGGTTACAAACCAAAGATATATCCTCTCTTAATGATGGGGTTACAATAAAATTTGCTCCCATTTGAAGATATAAAGATGCCGCCGCGGCATCTGTTACAGAACCAACCCCCAATACCATTCCCGGGAGTTCCTTAAGTGCATATTTATTTAATATAGAGAAAACATTATGAGCAAAATCACCTCTTGCCGTAAATTCCATTAAGCGGGCACCGCCATCATAACAGGCTTTTAGCACCTTTTTGCAAACTTCAGGATCAGGATTGTAAAAAAGCGGGATCATACCTTGTGCTTCCATCAAAGAAACAACCTGAATTCTTGAGAGTTGTGCCATATATTTTTTAATTTAAACTACCTGTTTACTTTTGCTGAACTATTTCCTGAAGCTAATTCCATAACCTCCTCTTTAGTTGCCAAATTAAAATCCCCCGGGATGCTGTGCTTTAAACAACAAGCTGCCACAGCAAAATCCAGTTTTTCCTGCATGGATTTTTTCTCCTCCAGCAATCCAAAAATAAGCCCGGCCATAAATGCATCTCCACTTCCAATCCTGTCAACAACCGGAGACACCTCTATTAATTTACTGGTGTAAACAGCTGCTCCATCATATAACACCCCTCCAATTTTTTGGTGGGACGCATTTAAAGAATATCTCAAAGTGGTTCCCGCTATTTTCAAATTAGGACAGTAAGCAAACAGCTTTTCATAGTATTCAAAAAGTGTTTCCCGTTCCCCGTAATTTGGGTTCATTTCTTCCCTGCCTAACATAAAAGATGCGGTATTGAGGTCGCCAAGGATAACATTACAGTATTGCAACAATTCCGGCATGACCTCAGCAGGTGCTTTTCCGTAATTCCAAAGTTTGGAGCGATAATTAAGATCTACAGAAATAGTCAGGCCCAATTCTTTGGCAGCAACCAAGGCCTCCAGGCAAACGTCGGCAGCATTTTGGGAAATTGCCGGAGTGATCCCGCTCCAGTGGAACCAATCTGCATTTTTTAAAACTTTTTTCCAGTTGATACTGTTTTTTTCTACGGTAGCCATGGCGCTAAAGGCGCGATCATAAATTACCTTCCCTGCTCTCAATCCTGATCCTGCCTCTAAAAAATACAGCCCCAATCTTTCTCCTCCCCGAATAATATTATGACAAGCTACATTTTGCTTTCGCATTTCTCTAATCGCATTTTCCCCTAAATCGTTTTGAGGAAGACGGGTGATCATTTCTGAATTGATCCCATAACCCGCCAGGGCCATGGCTACATTAAATTCTGCTCCGCCATAGTTTCCTATAAAGGTGTTTGCCTGTGAAAATCGCTGATGCCCTTCAGTAGAGAGTCGCAACAATACTTCACCAAAAGAGACAACTTTTTTCATTTCAAATCCTTCTGCTATTAAACATCAAATAATTCAGGTAACCACAAACTAAGTCCCGGAAAGTAAGTAATTAAAAATAAAGCTAAAATCATAGCCACCAACAAAGGCATCAGGGGTTTTATTATTTTTTGAATGGAAGTACCGGCCACCCCTACTCCAACAAATAGAACCGAACCCACGGGAGGAGTACATAAACCAATGCATAAATTTAAGATCATAACTATTCCAAAATGCACAGGGTCCATTCCCAAAGCAGTAACTACCGGGAGAAAAATGGGAGTAAAAATAAGTACAGCCGGGGTCATATCCATAAATGTCCCCACTAGAAGAAGGATAATATTGATGATCAACAAGATCACGAAGGGATTATCACTTATTTCTAAAAGAAAACTGGTGATATCCTGTGGTATATTTTCATAAGACATGATCCAGGACATTCCCATAGATGCTGCAATTAACAGCATGACAATAGCAGTTGTGGAACTTGCGCTTAAAATGATCTCAGGAAGATTTTTTATGGAGATCTCCCTGTAAATAAAGCCGAGAACCAGGGTGTATAAAACAGCAATTGCCGAGGCTTCAGTTGCCGTGAAAATACCGGCTACTATTCCGCCAATTACCACCACTAAAAGCATCAGGCTTGGAAAGCCATTTATAAACGTTCGCCAGATCTCTTTTCCTGAAGATGTTTCGCCGGTTTTGTATTTTTTCTTTTTTGCCCAGATCATGGCTACGATCATAAGCAACAAACCTGTAAGAATTCCGGGGATATATCCAGCCAGAAAAAGAGCTGCTACTGAAACGCCTCCACTTGCAAGGGAATAAACAATTAAAATATTACTTGGTGGAATGATTAGACCCGTTGTAGCGGAGGTAACATTTACCGCAGCACCAAATTCCTTTGAATAACCTTCTCTTTTCATTTCCGGGCCCAGAATACTTCCCATGGCTGAAGCAGAAGCCATAGCTGAACCCGCTATTGCCCCCATTAACATGGCAGAAATAACATTGATAAGTGCCAGTCCTCCCGGTAAGGCTCCCACCAGAGCTTTGGCAAAAGCAATTAACCTGTGGGCAATTCCGCCTTTATCCATTAATTGTCCCGATAATATAAAGAAAGGAATGGCTAGCAAGGTAAAACTGTCCAAACCTGTGGCCATACGATGGGCTATGGTAGTAAGTGCCGGTAATAACGGAATACTGATCAACATACTTAACAATGAAGAGATGGCGATACACCAGGCAACCGGGACTCCTTTTGCCAAAAGCAAAAGAAAACTAAAGATCAAAACTAAAATGGAGGCAGATTCAATCATATGTTTTTCTTAGGTTCTCCTCGAGTTTATAATAAATAATTAATAAACCGCTTATGGGCAGGATAAGGTAAACTCCCGCCAATGGCACATTTAAAGAAGGGGAATACTGGTCCAGCACATAAGTAATATATACAAGTCTCATACCCCCTATTACCAAACAAGCCAAAGCAAAAAGCGCGATGGTGTAGTTGATACTTTTATTAATCCTGCGTTGATTTACTGGATTTAACTTTTGCGGTAAAATATCAATGGCTACATGAATCTTTTTCCCTGAAGCATAGGCCGCGCCCAATAAACCTATCCATATCATAAGGTACCTGGCCAATTCATCTGTAAAAGCTCCCGGTGCATTGAGTATATATCTTGAAAAGACCTGCCAGAGCACATTGATCACCATCACAGACATGATGAAGATGAGGGTAAATTCTAAAACGGAATCAACTTTTTTTCTCATTAATTTTTATTGTACCTGTTGTATTCTTTCTATCAGCAGGTTTACGCTTTCAGAATTTTCTTTGCCTTTTAACTGCCCCGAGACTTTATCAACAAAAGGAGCTTTATCTGGAGTATTAAAAATAACACCCGCTTTTTCTAATTCCTGCATTGCGTTTTCTTCAGATTCAGCCCATAATTTCCTTTGGTATACAATTGATTCGTCGGCGGCTTCCTGAACCCATTCCTGCTCTATTTCGCTTAGCCCATTCCAAAAATGAGTACTCATAAGCAGCGCATCAGGAATTACGGTGTGTTCGTCAAAAGAGTAGTATTTGCAAACTTCATAATGCCTGGAAAGATAAAAACTGGTAAGGTTGTTTTCTGCACCATCTACCACCCCTTGTTGTAGAGCAGTATAAAGTTCTCCCCAGGCAATTGGAGTTGGCGCACCACCCAGTTGTTTCACCATATTGATCGCAGTTTCGCTTTCCATAACCCTTACCTTTAGCCCCTTCAGGTCGTCAGGGGCATTTACCGGATTCTTTTTTGTATAAAAACTCCTGCTTCCGGCATCGTAATACCCAAGTCCTTTTAACCAGTATTTTTCTGTTCCGCTCAACAATTCCTTTCCTATTTCCCCATCCAGGATCTTAAAGGAATGTTCCTTATCCCGGAAAAGGAATGGGATCCCAAAAACCTTCATATCCGGAGAAAAACTTTCCAGTACTCCTATGGAAACTTTGGTCATATCCAAACTCCCTATTTGCAGTAATTCCAGCAGTTGACGCTCAGTGCCTAATTGTTGATTTGGGTACATTTCAACCATCATTTTACCCCCGCTTTTTTCCTCCAGCAACTCTCCAAAATAAAACATGGATTTATGAACGGGATGATTGGTGTCCAAACCGTGTCCCAGTTTTATAATTTTTTCGTCTGTGTTTAAACTGCACCCCAAAAACCCCGGAATAAGTAGAAGTAGAAAAAATGGGGACTTTATTTTCATAGGTTAAAACATTTATTTCTCGAAGTTGAAATATTCTTCTGCATTGTAATAGCAAATATTCTGCACCAATTTTCCGAAGAAAGAAAGGTCATTGGGCAGGGATCCCTTTTCAATATCATCACCTATGGTATTGCACAAGATCCGTCTAAAGTATTCATGCCGGGGAAAAGAAAGTAAACTTCGGCTATCTGTAAGCATTCCTATGAACCGGCTTAATAATCCCAAATTTGAGAGGGTGGTAATTTGTTTCTCCATCCCGTCCTGTTGATCAAGAAACCACCAGGCCGATCCCCACTGCATTTTCCCAGGACTTTCTCCGGAATTGAAATTCCCCATCATGGAAGCGAAAACTTCATTTTGAGAAGGATTTAGATTATAGGTAATAGTTTTAGCCAGTTTTCCTTCGTGGTCCAGCGTGCCGAAAAATTTGGCCATAACGCTTGCCGAATGATGCTCTCCAATGGAATCACAACCGGCATCAGAACCAATAAGATCCTTCAGCCTTTGATTGGTATCTCTTATAGCTCCAAGATGATATTGTTGCACCCAGTTTTTGTTGTGATACATTCTTGCCAGGGCCAGCAGCATGAAGGATCTGTATTTCTTTACTTCCAGGGGTTGTACCGTTTTTTTCTGAAGCGCTTTTTTAAAGATTTCATTGACTTCTTTCTCCGTAAATTCTTCTGCTTCAAGAGTGGCCAATCCATAATCTGAAAGTCGGCAGCCGTGATCGTGAAAATACTCGATTCGCGCCTCAAGGCTTTCTAGTAGCAGGGGGAGGTTTGTTATTTCCTTGTTTACTGTTTCTGAAAAACGGGTAATATAAGCCCCAAATCCGGGAGATTCTATACCAAAGATCTTATCCGGCCTGAAACCCGGAAGCACCTTCAGATGTATATCGTCTTCTGCGATTTGTTGGTGATATTTCAAAGAGTCTAATGGATCATCTGTGGTACAGATCACTTCTACTTTCATGGCTTTCAGAATATCCTGAGGTCTTGTAGAATTCAGAACTTCATTTGCCGATTGATATATAGCTGAAGCGGTAGAAGGTTGTAAAAACCTGTCAATATTGAAATGCCTTTTTAACTCCAGATGAGACCAGTGAAACAATGGGTTTTTAACGGTGTAGGGAACAGTTTCCGCCCATTTTTCAAATTTTTCGCTGGGAGATGCATTGCCGGAAATATACTTTTCGTCAATTCCATTGGCTCTCATTGCCCTCCATTTGTAATGATCCCCGGAAAGCCATACTTCTGAAATATTATTTAGAGGTTTATTGTCTGCGATTTGTTGGGGTGATAAATGGTTGTGGTAATCTATAATAGGCATTTCCCGGGCATATTCATGGTATAACCTTTTTGCCGTTGTAGTTTGCAGAAGGAAATCCTCTGTTATAAACCCGGTATCACTTTTAAATTCCATCATACAGCTCTTAAAATTCCAAGTTCCAATCCGCGCAGTTCTGCAAGACCTTTTAATCTGCCAATACAGGAATACCCCGGATTTGTTTTTTTATTGAGGTCATCCAGCATTAGGTGTCCATGATCAGGGCGCATAGGAATTTGGGCATCCTTTCTTCCTTCTGCTTTTCGGCGTTTTTCTTCCAGAACAACCAGCTTTACAATTTCATACATATCAACATCCCCGTCCAAATGATCGGCTTCATAAAAATTGCCGTGTTCATCCCTTCGGGTGCTTCTTAGGTGAAGAAAATGTACCCTGGTAGAGAATCTTCTGAAAATTTGGGACAGGTCATTGCTTGCCAATACCCCTAAAGACCCCGTGCAGAACGTGATCCCGTTGGAAAGGGAAGGAACCGCTTTAAACAGGGCATTATAATCCTCCTCTGTACTCACTACTCTGGGAAGTCCTAAAATAGGAAATGGCGGATCGTCGGGATGTATGCACATCATCACCTGATTCTCCTCCGCAACGGGAATTATTTCTTTCAGAAATTGGATGAGATTGTTTCGTAATTCTTTCTCTCCTATAGCTTTGTAGGTGTCCAGAACCCGTTGAAATTCTTTAAGTGTATATCCTTCTTCCGCCCCCGGTAGTCCTGCAATAATGGTTTTGGTTAGTTTTTTAACCGCAGCGGGATCCATTTTTTCAAAAAATTCTTTGGTTTCCTGAAGCTGTTCAGAAGAATAATTGTTTTCTGCTCCCGGTCTTTTCAGTATAAAAAGTTCAAAGGCAGCAAGGGCTAAAATTTCAAACCGCAGGGCCTGTGTTCCATCCTGCAATTTATAATCCAGCTGTGTCCTGGTCCAGTCAAGTACCGGCATAAAATTATAGCAGATCACCTTTACCCCGCATTGCGCCAGGTTTCTTATACTCTCTTTGTAGGCTTGAATATATTCCTGAAAATTCCCTGAACGGGTCTTGATATTCTCGTGAACCGGAATACTCTCTACCACATCCCAGGTGAGCCCGGATTCTTCTATTTCTTTTTTCCTCTTCTTTATTTCTTCAACCGGCCATACTTTCCCGTTGGGAATATGATGTAAGGCTGTTACTATTCCGGTAGCGCCGGTTTGCCTGATATTTTCTAAAGTAACGGTATCTTTAGGGCCATACCACCTCCAGGTTTGCAACATATATATTTATTTGTATTAAACTCCGCTAAAAGCGCTGAATCCGCCATCTATAGGGATCACTGTTCCGGTAACAAAACTTGAAGCGTCACTTAGCAGCCATTGAATAGTTCCATTTAATTCATCGGCATTCCCGAATCTTTTCATGGGGGTATTCCTTATAATGGTCTCTGCCCGCGAGGTATAATCGCCATTTTCCCTTATCAGCAATGCCCGGTTCTGATTTCCAATAAAAAATCCCGGAGCGATAGCATTTACTCTCACCTCATCACCAAATTTTAATGCGAATTCTGTGGCCAGCCATTTGGTAAATATATCTACCGCTGCTTTGGAGGCAGAATATCCCACTACTCGGGTAATTGCCCTGGTGGCCGTCATTGATGAAATGTTTATAATATTTCCTTTGCCATTATTGGTTATCGCTTCCCCAAAAACTATGGAAGGAAGCACAGTACCGTCTAAATTAAGTTCAGATACTTTCCTAAAATCTTCAATTTTGAGGTCAAAGATGGTTTGGGTTTCACTAATGGTGGCCCCTTCCATATTTCCTCCCGCCGCATTTATAAGGGCATCTATCCTGTGGTATTTATTCAGGATTTTTTCCCTTACTTCTTCCAGGCTATTTTTATCCAGCACATTGCAGGCATATCCGGCAACCTGTGAGCTTGTTTTTTTAAGATCTGTAACTGCTTCATCTATCCTCTCCTGCTGCAGGTCAAGGATCACAATTTTTGCGCCTTCAGATAACAGGTGCTTTGCCATTGAGCTCCCAAGAACTCCTGCTCCCCCTGTGATAAGAATTACTTTCTCCTCAACACTAAATAATCTATTTGCCATTAATCTTTTTTTGCTTTTTAAAACATGAATACTACAAAAAATATTTTAGTTATTCTTAATATGTAAAAAAAGGCCATAAGAGAGAAAGTTAATTACTTTCAGAAATACATATCGAGGGAGGCACGCCCCAAACTAAAAGGGCACCTCAATATGTAATTTCCTTTTCCTACAGCCTTTTCGGCTACTTAACAAACTTTATTAGGACAAATAGAATATATCTCTATGGTCATCGAAGTTTAAAACTGAAAATACTAGATATAAAATCTAATTAGTAAAATAAATATCATCGATATACCAATCGAAGTTATCTCCCAAATTGGCAGCGTCTGTATCAGACCTGAAAATTACTTCAGTTATATCGGCTGTTGTTTCATCAAGAGAGGCACCTGTTCCATCTAATAAAATGTCAGAAAAAGGAATTTTAAGCGTATGCCATTGGCCATCACGGGCAAAGCCATATTTGCCATCTGTTTTAATAATAACCCAGTAATCTGAAGTAGCAGTTCTCAAACGCAGTCTTAAGTCTTTCTGATTTTCTGCCGGTGCTTTCAGGCTGATATTGTAAAAACTGTAATCGCTTATTTCTAAAGGCGATGTGGTAGGAAACATGGAAACCATGGCTCCCCAGGTGACCTCGTTGCCTGTGCCTGTAGCTTCATAATTTGCATAGATAGCCTTGGTTCCTTCGGCAGCATCTGAAACCTCGGAGAGGTTAAAATTTCCACTGTTCGATGCCGGGACTGTATTAGGTGATCTTATTTCTGCGTAATTAGATTCTGTAATATTCCGCTCGGTATAAAAGCCTAAACCGGCTACAGGTCCACTGCTCTCTCCATCACCACCATCGCCAACAGCACCGGAAACTATATACTCCACAACATTTAAGAATAATTGATCTCCAACATCGTTTAATGTGTAGCCTAAACTTGAGGTCATAAACATCCACTTACTGGCCGGAGTAAGTGAACCTGTATAGAATGGAGTATTCGCATTCCACTCGGCAAGAGCCACTTCACCAGTAGCGGTAGCCAGTAAGGTACCGTTTCCGGAATTGGAGATCTCTAGTGTATGTAAAGCAGCAGTACTTATCTCTCCGGTATTACCTCCGGTTAAATCAATACCTGAAAATACAGGATGATCTTCTTGTGTAGCGTCAAGTGAAAGCCCGTTAGATTCGTTAACAGTACTATTGTTATCTAAAAGCTGTAATCTGGAACTTCTCGCGATAAATGCGCTCATTACCAGCACCGGAGTATTTACAGACATCCAGGCAGTTCTTACACCTTCATCTGTACCATAAAAACCACTGTTGTTGTTTCTTGAAATAAGCACCAGATCAAAACCATTTAGTTCTGCTGCGCCTGCAGCATCAAGGTTGTCATATTTACCTTCTACAGCTTCAACTGTGTGACCGGCATCTTCAAGTAAAGATATAAAACCGGCATCACCGCCAAGGTTGTTTGAAGCGAAAGCAATTTTTAGAGGACCAATTGGACCACCACCGTTATCTGCGGAAGCAACAGCTACATTAATTTTATCAAGGTTGGTAGCACCCCCTGTGAAGTAAACTCTCAGGGTATTAATTCCCTGGGCTAAATTAACCCCGTTTACCGGAACAGAAGTATAAGAGCCCCATCCACCGGTATTATCAAAATCTCCGGTTTCACCCAAATCGGTTACAGTCCCTGTTTCAGGGTTCACTAATTGTAATTTAATAGAAGACCCTCCCGAATCTCCACCCGAAGCAACAACAAAATCAAAATCAAAACTTCCTGCTTCTTCAACATTTACAGTATAATTTGCCCACTCATCGGCATTGGTATAACCTATATTAACTAAAGTTTCATCATCACTTACCTGAACATCAACTCCATCATCAGCTCTATATTCAATGCTTCCTGCAGTTACAGCTTTGTTTTCTTCTTCGGTATCGTGGTAAGCAACACCTTCACCTCCCAAATCATAATTTTCGGCTTCAATAGTTCCAGGTAAATCTATCGCTGTACCACTAAAAGGAAGTGGCTCATCCGGGCCGTTGACCACAATGGTAATAGTTTTGGTATCGGTAGTATTATCAATGTATTTCACCATTAATTTAGCGTCAAACGTACCGGGAATTCCATATCTCACAACAACATCAGCATCTGTTGAAGTAGCGGGAGTTCCCCCGGCAAATGTCCATTCTAAACTTTGCACTTTCGTTGAGGTACTAGAAAAATTAACGGTTTCACCAAATTCAACAGTGGTGGCAGACGCCGTGGCTTCTGCTGTACCTTTATCAAAAAGCATTACCTCTCTTACATCATCACTTTCACAAGCAGAAAGGCAGAGCACAAGGCATAAAAAAAGAAAAGAAAATTTCCTA
>JAGXIL010000026.1 GCA_024635655.1 Gillisia sp. | reverse complement strand
GTGAGCATTCCACCATTCACATGTAAAACCTGCCCGGTAACATAGCTGCTGAGATCGCTACCTAAAAACACACAGGCATTGGCGATATCTTCCGGAGTACCTCCACGTTTTAAGGGAATAGAATCCCTCCAACCTTCAACTGTTTTCTCATCCAGCTTTTCGGTCATTTCTGTCTCTATAAACCCGGGCGCAATAACGTTTGTTCTAATATTCCTGGAACCCAGTTCCAGTGCCATTGATTTTGAAAATCCGATAATCCCTGCTTTAGATGCGGCGTAATTAGATTGCCCTGCATTTCCTTTTACCCCTACTACTGAACTCATGTTAATTATACTTCCATTTCGCTGTTTCAGCATGGTGCGCTGTACAGCCTTGGTCATATTGAACACCGATTTAAGGTTTACTTCGATCACCTGGTCGAAATCCTCTTCACTCATTCTCATTAAAAGGTTATCTTTTGTAATCCCCGCATTATTTATTAAAATGTCGATTTGGCCAAAATCTGCTGCCACATCCTTAATTAAAGCTTCACATTCAGTAAAGTTTGCTGCATTGGATTTATATCCTTTTGCTTTAATTCCAAGGTCGGTAAGGTCCTTTTCAAGCTCATTGGCCGCTTGTACAGATGAAGCATAAGTAAAAGCTACATTTGCACCGTGTTGTGCAAAAATTTGAGCAATTCCTTTTCCTATTCCCCGGCTTCCACCGGTGATAATGGCATTTTTTCCTTCTAATAATTTCATATAAAATCTCTTTTGATTAATAGGTTCAACAGCTTATTAAGAAATAAGGATTATCCTGAATCCAAATATAACAAAAGCCGGAGGCATTAAATTAAAAATCCCCCTGAAATTGCCTTTACAGACAATAAACAAGAGGATTACAAATTATATATATTTTATTTATGCTTTTCTAAGGATCTCTGCCACTTTCTTTCCGATCTCGGCCGGAGAATCAACAACGTGAATTCCATTTTCTCTCAAAATAGCTTTTTTAGCCTGTGCGGTATCTTCACTTCCACCTACAATTGCACCGGCATGACCCATAGTACGTCCTGCAGGAGCTGTTTCACCGGCTATAAATCCAACAACCGGCTTTCTGTTTCCGTCAGCTTTGATCCACTGTGCAGCATCGGCTTCCAACTGTCCTCCAATTTCGCCAATCATGACTATAATCTCTGTATCTCTGTCATTCATCAACAATTCCACAGCTTCTTTGGTAGTGGTTCCGATAATAGGATCTCCTCCAATTCCAATGGCAGTTGTTATTCCAAGGCCTTGTTTTACAACCTGATCTGCAGCTTCATAAGTTAAAGTACCGGATTTTGAAATGATCCCTACATTTCCTTTTTTAAATACAAACCCTGGCATGATACCTACTTTCGCTTCTCCGGGAGTGATTACTCCTGGGCAATTTGGACCAATTAATCGGCAGCTTTTATTTTTTATATAACTGTTCACCTTGATCATATCGGCAACAGGAATTCCTTCAGTTATAGTAATAATGACCTTGATGCCCGCATCGGCAGCTTCCATAATAGCATCTGCTGCGAATGCCGGCGGAACGAAGATAATGGTAACATCGGCTCCAGTTTTTTCAACCGCTTCAGAAACTGTATTGAAAACGGGTTTGTCCAGGTGCGTTTGACCGCCTTTTCCGGGGGTTACCCCACCTACAACGTTGGTACCATATTCTATCATTTGTTCAGCGTGAAAAGTACCTTCACTTCCGGTAAATCCCTGAACAATAACTTTCGAATCCTTATTTACTAAAACACTCATAATTACTATTAATTTTGCGCTACAAAAGTAGCCTTTAATATATAAACCTTAAAAGGTTTTTAGAAGTTTGTTCTCAGAAAGGAGCTTAAATTCTCCGGATTTTCATCTGCCGGTTGGCTAATTTGATATCCTTTTACCATTTTTCCATCCTCAACTGTCCAGATTGCGATGAAATGTGCCATAGGAATTTCTTCCTCCGGATTTTCCAAGGTGCGAACGTGATAAGTAAATCTAATAGTGATCTCATTTTTATCCCTTAGCAAGTGGCTTACCTCTGCCCTTAAAGATTCAAAGGATTTTGACATGTTCACGCTCAAATTAACAATATCCTGATAATTCATCTTTTGAAAACCTTCACTGCTATTCCAAAATAGTTGGGCTTCAGGATGTAATAAATCTTTTACTTCTTCCGGATTTTCGTAAAAACTGGAAGTATAAAAAGCCTTTACTGTTTTTTTGTTGCTTAAACTCATCTTGAATTATTTAGTTTTTCAATGATCTCCGGTAATTTCCGCACCGCCGCGTATTCCTTCAGTTTTAATCTTGCTTCCATCGCCGGATTCCCGGTATAGATCGTATTTTCTTTAGTAGATTTTGTAATGCCTGCTTTACCCATCATTACACCACCTTTCTTCACTGTTATCCCACTGCGCATTCCAACCTGCCCCCAAACGGTAACGTTGTCTTCTATCACTACAGCGCCGGCTATTCCAACCTGAGATGCTATAAGGCAGTTCCTGCCAATAATGGTATCATGCCCAACCTGGATCAAATTGTCCAGTTTTGTGCCTGCTCCAATAAAAGTATCTCCAGAAACCCCTCTGTCAATAGTACAGTTTGCTCCAATTTCCACATGGTGGTCTATAACAACCCTTCCTCCCGATTTCAACTTATCAAAACCTGCGGGACGTGCTTGAAAATAAAAGGCATCAGATCCCAAAACGGTACCTGAATGTATGATCACATTATCTCCTATGATGGTATGGTCATAAATACTCACATTAGAATGAATAATGCAATTCTCTCCTATTTTGACGTGATGGCCAATAAATGTATTGGGCCTTACTATAGTATCTTTTCCAATTTCTGAAGTTTCGGCGATGGGGCCGGAAACCGCTTCAAATGGCCTGAAATAGTCTGTAAGTTTATTAAAATCGCTAAACGGATCTTCAGAAATCAATAATGCTTTTCCCTGAGGGCAGGGAACTTCTTTGTTGATCAAAATCACCGAGGCAGCACTGTTAAGTGCTTTTTCATAGTATTTAGGGTGATCTACAAAAACAATGTCCCCTGATGTAACCACGTGGATCTCATTCATCCCGGTAATAGGAAAACTAGGATCCCCTACCATCCTGGCAGAGATAATCGTAGCTATTTGCTTTAAAGTATGTTCCTGGGGAAATTTCATATACTAATTTTATTAGGTAAAAGTGATGAAATAAAAAGTAGAAGAAACAGAAAGAAATATCTAAAATTAGATCTTTCGTTTTTCTCAGTGCAAGTAAATTACTCCTTGACTCTCTCTTTATAGGTACCTTTGTCAGTTTCTATTTTCACCTTATCTCCTTCATTTATAAAAAGAGGAACATTTACAATAGCCCCGGTTTCCAAGGTAGCCGGTTTTGTGGCATTTGTGGCGGTGTTTCCTTTCACTCCGGGTTCGGTATGAGTTACTTCCAGCACAACACTGGCCGGCATCTCAACAGAAAGAGGCATATTGTCTTCAGTATTAATAAGTATAGTGACTACTTCCCCCTCTTTCATAAGCTGAGGCATATCCAGTGCATTTTCGGTAAGCCTGATCTGGGTATAATCTTCCTCATTCATAAAATGATAGAATTCCCCATCATTATATAAATACTGAAACTTATGTGTCTCCACCCTTACGTCCTCGATCTTATGGCCGGCAGAAAATGTGTTGTCAAGGACTTTTCCTGAAGTGACACTTTTCATTTTGGTTCGAACAAAGGCAGGCCCTTTTCCGGGTTTTACGTGTAAGAATTCAGTTATTTTATATATATCGTGGTTGTAGCGAATGCATAAACCATTTCTAATATCACTTGTAGTAGCCATTTGTTTGTAAATTTAATTTGAACTAAAATATCCTTTCATGATCCCTCGCTGCGAATTTTTAATAAATTCCAGTATCTCATCCCGCTCTGCAGTTGCCTGCATTTCGGCTTCAATGATTGCAACAGCCTGAGAATTATTGTAATTTTTTTGATAGAGGATCCGGTAGATCTCCTGGATCTCCCTGATCTTTTCTGTACTAAAGCCTCTTCGACGTAAGCCTATGGAATTAATGCCCACATAGGATAAAGGCTCTCTTCCTGCTTTCACATATGGCGGCACATCTTTACGTACCATTGATCCACCTGTCACAAAAGCGTGGTTTCCAATGCTGCAAAATTGCTGTATGGCAGCCATTCCGGCCAACACAACGTAATCTCCAACGTTTATATGTCCGGCAAGGGTGCTGTTATTTGAAAAGATACAATTATCCCCTACCCTGCAGTCGTGGGCGATATGGCAATAAGCCATGATCCAGCAGTTTTTTCCGATCACCGTTTTCATTCTGTCGGCAGTTCCACGGTTAATGGTTACGCACTCCCTGATGGTTGTATTATCACCGATTTCGGTAGTGGTTTCTTCATCATTGAATTTCTTATCCTGGGGAATTGCAGATATCACTGCACCGGGGAAAATATTGCAATTTTTACCGATCCTCGCTCCTTCCATAATGGTAACATTTGAACCTATCCAGGTACCTTCCCCTATTACCACATCATTGTGAATAGTGGTAAAAGGTTCTATAACAACATTTTTTGCAATTTTTGCTCCCGGGTGTACATATGCCAAGGGTTGGTTCATTTGTTTCTATTTTTGTTTGACAATTTGAGCCATAAGGATTGCTTCTGTAGCCAATTTACCATCTACATAAGCATAACCCTGCATTTGGCAAATTCCCCGACGAATAGGTGCCAGCAATTCAAGTTTAAATATAAGCGTATCTCCGGGAACTACCTGTCTTTTAAACTTTACATTATCGATCTTCATAAAAAAGGTAAGATAATTTTCAGGATCGGGAACCGATTTCAGCGCGAGGATCCCTCCCGTTTGCGCCATAGCCTCCACCTGTAATACACCTGGCATCACCGGCTTTCCGGGAAAATGCCCGGTGAAATATGGCTCATTCATTGTCACGTTTTTCATACCTATAACATAGGTTTCGGTAAGCTCATAAATTTTGTCTACCAGTAAAAACGGACTCCTGTGCGGAAGTATGTTCATAATATCATTGACATCCATCAACGGCGGCTTATCATAATCGATCTTGGGCATATTGCTGCGACGCTCTGCCTTGATATATTTTGCCAGCTTTTGTGCAAACTGTGTATTGATCTGATGGCCGGGTTTATTTGCGATCACTTTTCCTCTTATCCTGGTACCTATGAGCGCCAGGTCCCCAACAACGTCAAGTAATTTGTGTCTTGCTGCTTCATTGGGATAATGCAGGGTAAGATTGTCCAGTATCCCATTTGGCTTGACTGAAATATTATCCCTTTTAAAAGCTACCCTTAACTTATCCATAGTTTCGGGGTTTAGCTCTTTATCTACATATACAATAGCATTATTAAGATCTCCCCCTTTGATTAAACCATTTTCCAGTAAATTTTCTATTTCGTGAAGAAAACTGAAGGTCCGGGCATCAGCGATTTCTGTTTTAAATTCAGAAATATGTTGAATAGAGGCATTCTGGGTTCCAAGGACCTTAGTGCCGAAATCGACCATAGTTGTAACCTGGTAGTTATCAGCCGGCATGACCATGACTTCACTTCCAGTTTTTTCATCCTTAAAACAAACTATTTCGTTAATCACAAATTCATCTCTAGGCTCGTCCTGAACTTCTATTCCCGCCTCTTCCAGAGCTTCGACAAAAAATTTGGAAGAACCATCCATAATAGGAGGTTCTGAAGCATTGAGTTCGATGCACAAATTGTCGATTTCCATACCTACACATGCTGCCAGCACATGTTCTGAAGTTTGTATGGTCACCCCATCCTTCTGAAGGTTGGTACCTCTTTTCGTGTTTACAACATAAGAAATGTCTGCTTCTACTATAGGCTCATTTTCAAGGTCAACACGTTTAAAAACAAAACCCGTATTTACAGAGGCAGGTTTAAATGTAAGGGTTACTTCCTTTCCTGTATGAAGCCCCACTCCTTTTAAAGAGACTTCATTTTTTATGGTTTGCTGTTTTTGCTGTTTGGGAATGGTATCAGCCATTATTATATTTTTTTTCGAGTTGGTTAATCCTGTCTACTATTTTTGGTAAATTTTTGAAATGCACATAAGATTTATTAAAATCCCCATATCCAAACGAAGGCGATCCCTGAATTGCTTCGCCATCATCAATATTTCTTCCTATGCCAGACTGGGCCTGAATTTTCACATGGTTACCTATTTTGATATGGCCGGCGATACCCACCTGGCCTCCGATCAAACAATTCTTACCAATTTTAGTAGAGCCTGCTATCCCGGTTTGTGCTGCAATGGCTGTGTTTTCACCTATTTCAACATTGTGTGCTATTTGTATCTGGTTATCCAGTTTTACACCATTTCTAATAATAGTTGAACCCAAAGTAGCCCTATCTATGGTTGTTCCTGCTCCTATATCTACATTATTTTCAATGATCACATTTCCTATTTGCGGAACTTTGGCATATTCCCCGGAATCATCTGAAGAAAATCCGAATCCATCAGCTCCAATTATGGCTCCCCCATGAATAACACAGGACTTCCCGATAACAGTTTCAGAATAAATTTTCACTCCGGCAAACAGAATGGTGTTATCACCTATGCTTACATTATCTCCTATATAGGAATTAGGGTAGATCTTTACATCATTACCTATATTGACGTTATTACCTAAATAAGTAAAAGCTCCTAAATATATGTTTTCACCATATTTTGCTGAAGAAGAAATAAAATTAGGCTCTTCTATTCCGCTTTTATTGAGTTTCACCTGATTATAATATTCCAAAAGGGTTGAAAAAGCCTTATAAGGATCTGCTACGCGAATCAATGTTGTTTCTACTTTTTCTTCACTTACAAATGAATCCTTAACTATGGTAATGGAGGCATTTGTAGAATAAATATAGGAGGTGTATTTTGGATTACTAAGAAAAGTAAGGGAGCCTTTGATACCCTCCTCGATTTTTGCCAGTTTATCTACTTCGGTTTCGGGATCACCCTCTACCCTTCCATTCAATATTTCGGCTATTTGTGCTGCTGTAAATTTCATTGTGGCAAAAGTAAAAAAAATGGTTTAATCTTTAGACTTTGGGTAACAGATATAATATTTTGTTACAGGAGTAGATAAAGCTTTTAAATTTAACTGATCTGATGCTTTTGCTACATCGCTTATTTTCCCATTGCGGTGAAGGATCTCTATTTTATCATTTCCGCTGGAATACGCTACATTATAAACCTTTCCGCTGAAAACAAAGTATGCTGCTTCTGCTTCGGAAAGTTTGTATTCTTTTTGCACTTTTTCATTGCACTTTTTAAGTTTATCTGAAGATACAGGTTTCTTTTTTAATTTGACCTTCAAAAGGTTTCGGTTTAAAAGCATTTCGCACAAATTCCGCAAAACAAAATCGGGATGATCTGTCCAGTTCTTCATAGCTGAAACCACATCATAATCATCAAGTTTGCTGAACGTGGCAAGCACGCGGGGATCAAAATTCTCCTCACCCACTCTATTGTTCAGGAAATACGTCAATGCAGGACTACAGTCTAAAGATTCCCCGTATCCAATTAATTCCTTTGCCCGTTGAAGCACCCTTATCAATAATTGCTCTGCAGCCACTCCTGTCTTGTGCAAATAAACCTGCCAGTACATAAGTCTCCTGGCTACAAGGAATTTCTCAACAGAATAAATCCCTTTTTCCTCTACCACAAGCCTGTCCTCTACTACATTTAACATGGTTATTATACGCTCACTATTAATATTTCCTTCCGGAACCCCGGTATAAAAGCTATCCCGCTTCAAATAATCCAAACGGTCCATATCCAGCTGACTTGACACGAGTTGATTCATAAATTTCCGGGAATAAGACCCCTTAAAGATCTCGATGCCCAGAGTTAAACTTTGGTTAAAGTCCTTATTCATTTCCTGCATGATCAACAGCGAAATAGACTCGTGAGAAACATCTTCCACCAGGCTGTGCTCCATGGCATGTGAAAAAGGTCCGTGCCCTATATCATGCATCAAGATCGCAATATAAAGGCCCTCTTCTTCCTCATCAGAGATCTTAACCCCCTTGATCCTAAGCATATCTACTGCCTTTTGCATAAGATGTAAACTTCCCAGCGCATGGTGAAAACGGGTGTGATGGGCGCCGGGATAGACCAGGTAAGACATCCCCATTTGCGAAATTCGGCGCAATCTTTGAAAGTAGGGATGTGCAATTATCTTAAAGATCCGTTCGTTGGGAATCGTAATAAAACCGTAAATTGGATCGTTAAATATTTTGAGTTTTGTTGTTACAGCCAAGCATAAAACTTTTAATTACAGCAAATATACATATATGAAGCCCATAATGGGCATTTGTAAAACCAAAAGCCATTACTAATGATCAAAAGAATGCTTAGTAAGGTTATATAAATATAATACATGAATAATATCAAGATACTCTGGGCCGATGATGAAATAGATCTTCTTAAACCACACATCATGTTCCTGGAAAGTAAGAACTACAAGGTAACTACCTGCAAGAGCGGAATGGAAGCTGTGGAAAAAATGGATCAGGAAAGTTTTGATATCGTGTTCCTGGATGAAAACATGCCCGGATTGTCGGGCTTGGAAACACTCACTGAAATCAAGGAAAAACGAGCCGAAGTCCCTGTGGTGATGATCACAAAAAGTGAGGAAGAGTACATCATGGAAGATGCAATTGGTTCCAAAATAGCCGATTACCTTATAAAACCGGTAAACCCCCACCAAATTCTGTTAAGTTTGAAAAAGAACCTGGACCACTCCAGGCTTATCACCGAAAAGAC
>JAGXIL010000002.1 GCA_024635655.1 Gillisia sp. | reverse complement strand
GTATTTCCCCACCGGCATGGCTGCTTTTCTCGGGATGGAACTGAACCCCATAGAAATTATCCTTTTTAATAGCCGTGGTATATTCTACCCCGTATTCTGTAGAGGCAATAGTTTCCTTACACTCCGGGATATAAAAACTGTGCACCAGGTACACATATTCATTTTCCTGAACTCCGGTAAAAAGATCTGATTCCAATCCATATATCGTGTTCCAGCCTATCTGCGGAACTTTAAGTCCATTTTTGAACTTCACCACACGGGCATCAAAAATACCAAGACCTTCTGTGTTTCCTTCTTCTGAAGAATTACACATCAACTGCATTCCGAGGCAAATTCCCAAAACCGGTTGTTCCAATGTAGGAATTAGAAGATCCAATCCGGTAGATCTCAGCATTCTCATCGCACTACCGGCCTCTCCCACTCCCGGAAAGATCACCTTATCGGCATTTTTAATTTCGATGGGGTCGCTGGTCAAAACAGCCTCAAAACCCAGTCTCTGAACCGCAAATTTCAGGCTTTGTATGTTACCGGCGCCGTAATTTATTATCGCTATTTTCATCAAATAATAATTCTCAATTTCTAAATTAAAAGCTGCTTCTACAAAACCCCTTTGGTGGAAGGCAATACCATCTTTTCCGGATCCCGCTTCACAGCCATCTTTATAGATTTGGCAAAGGCTTTAAATATTGCTTCAATTTTGTGGTGTTCATTAGTGCCTTCGGCTTTGACATTAAGGTTCGCACGGGCGCCATCTGTAAAGGATTTAAAGAAGTGGTAGAACATTTCTGTGGGCATTTGCCCAATCATTTCCCGGTTGAAATCTGCTTCCCAAACCAGCCAGTTCCTTCCTCCAAAATCAATAGCCGACTGGGCCAGGCAGTCATCCATGGGAAGACAAAAGCCATACCTTTCGATCCCCAGCTTATTTCCCAAAGCCTTATTGAAAACTTCCCCCAGTGCAATGGCCGTGTCCTCTATAGTATGATGTTCATCAACTTCCAGGTCACCTTCTACCTTAATGTCCAGGTCCATCTGGCCGTGCCTTGCAATTTGATCGAGCATATGGTCAAAAAAGTGGATCCCGGTTGAAATTTGGGATTTACCGGTGCCGTCCAGATTAAGTTTTATATAAATATCTGTTTCATTTGTCTTTCGGGAGATCTCGGCTGTACGATCCTTTAATTTTAAAAATTCATAGATATCCTTCCAGAGACTGGTGCGCAGCACAATGGTCTTTTCAACATTGCTGTTGTCAATTTGCACTTCGTTTTTACCAAGATCTTCGTGGGTATCAATAAAGATCCCCTTCCCGCCAAAATTATAAGCAAATTCAATATCAGTAAGCCTGTCCCCTATTACATAAGAATTTTTAAGATCATACTCTTTCTCATTATTGAGATACTTCTCTTCCAGCAGTCCTGTTCTTGGCTTCCGGGTGGGAGCATTGTCTTCAGGATAGCTTCGGTCAATGAGAACATCTGAAAAATGAACTCCTTCATTAGCAAAGCATTTGATGATGAAATTTTGAATAGGGTAAAATTGATGCTCAGGAAATGATTCGGTTCCAAGGCCGTCCTGGTTACTAACCATTATAATTTCATAATCCAGTTCCCTTGCGATTTTAGCGAGGTAGTAAAAAACCTCCGGATAAAATTCAAGTTTGTCCAGGGAATCTATTTGATAATCCTCCGGTTCATGGATCAATGTCCCGTCGCGATCTATAAAAAGTATTTTTTTCATTTTGTTTTGCTGTTTCTTTTTTTCCGGGAGATAAATATCAATTTTAAACATCCGGAACTATTACTATGCTGGGAATTTTAATTTGCTTAATGCATTTAGTGCATTAATGAGCTTCTCATTTTCAGCCTGAGTCCCCACTGTAAACCTCAGGGTGTTTTCACATAAAGGTTGGGTGGTCCTGTTCCTTATCACGATCCCTTTATTTAGTAACTCATCATACCTTTTATTGGCATCATCTACTTTTACTAGAATGAAATTCGCATGAGAGGGATAAATTTTATGAACAAATTCCACTTGAAGTAAAGCTTTATGTAAAAGCTCCCTTTGGCTCAATATATCAGTAATTTCCGAGTTTACTTTCTCTTTATTCAGCACTCGGTTCAAAGCCCTAATTTGAGTAAGTTCGTTCACATTATAAGGCGGTTTAATTTTGTTCAGGATAGTCGTAATTTCTGCGGAAGCATAACAAATTCCCAATCGAATCCCCGCCATTCCATAAGCTTTGGAAAGCGTTTGCGTAATGATCAGATTTGGGTATTGTTCAAGTTTTTTCAGCCAGCTATCCTGTTCAGAAAAATCAATATAGGCTTCATCTATAACCACCAGTCCTTTATAAAAGTTTAATATTTCGAGAACCTTTTCTTCAGAAAATGAATTTCCGGTGGGATTATTAGGAGAGCACAGAAAGATCATTTTGGTTTGGGCGTCCACCTGTTTTAATATTTCAGCAACATCCGGTTCAAAATCCGGAGTAAGAAGCACCTCCCTGTTTTCTATATTATTAATATTCGCCAGTACCGAATACATTCCGTAGGTAGGTGGTAAAGTGATCACATTATCTTTTTCAGGCTCGCAAAAGGCCCTGAAAAGAAGATCCAGCACTTCATCACTGCCATTTCCCAAAAGAAGGTTTTGCACTCCTGTGCCTTTCTGTTCCGCCAGCACAGCTTTCAGGTTTCGCTGCTGAGGATCGGGGTACCTGTTAACATCTGTTGGAAATGGATTTTCATTGGCGTCCAGAAAAACCATTTCTGTACCGGTAGATTTGTATTCGTCCCTAGCAGAAGAATAAGGCTTCAGCTTAGCTACGTTTGGCCTTACCAGATTATTTATATCAAATTTTTCTTTCATTTGTAATCAATGCTTCAAATAAGGAATTTCTATTTATCCAATTTTTGTAATCTTAGGGTCACTGCATTTTTGTGAGCCTGTAATCCTTCAGCTTCAGCCATAATTTCAATTGCTTCCCCTATTCCTATGATTCCTTCTTCAGAAATTTTCTGAAAGGTCATGCTTTTCATAAAACTATCCAGGTTCACCCCGCTATATTGCTTTGCATATCCATTGGTAGGCAGGGTATGATTGGTTCCCGAAGCATAATCCCCGGCACTTTCAGGAGTATAATTACCAATAAAGACGGAACCTGCATTTTCTATTCCATCTATGTAAAATTTTTCGTTCCTGGAACAGATTATAAAATGTTCGGGCCCGTATTCATTGATCATTTCCAATGCCAGCTCGTCATTTTCAACAAAGATAAGCTTTGAATTTTCAATAGCTTTCTCAGCCATATTTTTTCTGGGAAGCACCTGTATCTGCTTTTCAATTTCAGCTTCTACCGCCTCAAGAAGTTCTTTAGAGGTAGAAACCAGGATTACCTGACTGTCTGCCCCATGTTCTGCCTGACTTAAAAGATCTGAAGCCACAAAAGAAGAGTCTGCACTGTCATCAGCAAAAACCAGAAGTTCAGAAGGCCCGGCAGGCATATCAATAGAAACATTGTGTTTTGTAGACAACTGCTTGGCTACGGTAACAAACTGGTTTCCGGGGCCAAAGATCTTATAAACCTTAGGTACGGTTTCAGTTCCGAATGTCATTGCCCCTATAGCCTGAATGCCTCCAATCTTAAATATCTTTGTCACTCCGCTAAGTGCGGCAGTATATAAAATTGCCGGATGAACTTTTCCCTCTCTATTGGGAGGAGTGCAAAGGACGATCTCTTTACAGCCAGCAATATTTGCAGGAGTGGCCAACATTAATATAGTAGAAAACAATGGCGCAGTTCCCCCGGGAATGTAAAGTCCTACTTTTTGAATGGGACGTTTTTCCTGCCAGCATTCTACTCCTGTACTCGTAGTGACGCTGATCTTTTCAGTTTTTTGTGCAACGTGGAATTTCTCAATGTTAGCTTTAGCAACATCTATGGCTGCTTTCAATTCTTTAGAAACTAAAGTTTCAGCCTCGGCAATTTCTTCTGAAGATACACGGAAGTCTTGTACTGTAACACCATCAAAAAGTTGGGTGTATTTGGAAACCGCAGCATCCCCTTTCTTTTTTATCTCAAAAAACACCTCAGTAACCGTCGCTTCAATATCGTCTACAGTTTGGGTTGGACGTTTTAAAAGGTCTTCCCATTCGGTTTTTTCAGGATTGTATATTTTATTCATTTTAAAAATTTTACGCTGAAACGGTTTTATTAAAACTACATGACCATTTTTTCAATAGGCGCGACAAGTATCCCTTCTGCACCATGCTGCTTAAGCTCATCGATTACCTCCCAAAACCGCTCTTCGTTGATCACGGTGTGAAGCGAGCTCCAGCCTTCTTCAGCCAAAGGCAAAACGGTAGGGCTTCGCATGCCCGGCAATAATTTGATCACATCATTAAGTTTATCATTGGGCACATTCATTAAAATATATTTTGATGTGCGGGCATTTAAGACAGATTTCAGCCGGAATTGTAATTTTTCAAGAATAGCCTTTCGCTCCTGGTTAATTTCAGGAGAAATAGCTAGAATAGCCTCGCTCTTCAGCATCACCTCTACCTCTTTCAGATTATTTTTAAATAGCGTGCTTCCGCTGGAAACAATATCACAGATGGCATCTGCCAAACCAATACTGGGGGCGATCTCTACAGATCCATTTATGATGTGAAGCTCAGCTGTAATTCCCTTTTCCTTCAAAAAAGCATTTACTGTATTGGGATAAGAAGTGGCGATTTTTTTTCCGTCCAGATCTTCAATTTGATTATATTTTAACCATTTTGGTACAGCAAGGGACACCCGGCATTTTGAAAATCCCAGCTTTTCACCTCTTAAAATATCTTCCCCTTTTTCTACCAGGACATTTTCACCAAGTATTGCCACGTCAACAACTCCATCTCTTAGATACTGCGGAATATCCCCGTTTCTAAGGTACATCACCTCCAGGGGAAAATTACGTGCAAATGCCTTTAGTTGCTCTTTCCCGTTATCAATTGTTATCCCGGCATCTTTAAGAATTTGCAGAGAATCTTCATTGAGTCTTCCGCTTTTTTGAATGGCTATTCTTAATTTCTGTTCCATATAAATTATCTCTTTTTCGACTTGCTCACAGTTTCTCCAACCGTGAAAATTTTTAAAAAAAAAACCCGTTCGATTGCTCAAACGGGTTTCAAAATATGTTGATTAACTACATACCAATCTCACCTCGCCTAAGCGTCAAAGGTAAAATGATGATGATGTAACTGAATTGTTCTCATTGTGATTGCAAATCTATATTATTTTTTCAATTAAAAAACAGATTTTGAAAATTTTATGCTTTGTTCAATTCTAGTTGTCACCAAGGATCAACGGCATTCCGTCACCACCACCTATTACCACTACTTTGGAGTTAGGCGACCTTGCAAGATCCAGGGTTGCCTGAATTCCTTTTTCTCTAAGGATCTGGTCATTCAGGGATTCACTAAGTATACGGTTGGCAGTTGCCTTACCCTCAGCATCAATTCGTTGTCTTTCAGCTTCTTTTTCAGCTTTTTCCAATCGGAAAACATACTCAAGAGACTCCTGTTCCTGCCCCAGTTTTCGTTCAATTGCATCTTTGATAGTTGTTGGAAGAGAAACATCTCTTACCAAAACTTCATTGATCTGAACGTATTGGTTCTGCAAAAGAATAGCTGTTTCGTCAAAAATTTCTTTTTGAATAGCTTCTCTCTTACTGGCATATAATTGCTCAGGAATATATCTACCAACCACACTACGGGCAGCAGAACGAATTGCAGGTTGTAAAACTCTTTGAATATATGCTTCCCCTTTTTCCTGGTGAAGTTTTCCTAATTCAGAATAGTTTGGTTGAAACCAAACGGTAGCATCAAGGTTGATCTCAAGACCGTTGGAAGACAATACCTGCATTTTTTCATCCAGGGATTGTTGACGAACTTCGTAAATAAATACTCTGTTCCAAGGGGCAACTAAATGAAAACCTTCACTTAATGGTGGTTCTTCTGTTACAACACCACCTGCAAAAGTTTTATACAATACTCCGGCTTCACCGGAATTAATAGTAACTGTAGATTTTGCGATTAAAATGATTAACACTACTACAGCAAATAAAATTGGTAAACCAATCTTTGGCAATTTCTCCATAAATTATAGTTTGAAATTATTAAATTAAACCGAAATATTTCCTCAGAAACCACTCGATACCAAGAGATAAAACAAGCAATACAAGTAATATTTTCCAGTCTATCAAAGGTACGGTTTTTTCACGGCTTTTCTGCACTGAAAAGAAGGTGCTTTCATTAAGTAACTGTTGCGTAAGTTCCTGCTGATCATCTAGAAAAAACAAGGATTGATCATTATTACCTGCCAAGGTTTGGAGTTTTGAAATATTAGCCGAGGTGAACTGCTGTTCTACGTTATATTCCAAAACTGTAAAGCTGCCTTCCCTGGAGATTCCGGTGCTCTGTTCTTGTATTTCAAAACTATAATCTCCCGCCTCCAGGCTTCCAATTTCAAACCTGTACCTGTTGTTCCCGGGTAGCATAGATGATTGGATTTTATTTTCAGTTTCTGTATTTTCGATCTCGATCTCCAGCTGAGCATCGGGGTTGAACACATAATTTTGATCGAAAAACTGGGAAGTAATAAGAATGGCCTCGTTCTCCAGATATACGGCTTCACTGTCTACTGTTAACCTATCTCTTTTTGCAGTCCCCGCCAGATATTGAATGAGTTTCCCCGTGAAATTATCAAAATCCTCAAAAGACCCTTTATCAATATAGCTTTGAGATCTCCATTTCCAAAGGTTCTCCCCAAATAAGAAACCCTGTTTTACCGAATTTGTTTCTAAGGTAGCCAGCAAAGGCAGATTTGTTTCAATACCTTCTACTTGCTGAAAGAGCAGGATACTCAAAGCCGGATTCTGAATGTCCATACTTCCGAAGACATCTTCCAGTGGCGGAAATTGGTCAAAGCCTATATCTTCAAATTGGAACTGTGAAAAATTATTGTTGTAGACCGGAAATATTTCCTGAGTCTGATTTATAAATTCTTTACTGAAATTTTGCTGTATCCGGTTCAGAAAATTCCAGTCGGTTTGAGTGCCTGTAACGATCAAATAATTGGCATTTGAATTTTGCAGGTCTTCAAATACTTTATTAAACTTATTGTTTGGCTGATATAATATAACTAACTGAAAATCATCATTTTCTAAATTATTATAATTATCAATAATTTCAATAGATGCTTCTCTTTGTTCATTTTGCTCAATGGACTTTTTGAACATACCAAGGTCGGGGTGGGAAACAGAACTCAGGATCAAAACTGAAGTTCTTTCATCTATGACCTCTACTCCAAATTTACGGGTATTGTTGACAATATTTTTTTCTGAAGCTATGGGATTTATGACCGCCTCATACAAACTGGTGCCAAGGCGATTTGCAGGTAGAGTTGTGGAAATTATTTCTGAATTATCATCCGGAGAAAAATTGACAGTTTTCGAGAATAAAATTGAACCCCCGGATTTGAGCTCAAAATTGCTTTCTATACTTTCATTCCCTGAGTAGTTCAGGATGATCTCAACCGGAAAATTGTTGTTCAAAAAGGCATATTTGTTCACGTTCAAATTGGAGATCGCCAGGTCGATTTGAGCGGCAGTATCTCCAACAACGACAGGAAAAACAGTGGTATTCTCTTTTGTGTTGAAATAAACAAAATCTTCTCCTACAGTTTGATTACCGTCGGTGATCAGTACCAGGGCACTTTGATTGTCGCCCCTTATTCGTTCAATGTTTTTTAAGGCGTTGGAAATATTGGTTTGGGTTTTATTAAACTCGACTTCTTCATCTCCTAACCTGTTGATTTCTTTACCGAAGCCGAAAGTTTGAATATTAAATCGCTCCTGCAGCTCTGGATTCGATTCCAGGGACTTCACATAAGCTCGTACCGACTCTTCATTTTCGGCATATTCAATAGATCGGGATTGATCTACAGCCAGAAACAGCGTTGGCTTTTCAACTTCAAATGTAGTTTGCCTTATACCGGGGTTTATGAGCAGCAGCAAAAGAATAAATATGCTGATAAATCGTAATCCCGCAAGAAAATAAGTATTTCTTCCGGGGTTATTATTCCCCATAAAATATTTAAAATAAACAAACCCCAGCGCAACAAGTGCAGCCAGGGCTATTAAAAATATTGTATTTACAGGCATTTATAGTTTGTATATTAGGTATTATACCAGATCAATCTTTATAGCGTAAAAAATAATATTACCTGAAAAAGCAACAGGTCACATCTTCCGGATCATTAATTTTCCATTCTTTGATAGTTATATTTTAACTTTGGATTGAGCACATATCTATGTGAGCATTCCACCATTCACATGTAAAACCTGCCCGGTAACATAGCTGCTGAGATCGCTACCTAAAAACACACAGGCATTGGCGATATCTTCCGGAGTACCTCCACGTTTTAAGGGAATAGAATCCCTCCAACCTTCAACT
>JAGXIL010000025.1 GCA_024635655.1 Gillisia sp. | reverse complement strand
GAGGTAAGCTGATCTACTTCGAGCGGAGTAAACTGAATTCCTGGCTGCTCCGAAATCCAAAAACCTTAGCCCTATGAACGGCTACGAATTTTCAAGGGCGTGGTTTGATTTCAGCTTTAATACTACCCATAAAGTAAAACCCGTCCATATCGCTATTTACTTTTTTGCCATAGAGCGCTGCAATCGGTTGGGATGGAAAGAAGAATTTGGCTTTCCCACAGATCTGGCAATGGAAGCCCTGAGGATAAGTAATTATAAAACCTATATCAGCGCGCTGCAGGAGCTTGTGGATTGGGGATTCATAAAGTGGATCCAGAAAAGCAGGAACCAGTACAATGCCAATGTTATTGCTTTGGTAAAAAACACCAAAGCACCACCCAAAGCTTTGGATAAAGCGGTGTCTAATCAGTGCACAAAGCAGGTCCAAAGCATTGCGAGTATAGATAAACAAATAAACCTTAAACCATTAAAACTAATAAACCTTAAAACTTTAGATAAAAAAGAATTTTTAAAAATTAATACATCTGAAATCCCAGGAAATTTACTTGGCTTTTATCACTGGGCACTTAAATTTCAGGAGCTCTTTTTAAAAAACTTAAAAAATAAAGGCGTGCCAACAAAAAAAATAGAAAGGGCAAGCTTCCGGGATTGTTTTGGCCCAATTCGACTGATGCTGGAGAAAGATGGTGTTTCAGAGGAACAACTTCAGCTTGCCTATGAGCTGCTAAACGGTTCCGATGAATTTTGGAAAGGAATTATCCTGGATACCAAGAAGCTAAGGGAAAAAATAGGACAATTGATCGCACAGGCTAAAAAACCTGTCAAATTAAAAACAATGGATCTGATGGTTCAACATAAAATCCAAAAGTATGATTAGTACATATTCACAGACTATTTTGGCAGAGGTTTTAGCAACCAAAAAAGAAAATGTCAGCAGCAGTCCCTTAATCGATAAAAAAGTTTTCTGGAAGCTGTTTCGCTGGTATAATCCCGGATTTCAAATTACAAGCGAAAACCAGGAAATAGTCTTTAGCATTTTCCGCTATTTTTTACAGCTGCCCGATTTTAACGAATATGGAGTGATCAAAAATAAAGCATCTCTTGAAAAAGGATTGCTGGTATATGGAGATTACGGAGTTGGTAAATCCACACTTTTTGATGCTATTCATTCTATCGGAAAAGTAATTCAGAAGCATACCGGAAGTACCCAGCTTTGGTTCCCACGCATCTCGAGTGTTCATATGCTTACCAAATATTACGAAGCTCAAAAAGATCCTGCCAGCAATTTTAAACTGGAGGATTTCTATCGCGGTAAATTATACCTGGACGATCTGGGAATAGAAGATAAAGCCTATAACCGGGAAGAAATCATTGGGAAATTGCTCTTTGAAAGACATCGAAGGAAATTAAAAACCTATGTGACCACCAATGAAAACCCATCGGCCATTGCTGCCCGTTATGGAAATCATATTGGAGACCGGTTGCCGGAAATGTTCAATATTATTAAATGGGAAGGGAAGAGCTGGCGGGAATGAAGTACCTCCGCAGACTTCATAATTGATTCCAAAAAAATAAATTTTAGAAAGAATAATGTTTAAATAAAAACGGTGAACTCCTATCGGAGAATTTCAGTAGAAAGGCAAAGCAAGATGTGTCATTGTAATGACAATCTTGCTTTGCGCCCGGAGGTTGCAAAGACTGTTAAAGAAAAAATGAAAAGGGAATACATCCAGATCCGCTGCTCTGTTTACGAGAAGAAGCTGCTTCAAAGAAGAGCGGCCAGGGCAGGAATTTCCCTTTCAGAATATCTCCGGGCTACTGCTTTTGAGCGAACTATTGTGGAACGGATCACTCCGGAGCAACTGGAGGCTTACCAGATGCTGGTTCAGTATAAAAACAACTTTTCGCGCATTGGCAATATGTTTAAAAAGCGAGACCTAAAGCTGGCTGCAGCTGTGGAAAAGCTTGCGGAAGAGATCAGGACCCACTTAAAAAACTTTAAAAAATGATTGGGAAAGGACATGCCATTTCCAGGACCAAGGCATCGATATCCTATGGCTGGAACCAGGAGAAGGAAGCGGAAATTGTACTAAAGGAACACCTGGCCGGGGATACTCCAGATGAGATAACAGAAGAGTTTCAGATCATTCAGTCGCAAAATCAGCGCTGCCACAACAACACCTTAAGCTTCATTGTAAGCCCAACCATTGAAGACGGAAAGAATTTAAGCAAAAAAGATCTGGAAGAAATTGCTAAAAAGTTTTTAAAGGAGATGAATCTGCAGAATCATCAGGCCATTGGATTTGTTCACCGGGATAAGGCGCATACGCATATTCATATTTATGCCAATAGAATTGGCTTTGATGGCAAGGCCTACAATGACAGCTTTATCGGAAAACGAAGTCAGATAGCAGCAGATACTGTCGCAAAGGAATTAGGACTTACCAGGGTGCGGGAAGTACAGAAAGAAAAAGCTCAGGAATTAAAAGGATTGCGAGAGGAAATTAAAACGATCAATGACCGGGTCCTACAATCAAGGCCAAAATCCCTGGATGAGTATATGAGCAAAATGAAAGCTCAAAAGGTGGAGGTGATCCCTACCATCAATAAATCCAACCAACTGCAAGGGTTCCGAGTAGAATATAAAGGGGTGAACCTTAAAGCAAGTGAGGTCGACCGCTCGATGAGTGGGAATAGGTTAATTGCAGAGATCTCACAAAACAGAAGCCCGACCAGACTGAAGGAAGCTCCCCAAAATACCTACGTCTTCAATAAATCTGTACAGCTAAGTACCAGTCTAGTGAATAAAATAACCAGGGATATTGTAAAAGGAGTTATAAAAATAATAAGGGATACCGGAATAGGCATCTGATTTTTAAATTTTGAGCGATGAAAAAACTAGACGAGATTATGGAATTGATGGCCGATGAAATGGCTGATTTTAAAACTGCTGTTCTGGAGCTTCAAAATCGATCTGAACAATTAGCTGAGATTAGCATCCCAATCAGCACCGAAGCTTTGGAAAAGAATTTGAACAGCTTTCTGCAAAAGCAGGAAAAGGCAAATGAAAAAAGGAATGAAATTCTTCAGGGGATAGATAGAAAATTACAACATGCCAGGCTAATCCCTAATTATCTGCTGATCCTATTCGGAATATCGGGAATTCTTGGTTTGGGATTGCTGGGGTATTTTGGTTATACTTCCAAAGAAAAACAAGAGGCAAATTTTGAAGTCTACCGGATGAATATGGAATCACAAAATAAGCTGCACGAAGATTATTTAGCAGCATATCCTGAAATCAAGGAGGCCTATTGCAAGTGGTTGGAAGAAAATAAGTAGGATTTGTAATGACAAATGACACTATTTAGAAACCTTCGATTTTGCGTCAAATGGCCTCAAAATCCCAGTAAAACCGTCGAGATTTGCGGCAAAACTTCGAATTGAATTGTGCTGTTTTTTTGAAACTGAGTTATGATTGTTGTGAGATTTCCAGTAAATGCGCTGGAAATCCCTGAAAACAGGCTAAAATTTCCTGGAAATTTAAAAACAGAAGGTTACGCCCTATGCTGTTTTTACATTACGCTAAACTTCGTGAATATTTTTTATTTTTTGCCGAGACATCTTGTTCAAAAGCCGCTCAACCTGTATTGGTACTGGTTCCATTTTTGGCCTGGTGGGATTGTACAGGCGCATTGGATGAAAATATGGACAGGCATCTCAAGAAACGGTATTTTGAACTTTATTTTTCCCTAGGTGTAGAAGCTGAAGCAATTGAAATATCGAAAATATTTTATTTTTCAAAAAATCTATCTGGCATTATAAAGCTCTTATTTTTTAAAAAGGAGATGACAAGGGAAAAATAATAATATTATGATTGAATAACCATAGAATCTGATATCAAATGAAAGTAATTGATATCAAATAAAATTTAGCATCCGAAAATGGCCTTATTCTGTACTTATTCTGTACTAGGTAAAATAAAAAAAGGCCTCACATTTCTGTGAAGCCTTGGTTTTACTAGTAGCGGGAACAGGACTCGAACCTGTGACCTTCGGGTTATGAGCCCGACGAGCTACCTACTGCTCTATCCCGCGATATATGATTAATATTTACAAAATCCAGACCAAAGATCTGTGGATTGTAAAAAATATTTTAAGAACTTCAAGACATTCAGCGGTTATATTTGCTGCATTATCGGATGGCAAATATACAATGGTTTTCTACTTCTGCAAAGAAAATATTGAAAAATTATTCAGAGATCCAGTTCATTGCATTTATCCGGTCTTCAGGGTGAAATGACCTCACTTCAGCATTGATGAGTAAGTCCTTAAGCTTCATTACCTTTTAAAAAATTCCATGATCTGAAACAACTGCTATCTTTGAAAAACAGGAGGCATTATCCAGTTTAAAAATAAGATCCTGAATCATTAAATGCATAGGGATCTCCATTCCCCGGTTCAATTCAATAAATAGATTTATATCCTTATGCTCTGTACACTTGTTTTCAATAACCTGGTGAATCTCTTTTAAAAGCTTTTTATCAACATCTGTTGTGATCATAATGCCAACCACGTGGCCTGCAAATTCAAAGGTAGAAACCATAGGAGGGTATTTCTGCTAAAATTAGCAGAAAAGATCTATTTAAATATGATTTATTTTGTTAAAAGGTATCTTACTGCTCAATATTTAAAGCCTGAAAAGAGGTAAGCTCATGATCTTCGAAGCTCACATGTATTTCAATGGGATTGCAGCATATTTCACAGTCTTCGATATAGATCTGTTTTGAAACGGAGCTGTCCAGCAACATTGAAATTTCTTCCCAACAGTAAGGACACTGAAAACTGTGCTCTAACATTTTGATAATTTTTATCCCCGGAATCTCTTATAGCTCTATATTCAAAAGCTGCCCCGTAAGTTGAAGCAATTGTAACTCGGCTAATTTTGCATCGTATTTTGCCAGGTTTTTACTCGTTCTGGCATTCAGCAAATTGATTTGTGCCTGCCGAAATTCTATGGAGGTGATCTGGCCTATTTTAAACTGTTCTTCAGAGCGTTCAAAGTTGTTTTCATTGGTTGCCACGTTCTTTTCCTGAACTTCGTAAATAATACGTCGATTCTCATAATTCCCCAGAGCATTGGCAATATCACGGTTCACTTCCAGAATGATCTGCTGCTTTAGGTATTCTTCATTATCCCGCCTCACTTTTGCATTTCTTACATTAGTAATTGTTGAGCCGCCATCAAAAAGATCCCAGGTCAGGCTCGCCCCGGCTGCATAACCCAGGGTGGTGCTGTTTCTCGCAAAAGAAGTGGTGGGCAAATTGGCTGTATTCCACCCATAGGACCCAGTAAGATCAATATTAGGTAAATACCCGGATCGACTAACTTTAATGGCATATTCAGAAATGGCAATATTACTTTCTGCCTGCAGCAAAGAGACATTGTTATTGCGGGCTTCAGCAAGATAAGATTCCAGTTTTAGCTTAGGAATAAAGGTTACTGTCGTATCTACCAGAAATTCATCAACAGGGATCTCCTGTTCATTTAGAATTACATTTAGGTCCCGTCTTGCATTATCAAGTTGCTGTTGGGTATCCAGTAGAATTATGCTGTCATTGTTCACGTCAACTTCAGCATTCAAAATTCCCAGCCTGTTGTTTTGGCCAAATTCAAACTGGTATTGTGCCCGGGTGATCCTTTCTCCTGAAATTTCAAGCGTCTCCTCCAAAACCTGGACATTTTCAGTAAGACGGGCCACCTCAAAATATACCGATAACATTTGCAATATGGTATTCTCTATGGTCTCCCTCGCCTCTAATGTAGACAGGTTATATTGCTCTTTAAGCTGCTTAAAATTGTACCATCTTCCCAGGCCGTCAAAAAGCGTATAATTTAAATTGAGTGAGGCATTATACCTGTTGGTCTCAGCGCCTTCCACTTCCCGTATGTCCCCATCCTGGAGTTCTGCATTAATATCTTCAATGTTATAATTCATCCCCGCATTACCGGAAAGAGCCGGCAAATATCCGGAGTTCAAGATGCTGCGGTTATTTTCAGCAATTTCCACGTTATTCTGGGAGATCCTGATCCCGTAATTATTATCCAGGGTTTTAATGATCGCCTCTTCCTTACTCAATACACGGTCCTGGGCGTAAAGACTTCCGAAGAAAAGGAACAGGAGAATAAAAAGGGAATTACGAATTATCTGCATGGGATTCTTTTTCTTTTTGTTCTTTAATTGCTCGTTCCACCGATTCTTTTTCAATCTTTTTCCCAGATGCAAGCCAGGAAGTTCCCACTTTTGCAGAGTTGCTTAAAGAGAGAAAAAGCGGAAGTAATAAGAGGGTCAGTACGGTGGCTATTCCAATTCCGTAAGCTATAGAAATAGCCATTGGTTTTAGAAATTGGGCTTGCCTGCTCTTTTCCAGTAACAAGGGTGCAAGTCCTGCAATGGTGGTTAGAGATGTAAGGAATATCGCTCTGAATCTTGATCTTCCGGCTTCATATAAAGCATCGTCAAATTTCATTCCCTCAACAAGAAAGTTGTTAAATTTCCCTATAAATACCAGGCCGTCGTTGACCATGATCCCGATAAGGGCGATGATTCCCAGTGCAGAGAGGAAATTTATTGGAAATCCGTGGAACCAGTGGCCCCAGGCAACTCCAATTACACTAAACGGGATCATAAGCATAAGCAGCAATGGCTGACTATAACTTCTGAAAGTAAAGGCAATGGTAGCATAGATCAAGAACAACACTATAGGCAGAACTTCCTTAGCTGAATTAATTAGTTTATCTCCTTCCCTGTTCTGGCCTTCATAGGAAACCGAAAGTGACGAATATTTATTCAGAATTGGCGGAAGGACATTTTCCCGAATGTCAGAAAGAATATCTGTAGCACTTCCGTTGGGGTCTTCCATATCTGCACTTACCCTTATCTCCCTTTTTCCGTCCAGGTGACTAATAGACTCGGTTCCCCTTACGATTTCATAGGATGCGATCTCCCGGAAAGGTACCCGGTTTCCGTCCGGAGTTACCACTCTAAAATCGTCAAGGTTTGTAATGGAAGACCTGTTTGCAAGGTCATACCTTACCCAAACCCTTACCTCATCCTGGCCCCGCTGGAATCGCTGCGCCTGGGTCCCAAAAAAGGCATTTCGCACCTGCCGCATTACGGAGTTTAGATCCAGCCCCAGGGCATATGCATTTTGGCGTAATTTGATATCGATCTCCTTGATTCCTTTTGGATCATTATCTGTAACATCCTTAAGAAGGGAATTATTCTCCAGTTCTTGCTTGAGTTCTTCTTTTGCGGCCTCCAGTTCTGAAAAGTTATTTCCCAAGAGTGATACCGAAACCGGACTACCCCCAAAATTCCCGCCGGAACCAAAAGTAATACTCTCCACCCCGAACACCGGCCCTACTTCCTCCCGTATAGCATTTGTAATTTCAGGAGACCCAAAATCCCTTTCTTCTCCCGGCAACAGATTTACTCTTACTGATGCTTTATTATTACCGGGGCCTACACGTTTGATAATATTTTCTACGACAGTTAAATTTCCGGTTTGCCTGGCCGTAAAATCTTCATTAACTCTCCAGGCAGCTTCTTCGACCAAGGATATAATAGAATCTGTTTTCGCAGGATTAGTTCCTTCAGCCATTAAAAGTTCTATGGAAACCTGGTCACTGGCTATACTTGGAAATAAAGTCACCCTGATCCACCCCCCACCAATAGCTCCTATAGTTAATATAAGCAGTACTGCAAGAATAGAGAAACTTAGCACCGGCTGCCTGATAGCACGTCTAAGAACAGGGCTATATGCTTTATCCCGAAGATAAACCATGATCTTATCGCCTGTTCTGTTAAAACCTCTCAGGGTATCGAAAACCTTATCAATTTTTCTTTTCTTTTTCGGAAGATCCTTCTCCCGTACAAGAGCCTTTGAATGTGCTATATGCGCCGGAAGAATAATAAAGGCTTCTACAAGGGAAACTAAAAGGGTTAAGATCACCACCGTAGAAACTTCAGCAAAATATTCTCCTATCCTGCTGTCCAGGAATAAAAAAGTACCAAAAGCAAGTATTGTGGTAATAATTGCGGAAATCACCGGAGGCACTACTTCCATGGTTCCCTCTAAAGCTGCCTGAATAGGATTTTTTCCCTTTTCGTAATGCTGATAAATATTCTCTGAAATTACAATCCCGTCATCCACCAGGATCCCGATGACTATGATCATCCCAAATAAGGAAAGCACATTAATGGTAACTCCAAATTGTGCCGCAAACATGAACATACCTAAAAAGGCAACCGGCAAACCAAAGGCCACCCAGAAAGCAAGCCGGGTGTTTAGAAAAAAGGATAAAAAGAACAGTACCAGCAACATCCCAACCACTCCGTTTTCCACCAGTAACTGCGTTCGTTGATTTAATGTCACCGATGCATCGTTAACTACTGTGAGCTGCAGATTGGTACTCTTTTCATTAAATTCTTCTACGTAAGTATTGATTTTTTCAGCAGTAGATAATAGATCTTCACTATTGGTATTACTAATTTCCATGTTCACCGCCATGTCCCCGTTGAAAAACAAGGCATTGGGAGTTTCAGAAAACCTGTCCCTAACTACGGCAACGTCACTTAACCTGATGTTTTGCCCGGAAGGATTTGCCCGAACAACAAGATCGTTCAAGGCATCGGCATAATAAGCCCGGTTATTTGCCCTTATTAAATAATCTTCGGCATAAGTTTTTATAGTACCTCCCGTAGTGAGAATATTGGCATTGGCCACGGTAGCAGCCACATCGTCAAATGTTAAATTATAGGCGAGAAGATCATCCTGGCGCACCGCTATTTCTATTTCTTCCTCCGGAAATCCGGAGATCTCGATCTGGGAGATCCCGTCAATGCCCCGGAGGTCATTTTCAATTTGCTGGCTTATCTGTTTAAGAGTAGAAAGCCCTATCCCTTCCCCGCTTATGGCAAAACTTATGGTAGATCTTACATTCTCCTGTTTTGCAACCACCAAGGGTTCCATGCCTGTTGGAAAATTGGGAACACGATCTACAGCATTCTTTACTTCTGAAAGAATAACATCAATATTCTCACCCCTTTCAATTTCTACGGTAATTGAGCCACCGCTCTCACGAGCCACTGAAGTCACACGATCAATTCCAATTAACCCTTTTAAATTATCTTCGATTTTTAAAATGATCCCTTCTTCAATTTCTTCAGGAGAAGAACCCGGGTAGGCTACATTGATATTAATGATCTTTGATTCTTCCAGAGGGAAGAAGGAGGATTTCATATTCATGATCCCTACGACCCCAAAGATCACAAAAGCGAAGATCACGACGTTTACCGCGACTTCGTATTTTATAAAATAACTTATTAGATTTCTCAATTGTTAGTGGAATTAACAGGATTGGGAACTGCACTTATTTTAACCGGCATTCCGGAAAAAGCTCCCGGAACAGGTGCAGAGATAAGTTTAGTGCCATTTTCAAGTCCCTGAACCACCACCTTTTCTGATGAGAAATAAACAGGATTTACCTCTACAAGTTTTAGAATACTGTCCTGAACTACAAAAACACGATCTTGATCTACCAGCAATTCCCTGGGAATTTCAATGGCATCTTCTACAGTACCGGCATTAAGATTGGCCTCTAGGTACATCCCTTCTTTCACCCGTGGATCTTCTATTTTTATAAAAACCTGAATAGATTGGGATTCCTGATCGATCCTGCTGTTTATACGGCTTACTACTCCCTCGTAAACCTGTGTACGTTCCAGGTTGGCTAAATTAACGGTTTCTCCAATTTTTAGAAGGTCACTAAAGGATTTGGTAATGGCCACCTCCAGTTCATATTCTGAAGGATCAATAAATTCCCCCAGCTTTTGCCCGGGCCTTATTAGAGAACCACGTGTAACAAGCGCCTCTGTTAGTACCCCAGTATATGGAGCAACAATAGTAAATTTATTGAGTCTTGCCTCCAGGTTTTTGATATTGTAATAGGAGGAAACGATCCCTCTTCCCGCAATAAAATACTTTTCCTGATTGGAGGCAGTTTCCGGAAGAGGTTGAAGATTCTTATTTACATCAAAATTATTGAGGTAAGCTTCCCATTTTGGATATAACTCCGGATAGTCTAACCGAAGATCGGGCATGATGGCAGTAATGGAATTGTACAGTTCACTTCTCGCAGACCGCACATTGGCCGCAAATTCTGAAGCATCTATATGTAAAAGCACCTGCCCTCTTTGATATGTCTGGCCGGGGCGAAATTCTTTACTGCTGTTCCTAAAGACTCCTTCAACTTCTGAAAATAGTTCAGATTTATCCAGTGCAGTCACAGAACCATTTGCCGGAATTACTATGGGGACCTCCCCATTTAGAACGGTATCCACAAAAACAGTCTTTACAATTTTTTGCAAAGGTGGACGCTCCACGGTATTGCTGTTAATTATTGCCCGGGCCCCAAAAACGGCAGCTACGATAAGCAAAACCCCCAGAAGGGATAGAATTATTTTACGCATGTATGTATTATCTACAACTTAGACGCTGAAAACATAAGATTGTTTAATAAACAATGGTTAAAGTTTCAACATTCTCATCAATTAATTTAAAGCTTCAAGTTCTCCCTGTAGCACCTCCCAGGATTTCATGAGTTTTTCCAGTTCCTTTTTCTTCTTCTGGTAATTCTCCAAAAAATAAGGTTTTTCAGTCACCTTCTTGTAATTTAGCGCCATTTCCTCATCTTTTGCTTTGAGTTCCTTTTCAAGAGTACTTATTTTAGCCTCGGTATTGCTCAGCTTGTTTTGCAAAGATTTATTTTTCTTTTGGTCGTTGTAGGCCTGCTTACTGTTGGAATTCCTGGAATCCTCTTTTTGGACCTTATCTCTCTTTTCAATGGCACGCATGTTTTCAGCATTTCGCTGCTCCAGGTAATAATTTATATCCCCAAGGTATTCCCTTATCCGCTTATCCTTAAATTCATATACAGTAGTAGTAAGATTCTGAAGAAAATCCCTGTCGTGGGAAACCAGGATCAAAGTACCTTCAAAAGTTTTAAGAGCTTCTTTTAATACATTCTTACTTTTGATGTCAAGGTGGTTTGTAGGCTCATCCATGATAAGCACATTGAATGGCTGCAACAGAAGTTTACACAGGGCCAGACGGTTTCTTTCGCCACCTGAAAGCACTTTCACCTTTTTTGAAACCTCGTCCCCTCTAAATAGAAAAGAGCCCAGCATATCCCTTACCTTGCCCCGGGTCCCTTCATTGGCAGCGTCGATCATCGTATCAAGAACGGTTTTTTCACCGTCCAGATATTCTGCCTGGTTTTGGGCGAAATATCCTATTTGAACATTATGGCCAAGTTTCAGGCTTCCGGTATGGCTAATTTCCCCAACCATAATTTTGGCTAAAGTAGATTTTCCCTGGCCATTCTGGCCTACATAGGCGATCTTGCTCCCTCTTTCGATCAACAGATCGATATTTTCCAACACGTTAAGATTACCGTAAGTTTTACCTATACTCTCAGCTTCAACAATGATCTTCCCCGGTTGAACTGAAATAGGAAACCGAACATTCATTACCGCATTATCATCTTCATCTACCTCAATACGGTCAATCTTATCTAATTTCTTGATCAGGGATTGGGCCATGGAAGCCTTGGAAGCTTTAGCACGAAATTTTTCAATGAGTTTTTCTGTTTGTTCTATTTGCTTTTCCTGATTTTTTTGTGATGCCAATTGTTGCTCCCGCAATTCCTCGCGAAGCACAAGATATTTAGAATAGGATTTCTTATAATCGTAAATGTTCCCCAAAGAGATCTCAATGGTCCTGTTGGTAACATTATCCAAAAACATCTTATCGTGAGAAACAATGATCACGCAACCGGGATAATTTTTCAAAAAGGATTCCAGCCAGATAATAGATTCAATATCCAGGTGGTTTGTAGGCTCATCCAGTAAAAGGATATCATTGTTCTGAAGTAGGAGTTTGGCAAGTTCTATCCGCATTCTCCAACCTCCGGAAAAGGTGTCGGTAACTTTATCAAATTTGTCTCTTTCAAATCCAAGTCCCATCAGTACTTTTTCAGTTTCGCCCTGATAGTTGTAACCTCCAATGATCTCATACTGATGAGTGATCTCGCTTAATTCCTGAATAAGATCTGAGTAACTGTCACTTTCATAATCTGTACGGGTGGCCAACTGGTGATTGATTTGGTCAATCTTTTTCTCGATTTCTTTGATCTCTACAAAAGCCTGCTGGGCCTCCTCAAGAACTGTTCTTCCCTGGATAAAATCTATATCCTGTTTTAAAAAACCTATTCTCAGAGCTTTATCTTTAGCGATCTGGCCGGTATCTGCCTCCTGCTCTCCCGAAAGGATCTTCAGCATTGTCGATTTTCCGGCGCCATTCTTTCCAATTAAACCTACACGGTCTCCCGCTCCAAGTCTAAAGGTTATTTCATCAAACAAGGTTTCCCCGCCAAAGGATATTGATAAATTATGTATGTTAAGCATGTTATAGTCTAATATTTTTGCAAAGATGCCTATTTTTGCATTGTTAAAAAAATAGAAATGAGTTTCTTAAAGGGTACCAAGTTATACAGCATTTTTACGGGTACGTGTCCTGTTTGTCAGGAAGAAAGCATGTACAAGGAAAAAAATCCTTATAAAATGCACCGCATCTTTGAAATGCACGAACGTTGCTCTAACTGTGGAACCAAATATAAGATGGAACCTTCATTCTTTTTTGGGGCTATGTATGTTAGTTATGGATTAGGTGTAGCGGTATCTATTGCTGCTTTTATTGTAACTTATTTCCTTTTTGACGGCGGCATGCTATCTACATTTATAGCCATTACCTTTACTCTTATCCTCCTAATGCCATTATTAATCCGCATTTCCAGAAATATCTGGATCAATTTGTTCCTCAATTACAAAAAGCAGGCCTAAGTGGTTTTGTTAAAGCGATTTATATTTGTCTCCGGATCCAGCGGAAGCTGTTCTTCCAGGTAAGCTACGAGTTGCTTTGCCATCACAGGAGCTATGAGTACTCCTCTGCTGCCAAAGCCATTGCAACAGTAAACACTTGAATAAAGCGGGTGCTTTCCAATCACAGGCTTCCGGTCTATTGTCGCCGGCCGAATTCCCGCAACCTGGCCTACCACTTCAAAGTCGCAGGTGATCATTTTTTTAAGCTGAGATAAAAGAGTTTCCCTGGCCTTTTGAGTATGATCCCTGGTTTTGTCAACATTGTCATAGGTGGCACCTATCTTATATATATTATTTCCCTGCGGAAGAATAAATACTGAAGATTTTACCGCCTCCTTCAGCTGAAGATCTTTAGCTTTAACAATAAGGTACTCCCCTTTATTTCCATGGAAAGGTAGAAAATTAAACAATGGATTATCCTTTATTCCAAAACCTTCACAAAATACAATATTCTTTGCTTTCTCTCCATTATAATCCACATGATCTTCCCTGATGTCCAATTTGGAATGGACAAAACTTTCTGAAACAAGAGAATCTATAGAGATGAGGAATTTCCTGTAACTCTCCAGTAATACGGCAGTATCTACTCTGCCGGTACTTCTCACCTTTCCAAATGAAAACCGGGAAGGAATGCAGTCATTAACAGAAGTCTCCAGCTTAGAATCAAGGAATCGGGAAAGCCCCGGTTTGTCCATCGCGGTAAACCAGTTGTTTTGTTCCTCAACCGAATTGAATTTCCTATATACCGGCAACTCAAAAATTAACTGAACCCCAAGTTTTTTTTCCAGTTTCCTGTAAAATGGAATGGAAATTTCCAGCTGCTCCCCGGCATTCCAGGCGAGAGTAAATCGTTTTAAAATTACCGGGTTATAAATTCCTCCCGCGACTGTAGAAGAGCTTTGGGAACTATCCTCATAAACCTGCACGGTCTTTCCTCTACATAGTAATTCCTCAGCTACCGTTATTCCGCTTAAACCTGCTCCTACTATGATGTAATCCAGCATATTTTCAAATTAAAAAACGCTTCGGTCAGACCGAAGCGTTTATATTTTATTCCGTAATAGTATTTACAGGAAATTTCTTAGTAATTCCACATATCCTGTTCAAAGTTCCTGATCTGCTCCTTGATCCTTTCAGACTCCAGCAATTGCATAAAGGCACTTTGAGTTATGTATTCATCAACATCGCGGTCTCCCTGAACGTTGTCTTCTTTATATATAACAGCATTAAACCTTCTGGCGTTCAGTAAATGGTCAAAGGTTACATCCTGGGAACTATTTCCACCTGTAAAGGCAGAAGCTTGAAAAAGGATCTCCCTGGCATCGGGGAAAAACACCCAAAACAATTCAACCAAATCAGGCTCTTCATCATCTATAAAGTTAACATCGGGAGCCACAGGTGCAATTCCAAGCAATCTGTATTTCAACTCCGCCTGCCGTTTATCAAAATACCACATTCCACGAATACGATATTCCATAATATCTGCAGAGGAAAGATCTCTTCGGTCAATATACTGCTGATCAATTTCTTCACCGGCATTGTATTGCTCCCTACCAAGGTCTGTAGTATCAACTTTAGATATGGCTGCACTTATATCATTCAGAGTACGCTTTTCAGTAAAATAAGAATCGGTATAAATATTCTTGATCTTTCCGCTTCTGATCCCGGTCAATAGTACATCATATAAAGACCTTCTGCTGGCACCAATATTTATAGTGTCAATAGGATAATACAAAGGGAAATTCACTCTCTCATCGAGGTCAATAATCTCCCAGGTATTTTTGGACCACAGAATATCTCTGTCTTCCACATACCCGTATTCTAAAAACTTTTCGGTATTATTTCCTTCCAACTCTGCATTAGAGATCCTTCCTACCTCATCCGGAGATTTGGCATTCAAAATATTTGCCTGCCCGTATGACTGGGAGACAAATAGCACTCCGAAAACACCTATCAATAGTTGATTCCACTTCATGGTACTGAATTTATTAATTTGTTAACTCGATAAATACAGGAGATACTCCTTTAAGCATATAATCTGTATTATTAGCAAGTTGAGCTTTAATATCAAAAATTTGCACTGTTTCGCCTCTTCCTGCTCTTCTTAACGAAGCTTTTGCAGCTGCATCAAGTTGACTTCCATTTACAGTAATGGTTGGTTGTCCTGCAACCTTGAAGCTAAAACCTGTAACTCTTAATCCAAGATCAAAATCAAAATCAGGTAAAGCTGCCCCAATTGTAGAGATCTCAAGAGCATTACGCTGCATTTTTACCGTCCCGTCTTCACCTCGAATAGTTCCGGTAGGTTTAGGAATATCTTTTATTCTGAAAACCTTACTGTCTGATACAGATTCCCCGCCTGGTAATTGTCCTGTAACACTAATAGTTACTTCCCTTGCCTGAACGGTGGTTACATTCATATTGTATTTTCCAGCCCCACCTGCAGGGGAAAGACCCGGACCACTCGCTGATACCTGGCCTACTCCCGGAATGGAAATTGTCATAGGATTTTGAACCCCACGATAAACAACATTCATTTTATCAGCTGAAATAACAGCTGCATTTGGTTTAGGTATTACAGCATAAGAACTGTTGATGGGAATACTAATTATCGAATCTCCTTCTTTAAACTGAAGTGTACCCTCTATATCCTGTTCTCCTACGTTTCCTGCCGGGAAATCAAGATCGATTTGCCCTGCTCTTGCACTGCTTACCTCGTTTCCGTTAATAGTAACCTTATTAAATTGTAATGTATTATCTACACGACCTAAAACCACCCTACCCTGAAAATTCTCTCCACTAAAGAAAGCGGTTTTATTAGGAATAACAATGGCTTCATAGTTTGTCAATGACACTTCACTTTGCAGTTGCCCTGATAACATTGCCGACAGAATTTCACTTTCCGTATTTTTCACATCAGCCTGTATTTGGGTCAACTTTGTAATTGACGCTACCAGTGGGTATCCCTGAAAATGATATTCCAGCCACGGCACCGGCCTTCCGTCCCGGTTTTCTTCTTCTTCTATAGCAAATTCATTGTTCACTTTTTGTGCTACTTGCGGAAATTCATCTCCAATAACCGAAACTACTCCCTCACGATAGGTTGCCATTTGATTTAAAAATTCTTCTCCAGCCGGGGAATTTTTCCCACTCACGAAGAACAACTCGTCAAGTTTATCAGGCCTGTCCATCGCCTCATAATCGGTTTGATCATCAATTTCCTCAGTTAACTGATTTTTCAAACCTTCAATATAATTGTTGAAATTAGTAGATAATTCATCAACCTGTTCCGCCTTCTCTTTTAAAGGTGCGTATTTAGCAGGCTGTTCACCTACTTTTTCTTCCAACCCTGCCATAAAGGCCGCATTACGTTGCGTAGTAGTTTGATTAGATTCTGTTAATTTTTCATTCAAAAGACCAAAAGCGGTTAATACCTCTTTGGACATATTTAGAGCAAGCATAGCGATAAAAACCAGATACATCAGGTTTATCATCTTCTGCCTAGGGGTTTGTTTTCCAGACGCCATTTAAATTATTTTAGTTCTTTATAAATTACAACAGTAATTTCACTGCTGACTATACTACTGCTCTTCCGTTAACATTCATAGCTGTTAACATTCCTCCATATACCCCGTTTAAAGAAGATAAATTGGCAGCAAGAGAACCCATTTGCTCTCTTAGTTTTCCGGCATTTTCAGCAACTTGCTCATTGATCTCTGCCTGTCTGGAAGATGATTCAACCTGAACTTTGTACAAATTGTTCAAAGTTTCCATTTGGGCAGCAGCAAGAGAAAGTTCTTCACTATATTTTCTTTGTGAGGCCATTGCATCAACAGTTGGAGATATAGATTTCGCTGCTCCTTCAAAGTTGCGAATGCTATTTCCAAGGCTATCCATTAAATTAGCATCTATTTTTGCTTCTTTAAGCATCTCATCAAGTTTCTTTGATAGTGAAGCTTCGGTTTCTCTATTTTCTTCAACCAAAGCCTGTTCTCTCTGAGAAGCAGGACCTCCTGCTAATTCAGGATAAACAAGAGACCAGTCTAGATCGTCGTCAACAGGTTCAAAGGCAGATACAGCAAAAACTCCTGCTTCTACAAGTAATCCAATGATAAGCATTTCATTACCAAACGGCCAGTGCATGATTTTAAATAGTGCTCCCAGTATTACTACTGCTGCACCAAGACCATACACCATATTCATAATTTTCATTCTGTTTTTTGAGTTTGCCATAACTATAAAAAATTTGTTTTTTTAATTTTTAAGTAAAATAGGTTGATAAATTGGGTTTGTTTATTGAGGGTTTGGTTGATTTAAAGTAACATCGGTGCCAAGATAATCCTGTACGGTTCTAAAACCTACGTAGCTTCGTGCTGTATCTGCATATTCGTAGTCTCTGGTACTTACTTGCAAAAAGTATGCAACATCTTTCCAGGAACCACCCCGAACTACTTTACGCATATCCTCTTCATTATTCACCGCAGGGTTCATTGAGGACATATATTCATAAGACGCAGGATCATAAGAGGAGTTCACCCATTCTGAAACGTTTCCTGCCATATTGTAAAGATTGTAATCATTGGGCTCGTAAGATTTAGCTTCTACGGTATACAATGCCTGATCTGCAGCATAATCTCCCCGCAAAGGCTTGAAGTTGGCCATAAAACATCCGCGGTCATTTTTTGCATACGGACCTCCCCACGGATAAGTTGCAGATTCCAAACCACCACGTGCTGCATATTCCCACTCTGCCTCTGTAGGCAACCTGTAAGTTGGCACATCGTGATCATTTTTACTTCTTCTAAAAGCGTTGTGATATAAAGTTCTCCATTGCGTAAAAGCTTTTGCCTGTTTCCAGGATACGCCTACCACCGGGTAATCGTCAAAAGCGGTATGCCAGAAATAATCATTATGCATTGGCTCATTATAAGAATAATTAAAATCCTTGATCCATACTGCAGTATCAGGATATACGGCAACCTCTTCTGTAATTATAAAATCGCTTCTCTTTTGTGTCTTAGATCTTGCTGCTTTCTGGATGTCCATCCATCGGTACCTGAATTTCAAGTGCTCTACATCAATTGTTCGCTGCCCGTTATAAGATTCTTCAAGCGGAATGTACATAGTGTCCATTACTCTTGCGTAAGCTTCGTCTGGATAGTCTCTGGTATCCCAAATAATATCGACGTCTTTATTTAATTTTCTTCCCTGATAATCTTCTGAGAATTGTGTATAGTTATCATACATATATTGCTCATATACCGACATGTTCTCAGTATCTGAATCTAAAAATGCAAATTGACCTATTCCATCACCATCTGTAGCACCTTCAAAATCTGCTTCAATTGCAAGTTTCATCCTAACCACGGAATCCCTTACCCAGTTGGTAAACTGGCGGTATTCTGAATTAGTGATCTCAGTTTCATCCATGTAAAAAGTCCGTACGGTTACGGTTTTGGGGGGTGCGTTTTTGGTATCGGCAATATCATCATCAGCCTTACCCATAATAAATGCTCCACCCGGAATTAAAGTCATACCGTATGGCTTTTCGGGGTTCCACTTCTTTCCCTGTGCGCCCACAAGTTGCCCCCGGTCTCCCCGACTACAACTGGCAAGGACCGCTAGGATTGCAATAAGCGAAAATAATTTCTTCATAGTTCTATTCTGGTTATGACGCATTCAATTAAGCCGGTAAACCTATCTATTTATTTTTTAAAAAACAATAGCCGGGGTAAAAATACAGTAATTCATCAATACGAGTGCGAAAAATTGTTAAACTTCGTTCTTTCTCTTAGTTTTATACCACCTTTCAGGAATCAACTGGTTGCAAGCTTCCAGGTAATCTTCTTCGCTGCAAGGTAATAACGTGTGTCTTTTTAATTTAGTATTTGAAGAAGAAATAAATGGAATTTCTATCCACCATCTTCCACTTACCGGGCTTTTAAAAAACACTAGAATATCATCATCTATAGGAACCTGATATCTTATAAACTCTTTTTTTGCCGAAATAGTATTTTCATTGGTGCGATAATTTACACCCTCAACAAAATACCATAACATCTGAGATATCAGCATATTACCCGCTTTAGGAAAACTGCTGTGATAGTCGAAAATCCCAATGGAACTCACTTTATCACTTATCCCCGCATAACGGGCAAGGGCACAAATTTCCTTTCCGTCAAAACCATTAGGCGATTCCTGAAAATCCCCTCCTATTGCCGATGCCTTAATAGAGGCAAGGTCAATACCAACCAAATTGGCATCTCTCATAACGGGTTCGACTACTGTTATGTTTTTTGACACTTCTCCTAATCTGTAGGCGTCAAAAAATAAACGCTCCATCAACTCAATTTCATCCTGAGAATTAAAATATGTTTGATATCCTATATTCGAATAATTAAATAGATTGTAAGGTTTATTAACTACGATTTTACCAATATAGGAAATATTATTGATAGGTTTTTCTGCATCTCCAAGATCAAACCGGGAATCTATATTTACCAAATTTACCATTTGAGTAAATTATCATAGGCCCGGTATTGGGCATAGACCAAATCCTGGCTCCCACCCAATATAAAGGGAATCACCCCCTCTTTTAAAAGCTCGGCAACCAGGGTTTGCAGAGCGTAATAGGTATCCTCAACAGTCTCCCCTTTTTCAATATCCCCGAGGTCTGCAAGATTTAAATGCCAGTTTCCCGGAAACAGCTTATAAAAAGATCTTCTAATGCCATCAAAATTAAGGAATTCATCGTCATTTCCCTCGTCAAGCCTGTTTTCCCTTACTCCCACTATAGCGATATTTACTCCTTCCAGATCGGGAATCCCGTGTTGGACGGTATGTAACTTAACCTGTTTCCCCAATCTTTGGGGGTCTGAGGTGATCTCTTCCAGCAGGTCTTCGTTTAGGGGGCTCAAAAATTCAAATTCCATGAATTACTTCTTTTTAGTAGTGGTTTTCTTTGAAGTAGATTTTTTTTTGGCCGGAGCCTTTTTAGCAGCAGCTTTTTTAGCAGGTTTCTTTTTAGTCTTCTTCTCGAGGATCTCTTTTACCTGATCCAGGGTGAGCTTTGTAGCGTCTACGGTTTTGGGCAATTCTATTTTGGTCTTGCCTTTCAATATATTGGTACGGCCCCACCTGGCCTTTTCAACTCTGATTCCTTCCTCTTCCCAGTGGTGAATGATCTTATCCTTTTCCTTCTGTTTCTTATCTTCTATTAGTTGCTCAATATCAGCATCACTAAGATCGTCGAAATCATATTTTTTATTCACATTAATAAAAATATCATTCCACTTTAAAAAAGGCCCAAATCTTCCTACTCCTTTTTGAACAGGCATTCCCTCGTACTCATAAATAGGGGCATCGGCTTTTTCTTTGGCTTCGATTAATTCCAGGGCCCGGTCCATATCTATGCTCATAGGGTCCTCTCCTTTTTCCAGAGAGACAAATTTCTTTCCGTAGCGCACGTATGGCCCAAAACGGCCATTGTTCACCTCAACAGTTTCGCCTTCATATTCTCCTATTTCCTTCGGAAGTTTAAAAAGATCCATCGCCTCTTCATAGGTTATGGTCTCCAGATTTTGGTCTGGCATCAGGCCTGCAAATCTGGGTTTTTCTTCATCTTCAACTGAGCCTATCTGAACCATGGGCCCAAATTTTCCCAAACGTACACTTACCGGTTTTCCAGTATCAGGATCTTCTCCTAATATACGTTCCCCAACTTCTCTTTCGGCATTTTTTGCCACATCGAGTACCTGGGGATGAAAATCTGAATAAAAGTCCCGCATCATATGGGTCCATTCTTCGTTCCCTTCAGCAATATCATCAAAACTCTGCTCTACTTTAGCCGTAAAATTATAGTCGAGAATATTTGAAAAATGATTGACCAGAAAATCGTTCACCACTGTTCCAACAGCCGTAGGTACCAGCTTACCTTTATCGCTTCCAACGGTTTCTGACAACTGTTTTTCAGCGTATTTATCATTCTTTAATACAAGCTGAGCGTAATTTCGCTCCATACCGTCAACAGATCCTTTTTCTACATAATTCCTGTTTTGTATAGTAGAAATAGTGGGTGCATAAGTAGAAGGCCTTCCTATACCCAATTCTTCAAGTTTTTTAACCAATGATGCCTCTGTGTACCGATAAGGCGGCCTGGTGAATCGCTCTGTAGCGGTAATGTAATTATTTAAAAGTTTTTCATTTACTCTTAATTCAGGCAACATTCCTTCCTGTTCTTCATCTTCCTCATCGCTACCTTCAATGTAAACTTTTAGAAAACCGTCAAATTTAAGCACCTCTCCATTGGCAGTAAAATGCTTATCATGTTTATCAACTTCTATTTTGACGTTGGTCCTTTCCAGTTGGGCATCGCTCATTTGGGAAGCTATAGCACGTTTCCAGATCAATTCATAAAGCCGCACCTCATCGCGATCTGCACTTACGGTATGGCTGTTAAAATTTGTGGGACGAATAGCTTCGTGGGCTTCCTGGGCACCTTTAGATTTCCCTTTAAAGGTTCGGGCTTTAGCATATTTCTCGCCGTATGCCTTCACGATCTCCTGTTTCGCGCCTTTTTTCGCCTCTTCAGATAAATTTACACTATCTGTTCTCATATAAGTAATATGCCCTGCCTCGTAAAGGCGTTGTGCCATGGTCATGGTCTTACTTACTGAAAAATATAATTTCCTGGCTGCTTCCTGTTGTAAAGTGGAGGTAGTAAACGGAGGTGCAGGAGATTTTTTCGCCGGTTTTTTAGTAAGATCGGCTACTTTAAAATTGGCTTTTATATTTTGCTGAAGAAATTCTTCAGCTTCTTCTTTGGTGTCAAAATTCCGGGGAAGTTTGGCTTTAAAAGATTTCCCCTCTTCATTGGTAAATTCAGCATCTATTCTAAAAGAGGCTTCAGGATGAAACTCCTGGATCTCCCTTTCCCGTTCAACGATGAGACGCACAGAAACAGATTGTACTCTACCGGCAGAGAGTCCACCCTTCACCTTTCTCCATAAAACAGGAGAGAGTTCATAACCTACCAGCCTGTCTAATACCCTTCTTGCCTGCTGGGCATTTACCAGGTCATAATTTATACTTCGCGGATTATCAATTGCCTTTAAGATTGCAGATTTTGTGATCTCGTGAAAAACAATTCTTTTTGTCTTATTCTTGTCAAGATCCAGCTCCTCTGCAAGGTGCCAGGCTATTGCCTCTCCCTCCCGGTCCTCATCACTAGCCAACCACACCATCTCTGCTCCTTTGGCCAATTTTTTAAGTTTATTGACCACATCTTTTTTATCCTTGTTGACTATATATGTTGGTTTGAAATCCCCTTCGGTATCTACTCCTAATTCTTTGGTTGGCAAATCTGCAATATGCCCAAAACTGGAAGCTACTGTATAATCTTTTCCAAGGAATTTCTCGATAGTTTTTGCCTTGGCAGGAGACTCCACAATCACTAAATTCTTTGCCATAAATCTTTTTTTTTCTTGTTGCAAAAGTATATCAATTTTTTTTGAACTTTGTACAAACCCTCAATAATAGACGCAAATAGGGGTTTTATCCCCGGCTTAAATATGTTGTGAAAAAATAAAAAAAGCCTGCCTTTCAGCAGGCTGTCTCCATATTTTATAACTTAATTTAAATCTAAAGTACTTATCAAATTAATTTTATTATCCTCATAATTATATTGCCGCAGAACATTTCCACCAATGAGCATTAATACATTTTTCAAAGGGATCACATCATAAGCTTCAATGTTTTCGAAATGATCAGTTAAAACAAGTTCCGGAGTATTGGTGGCATCAAAAACTTTTAGACCCGCATTACCTTCACAAACAAAAAGTGTATTATTCCATACTCCAAGACCATAGGGACTTTCCATTTCATAAATTTCAAGAAGCTGAGGATTTGCTTTATCAGAAACATCTATTACCTCCAGCTGATTTTCATTTTGACCACACAAATTTCCGCCGCGAATAGTTACATAAGCGATATCATTAGCAACCACTACCGGGTCACATCCTACCACATGTTGAATTTGCGACATAAATTCCGGTACTGACGGATCTTCCAGGCTATAAATATATAAGCCCGCAGCACTGCCTAAATAAAGATATCCTTCTTTGTTAAAGATGGTTTCAATTTCCCAGCCAACGTAATTGCTGTTTAATTTTTCAGGATTATTTAAGTCGCTTATATCAAATACGTGTAGAGTCGAACTTCCAACCGTATATAAATATTCCCCTCCAATATTGAACCTTGCCATAGAACCTCCGGTACCAGAATTAGAACCTATATCCCCCGATTCTGCGAAATTCCCCCAGCCATCAACAAGAGGATTATTTTCCCTTTCCCTCGTTTCTACCGTATAGCCCATAATTATTTCCTGATGAGGATCATAACCGGAAAAATCTGTATAAAAAACTCCTTCCGGCATATCAGGATAATATTCTTCCAGCACATCATTAAGCCGGTCCATTATTTTTATGTTATTGATATGACTTATGTCAAATGTGACAAGATCTTTTCCTGAATTTGCAAACAGTACATCTCCTTTAACAGCAATATCAGTATTTTGAGGGATCTTGATGTATTTTACAACCTTTGGATCATTATTAGTGTTATCGATCACCAGGATACCCTTCATCTTATCATTGACAAAAATGAAATCTTCATAAACGTAGATCTTACCCGATTCCTCTATCGCTACAGGTTCCTCCAGAGAAACCGAAGCTCTAAAATCGGCAATAGACATAGTGACCGGAACAGCGACTTCATACTGCTCAACAGGGATATCATCATTATCACATGAATACAAAAAGAGGAAACAAACACACAGCAGAGAATATCTGAAAAGTTTCATAAGCCAATAATTTTGGTTAGATATAAATGTGTAGGGAAAAATAAAGATAAAAAAAAGATATGTCACTTTGTCATAATTTTATGAAAGACTATCTTTGCCAGCTAAATTTGCATGAGGTTAAAGAAAGCATTATGGAGAAGATATTAGACGAGAAATTGCAGGGAAACTCCCTGAAACTGGAGCCTAAAGCAGAAAACAAGCGGAAGCTTTTCATTGAAAGTTACGGTTGCCAAATGAACTTTGCCGACAGTGAGATCGTGGCTTCTATTCTTGAAAAGGAAGGTTTCAACACCACCTCGGTACTTGAAGATGCAGATCTGGTTTTGGTGAATACCTGCTCCATACGGGACAAGGCAGAACAAACCGTGCGAAAACGCCTGCAAAAATACAATGCTGTAAAAAAGGTCAATCCTAAAATGAAGGTTGGGGTACTGGGTTGTATGGCCGAGCGTCTTAAAAGCAAATTTTTAGAAGAGGAGAAGATAGTAGATCTTGTGGTGGGCCCTGATGCCTATAAAGATCTTCCCAACCTGATCCATGAAGTTGAAGAAGGGCGTAACGCAGTGAATGTGCTCCTTTCCAAAGATGAGACTTATGGAGATATATCTCCAGTAAGGCTTCAAACTAACGGAGTTTCAGCTTATGTCTCTATAACCCGTGGGTGTGATAATATGTGCACATTTTGTGTAGTGCCTTTTACCAGGGGCCGGGAGCGCAGCAGGGACCCTCAAAGCATCCTGGAAGAAATAAATGACCTTGCCATAAAAGGATATAAAGAAGTAACCCTGCTGGGGCAGAATGTTGACAGTTACTTATGGTATGGTGGCGGACTTAAAAAAGAATTTAAAAATGCCTCTCCAATTGCAAAAGCAACTGCAACAGGATTTTCATCTCTGTTGAAATTGGTGGCAGAAGCCCAGCCAAATATGAGAATAAGGTTCTCTACCTCTAATCCGCAGGATTTTACTGTTGACGTCATTGAAGTTATGGCTCAGTATAGAAATATATGTAACCATATTCACCTTCCGGTGCAGAGCGGGAGTAACAGGATATTAAAAGAAATGAACCGGTTACATACAAGAGAAGAATATTTCAGGATAATTGACAAGATCCGGGAATTTATACCAAACTGTTCAATTTCCCAGGACATGATCACCGGTTTTCCCACAGAAACAGAAGAAGACCATCGGGAAACGCTTTCCCTGATGGAATATGTGAAGTACGATTTCGGTTATATGTTTGCCTATTCTGAAAGACCCGGAACTTTAGCAGAAAGAAAGCTTGAGGATGATATTCAGGAAGAAGTAAAAATGCGCCGTTTGGCCGAAGTCGTTGCCCTGCAAAGGGAACACAGCCTATACAGAACACGTGGATTTGTAGGAAAGACCGTAGAGGTATTAATAGAAAGAGAATCCAAAAAATCCAAGTTGGAATGGAGCGGCCGTACCGAGCAAAATACAGTAGCCGTTTTTCCTAAAGAACATTATAAAGTAGGAGATTTTGTAAACGTCAAGATCCTCGACTGCACCAGCGGAACCCTCAAAGGAGTAATAGTTCCTTAACCCCAAAAAATGCAGTATATCAACATTCGTGCATTCGTGGCTAATTTTCAGAAAACAGAGCCAAATAGAATAAAGAAAGAGAAAGAGCAAAAAACCAAGAGAATAAAAGTAAATTTTACCAGAACTCAGGGTATAATTTTAGTAATGTAAAGTCAAAAAATTATTTTTTCAAACGTTGAGCTTTGAATTTTGAACATTGAACATTGGAATCTGGAATTTGGAATTTGGAATCTGAAATTTGGAATTTGGAAATTAAAAAAAGTCCTCTTCTCTTTAGACATAAATAAAAACAATCAAAATAACCCTTAGAAGGGCAAACGCGACATATGGAATCAATACAAGCAATAAAGCAGCGTTTTGAAATAATTGGGAATGATCCCAAATTGAATAGGGCGGTAGAAAAGGCGATGCAGGTAGCACCTACAGATATATCGGTGTTAGTGACGGGAGAAAGTGGGGTTGGTAAGGAAAGTATCCCGAAAATCATCCATGCGCTTTCGCATCGTAAACACGGAAAATATATCGCAGTAAACTGTGGGGCAATACCCGAAGGCACTATTGACAGTGAACTTTTTGGGCACGAAAAAGGTGCTTTTACAGGAGCTACACAAACGCGAAGCGGGTATTTTGAAGTAGCCGATGGCGGAACTATCTTCATGGATGAAGTAGGAGAACTTCCATTAACTACCCAGGTGCGACTTTTGCGGGTACTGGAAAACGGAGAATTTATTAAAGTAGGATCTTCCAAGGTTCAAAAAACCAACGTGCGCATTGTAGCTGCCACAAATCTCAATATGTTTGAGGCTATTAAAAAAGAGAAATTTCGGGAAGATCTTTATTACCGTCTCAGCACTGTAGAGATAAATTTACCCCCTCTCCGGGAGCGAAAGGAGGATATCCACTTGCTTTTCCGAAAATTTGCTGCAGATTTCGCCCTGAAATATAAAATGCCAACCATTCGATTGGAAGACGATGCGGTACAATTACTACAGTCCTACAGGTGGGGTGGAAATATTCGTCAGTTACGCAATATTGCCGAGCAAATCTCTGTTTTAGAGCAGGAAAGGAATATTACAGCCGCCGATCTTAAATCCTATCTTCCAGACATTGGCAGCAATTTACCTGCTGTTATAGCAGATAAAAAGAAGGATAGTGATTTCAGTAATGAAAGAGAAATCCTGTACAAGGTCTTGTTTGATATGAAAAGTGACCTGCACGACCTAAAAAAGCTAACGATGAAATTGATGGAAAACGGCAATCACCAAAAAGTCCAGGAGGAACATGAAAGCCTCATCCAAAAGATCTACGGCGAAGATGATGAGGAAGATGTTGATATGGAAGACCTTAGCGATGAAAAACTGGAGGTGCTGCAAATAGCTCAAAATCAATCCCGGGATAAAGAAGATAAATATTACTTTGCTGAAGAGATCGAAGAGGAAGAAACGCTCTCGCTTCAGGACAAGGAACTGGAACTCATAAAAAAATCTTTAGACCGGCACAACGGAAAACGAAAAAATGCCGCGGAAGAATTGGGTATAAGCGAACGAACGCTTTATAGAAAGATCAAACAATACAACCTGTAATTGAAGACCAAGTACTTTTCATGAAAAAATTCAAGTTTTTACTTATTACCCTAACATTAATTACCTTTCAATCCTGCGGAATATACTCTTTCACAGGAGCTGATACCGGAGCGGCAGAAACCTTTCAGGTAAACTTTTTTGAAAATGCCGCAGATATTGTAGAGCCGGGAATAGACAGGGATTTTACACAAAGGCTTCAGGACCTCATTCAAAATCAAACCAATCTTAGCCTGGTAAATGATGGGGGTGACCTTATCTATGAAGGGGAGATCGTTGATTTCTATGAAGCACCTATGACCGCCACTTCAGATAACAGGGCGGCAGAAAACAGGCTTACCATAGCAGTGCGGGTTCGGTTTTTTAATACCCTTGATCCCACCAAAGACTTTGAAAGGCGATTTAATTTTTATTATGATTATTCTGCCAATGCTTCCCTTAGGGGGCCGGTACTTGAAACAGCTTTGGACGAGATTTTCACCAGGATCACCCAGGATATATTTAACGCATCCCTTACAAATTGGTAAATGACAGCTAAAGATTTCACTCAAATTCTTGAAAATCCTGCAGCCGTAAATTCACAGCAAACAGCTCAGCTGGAAAAAATCCTCGAGAAATACCCCTATTTTCAGTCGGCCAGGGCGATTTATTTAAAAGGGCTTTATACTGAAAATAGTTTCAATTACAATTATGAGCTAAAGAGAACTGCAGCATATACTACAGACCGAAGCGTGCTGTTTGATTTTATAACTTCTGAAGAATTTAAGCAGGATAAGGTTGCTCTTCAAATAAAGCAACAGGAAGAAAATTTAAGGAATATAACTGTCTTTGAGCCCCAGGTAATTTTCGGAAATAAGAACATTGCCATAGATGAAGCGATAGAAATGAAAAAAGCGGAATCAGACCTGGTGTTGGACCCCGGTTTGTTTCAGGAGCACAAGGATCAACCTGCCCAAGAAAACAATTCAGAAGAAAAAACTTCCTCTGCCCCTGTTTCCAAAGATTTACCGAAACAAGGCAGTCCTCTGGATTTTAACGTGGCAGAATCGCATTCTTTTTCAGAGTGGTTAAAACTTACCCGTGCAAAACCGGTTCAGCGGGATTCGCCCGAGGAGGAAAAAATCAGGGAACGCAAATTTGAGCTTATAGATGATTTTATTTCAAGAAGCCCGCGAATAAATCCCACAAAAGCTGCCAGTCCAAACAACATTGCCAAAGACAGCATAATACCTCCTGAAGCCTTAATGACAGAGACATTGGCAAGGGTTTATCTCGAGCAAAAAAACTATAAAAAAGCCATGCAGGCATATAAAATTTTAATTTTGAAAAATCCCGAAAAAAGTGGTTTCTTTGCAGACCAAATTCGGGCAATTAAGAAACTACAAGAAAATAACACAGGTATATAATGAGCACTTTTACTATTTTTTTAGCATTAATAATTATAGTAGCATTCCTACTGGTAGTAGTAATTATGGTACAAAATCCCAAAGGCGGCGGGCTTTCATCTTCTTTTGGAGGTGGCGGTGGCCAGCAACTTGGTGGGGTGAAGAAAACTACAGATTTTTTAGATAAAAGCACCTGGACCCTTGCTACGCTATTGCTTGTTTTGATCCTTTTATCCAATGTAACCATTCTGGATGGTTCTTCAACAGGAGAATCCAGGGTAATTGACGGAAGACCGGAGGTTGAGACAAATGTTCCGGAACCTATTCAGGCACCTGTGCAAAATCCGGAAGAAACAAATGTTCCGGATCCCGAAAATCAGAATAACTAGAACTTGCTTTTTACAACATATAAACATGCCGGCTTATGACAAGCTGGCATTTTTTTTTGGACTTTGTCAGGAATCAGCAGATGGCATAATTTTGGTCCTTTAACCTGTATATATTTAAATTAATTAACTTAAAATACATTACACAAATGGCTTTAAACATTAAACCTCTTTCAGACCGGGTTGTTATTGAACCTGCAGCTGCCGAGACCAAGACAGCTTCCGGAATTTATATTCCCGAAACAGCAAAGGAAAAACCACAAAAAGGAAAAGTAGTAGCTGTAGGTAAAGGAACCAAAAAACACGATATGACCGTTAAAATAGGTGATGAAGTGTTATATGGTAAATACGCCGGAACCGAATTAAAGTTGGAAGGGAAAGACTACCTCATCATGCGGGAAGACGATATTCTTGCAATTGTGTAACCACACCTCCCATTCCTGGGAGAAAATAACTTTCAAAAAAAATCATTAACTAACACTTCCTTTACCATTTGGGTGAAGGATTGAAAAAAAAGAATTTAAAATGGCAAAAGATATTAAATTTAATCTTCAGGCCCGTGATGGAATTAAGCGCGGAGTTGATGCATTGGCCAATGCAGTAAAAGTAACTTTAGGTCCAAAAGGACGAAATGTTATCATTAGCAAATCATTTGGCGCACCTACAGTGACTAAAGATGGAGTTACAGTAGCCAAGGAAATTGAATTGGAAGACCCGTTGGAGAATATGGGAGCCCAGATGGTAAAGGAAGTTGCTTCTAAAACCAATGATCTTGCAGGGGATGGTACAACAACTGCTACTGTTCTTGCACAAGCCATAGTAAAAGAAGGATTGAAGAATGTTGCAGCAGGTGCAAACCCAATGGATCTTAAACGCGGAATTGATAAAGCTGTACAGGCTATCACTGCAAATCTTGCTGAACAAACCAAAGAAGTAGGAAATTCTTCTGAAAAAATAAAACAAGTAGCTTCCATTTCTGCCAATAATGATGACCATATTGGAGAATTGATCGCTCAGGCTTTCCAGAAAGTTGGAAAAGACGGAGTTATTACTGTTGAAGAAGCAAAAGGAACTGAAACTCACGTTGATGTTGTAGAAGGAATGCAGTTTGACCGCGGATATCTTTCTCCATACTTTGTGACCAACAGCGAAAAAATGACTTCAGATCTTGAAGATCCATACATCCTGCTTTACGACAAGAAGATCTCTTCTATGAAAGACCTTCTTCCTGTATTGGAGCCGGTTGCACAATCTGGAAAACCACTTTTGATTATTGCTGAAGATGTTGATGGAGAAGCTCTTGCTACTCTTGTGGTTAACAAACTTCGTGGATCTCTTAAGATCGCGGCTGTTAAAGCTCCCGGATTTGGAGACCGTAGAAAAGCCATGTTAGAAGATATCGCTACGCTTACAGGTGGTACTGTAATTTCTGAAGAAAGAGGATTCTCCTTAGAGAATGCTACTTTGGATATGCTTGGTACTGCTGAAAAAGTAGCTATTGACAAAGACAACACTACTGTTGTTAACGGAGCCGGTGACAATAACGCGATCAAGGAACGTGTAAGTCAGATCAAAGCTCAAATCGAGTCTACAACTTCAGATTACGATAAAGAAAAACTTCAGGAACGTTTGGCAAAATTAGCCGGAGGGGTAGCCGTACTTTATGTTGGTGCTGCAAGTGAAGTTGAAATGAAAGAGAAAAAAGACCGTGTTGATGATGCACTTAACGCAACCCGTGCTGCTATAGAAGAAGGTATAGTTGCCGGTGGTGGTGTTGCTTTGGTTCGCGCCAAAACAGCTTTAAAAGGCCTTAAGGGTGAGAACCCTGATGAGGAAACCGGAATCCAGATCGTGAACAAAGCGATTGAATCTCCTTTAAGAACTATCGTAGAAAATGCCGGGGGCGAAGGATCTGTTGTAATCAATAAAGTTTTGGAAGGTAAAGGTGACTTCGGTTACGACGCAAAATCCAACTCATTTGTTGATATGATGAAAGCAGGTATTATTGACCCTAAGAAAGTAACAAGAATAGCACTTGAAAATGCTGCTTCTGTTGCAGGGATGATCCTTACCACGGAATGTGCTCTAATGGACATTAAAGAAGATAACGCCGGTGGTGGCGGAATGCCAGGCGGAATGGGTGGTGGAATGCCCGGAATGATGTAAAAATCACAGGAGCCGGAGTTTAAACACCGGCTTCAACCTTTTATAAAAAAACCCGCTTCTTAATTGGAGCGGGTTTTTCAATTTTAGGTAAAATAAACTTTATTATTAACTTTAAATACCAACCTAAAAACGATGCACTTTTAAGGTTTTATTTCCGGTGGCGCAGGTGAAATATTCTACCGGCGTAATTAATTTAAAAATTAAAACTCCCCTCTTCTGAATTCAAAAGCTCCTTTTCTTAGGTTGATCCCGTATTCCAGATAAGCTTTAAAACAGGCAAGAAAATTTGCCCAGCCCTCTGTATTTCCTTTTAGCCAGGCAATACCCGCTTCATCGTTAGGTTTACTTTTTTCAGTAACCACTACAATGGTTGAAGAATTCACTCCCGGGTGAAGGTTGATCTCCACCAAAAGCCCATAATCTGCATCCCAGTAAAAGGAAATATATTTATCCTGCTCCACACTCCCCACCTTTACAGGTACCTCTGCATCAAATTCAGGGAACTTCCATATAAGCTCCTTCCCCTCTTCCATTCTTCCTGAACTTTCTGATATAAAGTAATTTTTCATTTTCTCATGATCTACAAGGGCCTCAAAGACTTCGGTAACGGGTTTTTGGATCTGTAAAGCTGTCTTGATTTCAAGATGCGAGTTTCTCATATTTAAATTTAATTATTTGCAGATATTACTTAGGTTCTAGTCTTTTCCGTTCATAAAAATAAAGCTAATATCCCCATTACGTTCAAGCCGTGCGATCTTTATTTTCCCAACGTCAGCCGTATTTGCGTTAAGCCTTAAGGTTTGCATAAGATCCTGTTCACTCAGGTGGCTTTTGCGCATTGCTTTCCACAAGATCTCCCCGTTCTCTACCACAACCCTGTCATTGCCTTTGATCCAATCTCCGAATTTATCAGAATGAGACGCTATAAAAGCAAATAACCTGTGCAGTAAGATCAACACTATACAGGCCGGAAGGACTGTAAAAAAAAGATCGGTATTGGTAATAGCCCGGCTTAAAAGCGACCCTATGATTATGGCAATGATAATATCAAAAGCCGTCATTTTTCCAACAAACCTTTTATTCCCCAGCCTTACCAAAGCGATGCCTATGATATATATGACAATGGACCTGGCAATTAGATGCAAGAAATTCACCTCTCCGGTTTCCAATCCAAATATTCCATCTAAATATAAATTCACATCTTCCATAATCTAAATTTTTTTCTGACTTTTATTAAAACTAAACCCCTTGTGATAAAAACAGGATTTTTCTTCTTTAAGAAGAATGAGGGTAATTTCGAGATTAGTAAAAAGTGTAATTATATATCTACAATTCCTCCCACGGCCAAAAGGCTAAGATCAGCATCAAAGGCATTTTCTTTCTTAAGCTGCTGGATTAACCTGGCAGGTTCTAAAAGTGGTTCATCAGAGAGGTCGAAGGTGCCAAAATGCATTGGGATCAAATTCTTAGCCTGGAGTTCGTTACAAGTTTGCGCTACTTCTTCAGGATGCATATGAGAGGGCGCCATGAACCATCGGGGCGCAAAGGCTCCAATTCCGGCTATATAGTGATCTACTTCCCCAAAGAGTTCATTGGCTCTCTTTACATGTCCCGCATATCCACTGTCACTACCAAAATAGATCTTCTTTCCCTCATTCTCAAACATAAACGCACCCCATAAGCTGGCATTGGTATCGTTTAAGCCTCTTCGGGACCAGTGTCTGGTTGGCAGAAAAGAGATCTTCAGGGAATTTCCTTCAATTTGATACTGCTGATACCATCCCGCCGCCTGAATTTTATCTGAACCGGTCCAATTTTTTAACAACAGGGTATCAAGTCCTAATCCGCAGAGCCAGGTAGCCCCGGGATTTTGCCTGGCCAGCAATTCTACACTTTCCTTGTCACAATGGTCTCTGTGATTATGAGAAATGAGGATGTAATCTATATTTTCAAACTTTGAAGTCTCATACGGAAGTTCTGAATATCTTTTTAAGAAGAAGCCGGGTTGGGTTAATACGGGATCAATAAGAATCCGCTTTCCTGAAATATGCATGAGATAGGAGGCATGGCCTAACCAGGTAATAGAGTTATCCGGCAGCTCATCCGGGGAAGCACGTTTGATCACTTTGAGTCTTCCGGTGACATTTTGCTTTTCCTCTTTATAGGGATTGGAAGATAATTTCCACCTAATAACATCCCACATGCTAGGCCAGAAAACATGCTCTTCATTCATAAACAATCCTTTTTGATCAAGAGGATTTCCGGGATAATCCTCGGTACCGGGTACAGGTGCAAGAGCAGGATTACGGGCAAAGGAGGTTCTTACAGGCCTGTACTTTTCACTCTTATTAAAGGAATAGGCAGTAGCAGGTACTGCGATGGCTGCAGTGGCCAGGGATAATCTTCCTATGAAATTTCTTCTTTTCATCTGGTCATTAATTTTCTTTCCACATCATATGAAAATAAAGCATTTTATCTGGACAAGACCTCTCTCCATGAATCCGTCTCTGCATAATGCTTTAGCCCCTCATTACGGCTGCTGAGGAACCTGGTCATATATTTCTCTAAAAATAATTTATCTGCCAATTTTCCCCAAAATCCTAATGGAGATTCATAATCAAAAATATCGATCATAAGTGTTCCTCCTTCTTCGGTTGAGAAAAAATGTTCGTGCCTGAACCTTTTAAAAGCTCCTTTTACCATTTCATCAGCAAAATATACCGGCCTGTCAAAACCTGCTACCTAAGAGGTAGGTTCTTGATAGATCCCCAAATGTTTTGCGCGCCAGGTAACAGTTTCCCCTGGCTCCAGTAAACCGCTTGTCCTTCCTCCTACTGCCTTTTCTTTTGTATGTGCAGTTGATATCTAGTGGAGATCTATACTTCTGGTAAGGTCAAAAACCAGTTCTATATTTGCTTTAATTTCTTTACGCAATTCAATTCTGGGCATATGTTTTAAAGTTTAACTATTTTCCCTGTTTTACAATTCTGATTTCAATTAAGGTTGATACCAAAAGCTACTCCCAACCATGGTTTCCCCTGGTATATCCAATATTTACGATTTGGATCAAGTAAATAATCAAAACCTAAAGAAAGTCCGGCAGATAAATTATTTATTCCCACGATCCAGGAAACCCCGGTAGAAAATACTGCTGCATCATATTCAATTTCCACCTTTTCATTGGTCACCCAAGGGTTTATAGGTTCTGAACTTAACCCGGCAAAACCACCCAGGCTGGATCCAAAATGCCTGATCTGTCTTTTCCATTCCTGCAACGGATTTTGCTTATAGGTTATTCTGTAAATATCATTTCTAAATCCAAGATAGACAACTCCATTAAAATTGGTCGTCAATTGATTGGGAACCCCGGCTGTAGGAAACCGGTATTTCAAAGGGATAGTGAGAAAATCAATATCTAATGCGGGATTAAAAAAGGCGTATTTTTCGGAATTGATGGAATCTATTTCTTCTGTAAGTATTCCCTTTACATTTTTTTCTACCTCTTCTGTATTACCGGCCTTATTTAATTCATATATTTTTATAGTATCCGGAGTGACATCAATATAAACTTCATTTTGAGCCTTAGGAATTACGGAAGTATAATATTTGGCAGACTGAAAATCAAATTTTGAGGAATCCTGTATTGAAGAACAGGAAGTAATAAGAACCATACATAAACAAAAAATAATGGCAATCTTTGGCATAATTCTTATCTTTTTGGAAATAAACAAAAAGCAGGACTGCATTTATTTATTCCCGGGTGTACTTAATACAGGCAATGATGATAGGGCACTTAAATAGTTTATTAATCTTCTAATTTTTTACTTAGGTAAATATAAAGATTTGGCCCCACTTCTTTTTGGCCTGTTGCAGCTATTTTTTATATCTTAAGTGGCAGGCTTTAGGTTTTAAAACAAAAAAAATGAAAATAGCTACTTATAATGTCAATGGCGTGAATGGAAGATTGCCTGTTTTGCTCCGCTGGCTGGAAGCAACAGCTCCGGATATAGTTTGTTTACAGGAGTTAAAATCCCCCAATGAAAAATTTCCGGTCAAGGCTATTAACGATGCCGGTTATAATGCCCTATGGCATGGCCAAAAACAATGGAACGGGGTGGCGATATTATCAAGAAACATCGAGATCAATGAGGTTGGCAGGGGTCTGGCCGGGGATGAGGAAGACGAACAAAGCCGGTACATCGAAGCATTGGTAGGGGATATTCTCATAGCCTGTATCTATCTTCCAAATGGAAACCCGGCTCCGGGACCCAAATTTGATTACAAACTAAAATGGTTTGAACGACTCCAGGATCGGGCTGCAGAATTATTAGCCCTGGATACGCCCGTTATACTTGCCGGTGACTTTAATGTTATGCCAACCGAACTGGATGTCTACAAGCCTGAGCGCTGGGAAAAAGATGCCCTTTTCAGGCCTGAAGTGCGAAATGCCTTTAAGAAGCTGGTAGACCAGGGTTGGACAGACGCTATTCGCAAACTATACCCTAATGCAAAGATCTATACCTTTTATGATTATTTCAGAAATGCTTACCAAAGGGATGCCGGTCTACGCATTGACCATTTTTTACTGAGTCCCCATCTGCGTGACAACCTCGTGGCTGCCGGAGTAGATCGGGAAGTAAGGGGCTGGGAAAAGACCAGTGACCACATTCCGGTATGGATCAATTTGACGGAATAAAATGAAACTCTGGTATGTTCGGAATTTGTTTTATACAGGTAAAGTTTCCGGAAAGAGGGTTTTATTTATCACTGCCTTTATATCCTTAAAATCCATTTCATTAGTGTTGATTGCCCGGCTTTGATTTCCATAGGGTTGGTATTTATCAGCATTGGTGACTGAAAACAGGCCAAGGGTTGGAATTTTCACTGCACTCGCTAAATGCATGATCCCGCAATCTGCTCCTATAAAAATATCTGTATTCACCAGGACAGCACCCATTTCACGTATATCTTTGCTATAGAAAGATGGTTCCTGGAAATCTATTTTGGAAACATTCTCGACAGGAAGAAGTTCAAAGATGTTATGGTCTTTAAACTCTGCTTTTAATTCCTGGTGGAAAGCTTTCCACCACTCTTCTGAATAACTTTTAGTACCCGTTGCATTCGTGAAGATACATATTGTCTTCTTTTCTTTAGGGACAAGCGAGTCCAGTAGTTTCTTTCCCCGTTCAATTTCTGAAGCGTTTAACCTAAGATCAAGAGTTGGAATGGAGGTTTTTTTTAAATTAATGCCGCGTTCAGACAAAAAGTTTCTGAAATTATAAACGGGCTTCTTAGCTGCATGTTCGTAATCACCTCTAGTGCTGTAGGGATTATTTTCTTCTCCAAAGATCTTATACCGGGCTGAAGCAAGCTTGGTGGCAAGATTCCCTGAAGAGGAACCTTTCTCAACATTGATGACAATATCATAATCCTGCTGTTTAATGTAAAACCAACTTTTGGTGTAAAGGAACAGTTCCCGGAAATGCTTTTTAGGCAGAGCTATGATCGTACCCAATTCTTCATAATTTTGAAATAAAATTGGCGCCAAACCACCTTTTACAAAAAGATCGATCTTGCAGTTGGGAAAAACATCATGTATTTCCCGGATGAGCGGGCTAAGCAACAATTGATTCCCCAACCTGTGGTTTGGCCGTACGATCAATATTCTTTTAATTTCTGCTTTTATAATAGGATCAAAATTGACATCTTCGGGAGATCTACCCAGGTTACCCGTAATTCCTGTCATTATTTTCCTTCTGATAAGATTGATCTCATTAAGTATGTCCATTTATTCCTTTGTTTAAGACTTCAACAGCTTTTATTATGCCAAAAATAGATTTAATAATTGTGTATGCTAATTTTTTTTATGTGAGATCCTATCAGCAGATCCATATGAGGTAAAGTTTAATTACCACCTATAAAAAAGGCTGTCCTTTAAGACAGCCTCCTATATATATTTTTCAGACGCTTATGAAACAGCTTTCAGTTTATTAAGCGTAGACCGGTTCAATTGATCCTCTGCGTACTCTTTATCAACAACAAGTTTATGCACATCACCTTCAGGCATCTCAAACATAGCATCGGTCAATATAGCTTCGCATAAAGACCTAAGCCCTCTTGCTCCAAGTTTATATTCTATAGCCTGGCCTACAATATAATCCAGGGCATCTTCAGTTATCTCAAATTCAATATCGTCCATCTCAAACAACTTTTGGTACTGCTTGATGATCGCATTTTTTGGCTCGGTTAAAATTGCCCGCAAAGTATCCCTGTCTAATGGATTCATATAAGTAAGCGCCGGTAACCTCCCAATGATCTCCGGAATTAATCCATAATCTTTAAGATCTTTAGGAATGATATACTGAAGCAGATTTTTACGCTCCACCTTATCATCACTTTTTGAAGCACTAAAACCAACGGCCTGCATATTTAGACGTTTGCTGATATTGCGTTCAATTCCATCAAAGGCACCTCCGGCAATAAAAAGAATATTTTCAGTATCTACTTCAATAAATTTTTGGTCAGGGTGTTTTCTGCCTCCTTTAGGCGGCACATTTACTGTGGTTCCTTCCAGTAATTTCAAAAGGGCCTGTTGCACCCCTTCTCCGGAAACGTCCCGGGTAATGGATGGATTATCGCTTTTACGTGCTATTTTATCAATCTCATCAATAAAAACGATCCCGTGCTGGGCCTTCTCTACATTATAATCTGCAGCCTGAAGCAATTTCGTCAGGATCCCTTCAACATCTTCCCCTACATATCCGGCCTCTGTTAATACGGTGGCATCAACTATAGCTAAAGGAACATTAAGCATTTTAGAAATTGTCCTGGCCATAAGGGTCTTACCTGTACCGGTTTCCCCTACCATTATGATATTACTTTTCTGGATCTCAATATCATCCTCGCTTTTGGGTTGCAACAATCGTTTGTAATGATTGTAAACAGCTACAGACATCACTTTTTTTGTGGTTTCCTGCCCTATGATATATTCATCTAAAAAAGCTTTGATCGTCTTGGGTTTGCTCAACATGAGATCAGCCGATAGTTCTTTGGCTTCTCCCTGCTTTGATTCTTCCAAAACTATTCCATGCGCCTGCTCTATGCACTTATCACAAATATGTGCATCCAGCCCGGCTATGAGCAGATTAGTTTCGGGTTTTTTCCTTCCGCAGAAGGAACATTCTAAATCATCTTTCGCCATAATCAATTTTGTATAAGATTGGGAAATTTCATTCATTGAGATATAAAAACAAAAGCCTTTACACCTATACCTTTACCTGCATTAAATTTCCCAATCCTGCAATGTAATTATAAGTTTTATGTATTATTTGTGTGTGTCTTTACAGAATTATTCTCTGCTTAAGACCTCATCAATCATTCCATATTCTTTCGCCCTGTCGGCTTTCATCCAAAAATCCCTGTCACTGTCCTCTTCGATCTTCTCATAAGGCTGTCCTGAATGTTTGGCTATGATATTATATAACTCCTTTTTAAGGCTTAATATTTCCCTTGCGGTAATTTCTATATCACTGGCCTGTCCCTGGGCACCTCCCATTGGCTGATGGATCATAACCCTGGAATGAGGCAATCCGCTTCTTTTTCCTTTGGCACCTGCGGCCAAAAGCACGGCTCCCATAGAGGCTGCCATCCCGGTACATATTGTAGAAACTTCAGGTTTGATGAATTGCATGGTATCATAAATCCCCAACCCGGCATATACACTTCCTCCCGGAGAGTTTATATAGATCTGAATATCTTTAGCAGAATCTGTGCTTTCAAGAAACAATAATTGTGCTTGTATGATATTAGCCACCTGGTCATTCACCTGGGTCCCTAAAAATATGATCCTGTCCATCATCAAACGTGAAAAAACGTCCATGGCAACGGCGTTCATCTGCCGCTCTTCAATAATATTTGGGGTCATCCCCGTGGGGATCATACTGTTTATAATTTTATCGTAATAATTGCTATTAATGCCTCTGTGATTAATGGCATAATTCTCGAATTCTTTTCCGTAATTCATAGCGTTCCTTTTCTGTATTTAAGTAAATAAGGCGTAAACAATGGTTTAACGCCTTAAAGATATGTATTAATTTTAATAAAGACTACTTATAGATCTCTTTAACAAAGTCGTCATAAGTTACTTCTTTCTCTTCCATTTTAATGTTATTCTTGTAGAAATCAAGCAGTTTTTCATTCATCAATTGTTCTGATAAACGCTTTACTTCTTCCTGGTTGGAAAGTACCCGTGCAGCAATATCATCCAGCTCCTTTTCTGAAGGATCTGTCTGGCCAAATTGAGCCATTTGTTCCCTGATTCGTGCTGTAGCAAAAGCCTTAAGGTCTTCAAATTTAACGTCAAGGTTATTCTCACGTACCAGTTTACCTTCAATTAACTGAAAACGCAAACCTTTTTCGCTCTTCTCATATTCTTCCTTTGCTTCTTCTTGAGTCAATTGTTTTTCCCCAACCGTTTGTATCCATTTTTGAAGGAATTCTTTTGGAAGGTCAAACTGATTGTTTTCGATAAGAGATTCAGTAACATCGTTTAATAATTGCTGATCGCTTTGCTGCTGAAACTGTTTTGCAGCATCTTCTTTGATCTTTTCCTTAAGCTCCTCAACAGATTTTACTTCATCCTTGCCAAACAATTTATCAAATAGATCCTGGTCAAGTTCTGCCAACTCCTGCTTATTGATCTCTGAAATGGTAAAATCTACATCCACTTCCAGCCCGTGAGCCTTATCGTGTTCAACTTTTAAAAATTCCATTAATTGGTGATCATCTTCAAAAAGATCTTTTGTGTTGAGCTTTATGGTATCACCTACTTTTGCTCCCACAAATTTTTGCTTATTTTCTCCTTTTATTTTCTCAAGCGGAAGCGAAGTTTTATTATCTATTCCTTCAGCTTCATTGGAAAAAGTACCGGCTACCACATCTCCTTCTTCGGCTACCTCTTTAGAAACCAGTTTTCCATATTGTTTACGAATATGTTCAATTTGGTTATTGATCATCTCTTCGCCCGCTACAATATTATAATGAGTGATAGGCTCTTTAGGCTCAAGGTTCACTTCAAATTGTGGGGAAAGTCCCAGCTCAAATTCAAAAGTATATTCCTCCTGGTCCCAGTCAAAATTTTCCTGCTCCTTAGGAAGCGGATTACCCAGCACATCCAGTTTTTCTTCTGTTAAGTATTTATTGAGAGCGTCCTGCAACATTTTATTCACCTCGTCTACCAGTACCGCCTTACCGTATTGTTTCTTCACCATCCCCATAGGCACATGCCCTTTCCTAAATCCCGGTATATTGGCATTTTTGCGGTAATCTTTAAGGATCTTTTCCACCTTGCCGCTATAATCCTCTTTTGCAATAGCTACTTTTACCACTGCATTTAAATCATCAATATTTTCTCTGGTAATATTCATCTTACTTTTTATAAAAAATTGGAGTGCAAAAGTACGTATTTTTTGCTTTAGCACAAAGTTTCAAATTGCTGAATTTCAGCAAACTTCTAATCATCAGGGAGAAGCGAAAACAGGATGGCCTGTACTATGGAAAGCAACAGGCTGAAAATAAGCGCTACCCAAAACCCGTCTACATTGAACCCCGAAATAAATGTATCTGCAAGCAAAATTATCACCGCATTGATCACCAGTAAAAATAATCCGAAAGTGAGGATAGTAACAGGCAGGGTCAATAAAACCAATATAGGTTTCACAATTATATTTAGGATCACCAGGACTACAGCAACTATTACTGCCGTAAGATAACCGGCTACAGAAACTCCGGGAAGAAAATTTGCCAAAAGCACCACTACAACGGCGGTCATTAGCAAGCGAATTAAAAATCTCATATTGGTTTCATTTTGGTTGGTTCACAAATTTGCAAAAAAAACGCCGGAAAAATCCGGCGTTTAACTTTTAAACTGAATATAATTATTCTTTTTCCTATTTACTGCACTTCGTTGCTTAGGGTAATAGTTCCGTAATTTCCAATATTCACCTTTGGAACAGTAGCATTAAAAGTGGAATTAATCTCATCGATCAATCCATTGGCTATAATCGCCTGCCCACGAGGAGTAGGGTGTACCCCGTCAAGTGAAAAAGCCCCGCCTGTAGCAAAGGTAGAAGTAACTACCCCGGCATCAAAAGGAATACCTTCAGTGGCTACCTGGATTAATTTAGCTCTTGCATCAAAAAATGCCAGACCATTAGCCTGGGCCAGGCCTTGAATGGTTGTGTTATATTCATTTGTAGCTGCCTCTATATTTGCAAGCTCAGAAGTGTCTAAAGCATCTTCATCATCAATACCACTCACGGCATCAAGTACCAATTGCGCCTGCTCCTGGGAAGGTTGACCTCCCTGTTGCAACAAACCTAATACCTGCATTACTTCCGGTGTTAGCACTACAGATCCATACCCCTGGGCCAGGGCGCCCTGGTCTATAGTTAGAACCAACAGTTCATCTTCAGTCATTTGCCTAAATCCAAGTGGATTGGTTTCTGAAACCGGAACATCAATAAGGAACCTGTTAGGACCTTCATTAAATGTAAGGGCATATTGGGCAGCCAGAGCCTGGGCCTGTTCTACAGGAACCCCTTGCTGAATTGCGCCCTGGGCAAATATCCCGGCTACAGCCTGAAAAAAACCAGTTAGGTTAGCAGCAGTTTCTGCATCAAGGTCCAGGGCATTATTAGGCACTGTGGTAAAATATGGCAAAGAAGTTACATCTGGGATATTAATTAATATCCCATCAGCACCGGTGCCGGTTAAAGCGGTAACCATCTGGGAGTAAACCGATGCAAATACATTAGGATCTGTTATATCGCTGGGACCATAAGTAGAGGGATCTAAATTTCCTGTTTGATCTTCCCCTGTTCCTCCTGAAGTTGCGTAAGCTAAAACATCGTTGTTCCCAATCCAAAGTGAGAAAAAGGTGGGATCCTGAGCAATTGCATCTTCAATAACCGAAGCCTCGGGAGCTGAAGCAAATCTTACAAAATATGGGTTGGAGGTACCTGCCGAAACTCCGGCCAGGTCTCCATATCCCGGAGCCAGTAGGTGAAAACTTTTAGCACCGGGTACTCCCATATTGTTAAAAGGTCCGGATAAAATATTTGTGATATCTGTAGTAGGCGTTCCGTCATAAACAACAGGAGCAGGATTTCCATCACTTCCTACAGCAAGAACAAGCCTGTTTGAAACAATCTGATTCCCTCCGGCTAACAGGCCTCCAACATTATCATCAACTAAGGGCTGATCAAAACCATCGGTGTCCTGCACGGTTTCAAATTGCTGTGCAAGAATATTTGGATAAGAATTTTGCTGCCCCGTGATATACAATGCACCATCGGCAGTTCCGGAGGTCAAAGAATTTCCAAGTGCGACGTAATTTGTAAAATCGGCTTCTCCACCGGAGTAAAATCCAGGTTCATCAATAGGATTTTCAAGTTCAGGTTCACAGGCTACAAACCCTAAAGCCAGAACGGGTAAATATTTAAAATAATTCTTCATTTTATATACTGGTTTATAGCATTATAATTTATAAGTAACCCCTAATCCCGGGATAAAAGCGCTTGATTTATAAGTTCCTCCAAAAGGCACAGCCTGATCATCTTCAAAGTAAAAATCGTAAGATGCGTCTACTTCGTCAAATCTTATATACAGGAAAGATGCATCAATAGCAAACCTCTCATTAACATTTAAAGAAAGACCTCCTGTAAACCCATGGGAATCATTCCTGGGAGTTTCCGGCGCAAAGTATCCTGCCTGAACCGGAGATTCATCAAAATAGTAACCGGCTCTAAGAGTAAACATATCATTGGCATCGTATTGCATTCCAAATCTATAAATAGAGGAATTCTTGTAATTCCGAATATTTTCAGAATCGGGAATAGACGGATCTGCAAAATCGATATCCAGGGAATTGTAAGCACTCCACAGTGTCTGGTTGTAATCAAAGGCGAATAACCATTTATCCATTAATTGATAAGAAAGTCCTACGCTTACCTCAGCCGGTAAAGGCAAACCTGCGTCAAAGGTGGTATTTTGAAAAGGAGTTAAAGGAGAATTGGGAATATTGGAAAAGGTAGCTTCTCCCCCTTCAGCTTCGAGTATGATCTCAGAGCGGTAATTAAAACCTACTCTAAGTCTTTCGGTAGGAGTGAACATCATACTTCCGGACCAACCCCATGCCGATACTCCTGTGGCATCTACAGTAACATTACTTCTATTCCCTTCAAGGTCAGTAAGTGTGCGGTTAAGGTTCCGATTAAAGTTAACGCCTCCGGTTACAAAAATAGGCCCACCTCCTACACTGAAGTACCGGGATAATTTTACAGAAGCTACCGGCTGAATGTAAATGGCCTGCAGATCAATATTGTTTACTAAATGAGATCCTGCCCAATCATCTTCCCACTCTACAGTACTTCCATATGGCGTATAGGCACTCAAGCCCAGGGTCAACCAGTCATTGATCTTATATGAGGCATAAAGGTAAAATGGTGTCCCTACAGGACTGTCTGTTCTGGCCATCTGGCCAAATTCATCGTTCTGGAATACCACGTCAGAAAATACGGCACTAACCCCTGCAGAAACATTCAGGCGATTTTCCAGGTATACTAATCCGGAGGGGTTAAAGAATCCCAACTCTGCACTGTTTACAACTGCAACTCCGGTATGACCCATGGCCAGAGCACGCTGCCCCTGTAAACTCACACGATATCCTCCGGCATAAGTGACTGCAGTAGCCAACGCAAATACCGTTAGAAATAATAGTTTTTTCATAATAAATTTGGATTTTTTGTTCTTGTCAATTAAAATGAACAGCTCAAAATTAGCATTTATTCCATATTAGACAAGGTTTCAAACCAAAATATTATGCATACATAATAAATTTTATCAATTACTTATAAAATTCACAATTTCTTTATAGAACTCATTCATTTTCTCAGCATGTACCCAATGTCCTGCACCTGAAATCTCCTTTATTTGCGCATTTGGAAAATGGAGTTCGATAAGGGGTTTATCTTCTGAGGTAATGTAGTTAGATCTTCCTCCTTTTATAAATAAGACCGGTTTATCAAATTGTTTACCGGCCGGAAGTGCTTCTCCTACTTCATTCACTTTTTCCTTTAGAACTTCTAAATTAAGTCGCAAAGAGAGAATTTTACCATTTTTCCGGTAAAGATTTTTCAAAAGGAATAAACGCGTTCCCTCATCCTCAATATAATCCGCTAAAAAATCTTCTGCTTCTCCACGGGAAGTAAAAGCTTTCTCTTCCAGGGCTGTTAACGCATCCAGGATCTCCTGATGGTGCGGAGAATAATATTTCGGACTTATATCTACTACAACAAGCTTCTCTATGAGGGATCCAAAATCTACTGCGGCAAACATAGCAACCTTCCCACCCATAGAATGGCCCAGAAGAATTATATTTTCCAGGTGGTTTTTTTCGCAATACTCCTTTATATCCTTTGCCATTACAGGATAACTCATCTCATTGGTATGGGGGCTTCTTCCGTGGTTGCGCTGATCTATAAGGTGCACCTCATAACCGGCTTCTGCAAATTTATTTCCAAGGGTCTTCCAGTTATCACCCATTCCTAAAAATCCGTGCAGGATAATCATAGGTTGTCCTTCTCCAAGTACCGTAGCATGTAGATCTGTCATTATTGCAGCAATTTTAAATATTTTTGAATAGTAGTTTCGAGGCCCAAATATAAAGCTTCAGTGATCAGGGCATGACCAATGGAGACTTCCAGCAATCCCGGGACCTGCTCCTTAAAATATTCAATATTCTCCAGGGAAAGGTCATGGCCCGCATTTACACCAAGTCCTAATGAAGTAGCTAGCTTTGCACATTCCGCATAAATTTTCACAGCATCCCTATCTCCTGCGGCAAAATTTTGAGCATAAGCTTCAGTATAAAGCTCTATTCGGTTTGCACCTGTTTCAACGGCTTTTTCTACCATCCCAAGGTGAGGATCTACAAAAATTGAGGTGCGTATCCCGTTCCGGTTAAATTCAGAAATAACTTCTTTTAAAAAATCTTTATGCTTTATGGTGTCCCAGCCCGCGTTAGAAGTTATGGCATCATCTGCATCAGGCACTAAGGTCACCTGTTCCGGTTTTACTTTTAGCACCAGGTCTATGAATTTCCGGATGGGATTTCCTTCTATATTGAATTCTGTTTTGACAATTGATTTTAATTCCAGAACATCACGGTAACGAATATGCCTTTCATCCGGCCGGGGATGCACAGTGATTCCTTGGCCTCCAAAAGATTCAATATCCATGGCAACTTTAAGCAAATTAGGAACATTTCCACCCCTGGCGTTCCTTAAAGTGGCTATTTTATTGATATTCACACTTAGCTTCGTCATTATATTTTTTGGTTTGAATTAACAAAAATACAAAGTTGAGGATGCCTTAATGAATTTTATTTTAATTAATTTGCACAAAAATGAAGCTGAATTATGAGTCTTGAAAATTACATCATCAACGATATCCAAATTTGTAATCTTAACGATAAAGTAAAAGACCTGCAGGAAATATTTAATGAGCTCACCTATTCCCACTTACCGGTGGAGAATAATGGAGTTTACCTGGGCTGTTTTTCGGAAACAGACATTAGGTGTTTTGACAGTGAAAAGACCCTGGCAGAATATCAATATACCCTTTCCGGTTTTTTTGCCCGTGAGACAGATCATTGGCTGGAAACATTGCAAAATTTTGCACAAAACCAAAGTAATATTTTACCAGTTCTATCTCCCGAAAACGAATATTTAGGCTATCTTGAATTGTACGACATTTTAAACCAATTCAACGAAACCTCTTTCCTGAATGAACCGGGAGGAATTATTGTTCTTGAAAAAGGGGTTAGGGAATATTCTTTTAGTGAAATAGGACAAATTATTGAATCTCACAACGCTGCGTTACTGGGGATGTTTGTTTCTTTAAAAGACAATGACCTAACGCAGATCACTATCAAATTAAGCTCAACTGGCATAAATGAGATCCTACAAACATTTCGCCGATATGGATATAATGTAATTTCAGAACATCAGGAAGACAGTTTTTCTCAAAACCTGCAGGACAGGTCGAAATACCTTGATAAATACCTAAACATGTAGTTGCTGAAGAGGTTAAGGAAAAGATTAGAATTAAAAATTGACCTGTAATTTACAGGGTCTGAAAATTACCATAAGAGATCGTGAGATATTAAAGTAAATTCCGGGCCCGGGACCATATAAATACAGAGGAAGAATAGGAACATTAAAAACTGCACATGAAAGTAGGCATTTACGGTCAATTTTATCACAAGGATTCTGGGAAGTATATCGAACAGCTGTTAAAGGCTTTGGACCGGAAGAAAATTCATGTGGTCATTGAAAAGAACTTTCTTAAACTTATTCATTTAAATAAAACCGTCACCCGGGAGTACAATCATTTTAGCACTTTTGAAGAACTCAATTCTTCTTATGACCTCTTCTTTAGCATTGGAGGCGATGGTACCATTTTAAAATCGATTGACTACATAAGAGATCTCAATATTCCCATCCTGGGAATTAACACGGGCAGGTTAGGCTTTTTAGCTACAATTCAAAAAGAGGAAATAGCAAAGACAATAGAGGTACTGCTTCAAAAAAAGTACAGTATTTCAGAAAGAACTGTTCTAAGCATTGAGACCGACCCCAAAAGTGATGAGATCGGGGAAAACAATTTTGCGCTTAATGAAATTGCTGTAAGCCGGAAGAACACAACTTCTATGATAACCATAGAGACCTGGCTAGACGAACATTGCCTTACCTCCTATTGGGCAGACGGCCTGATTATTTCTACGCCAACAGGATCTACCGGTTATTCTTTAAGCTGCGGGGGGCCTGTTATAGCCCCTACCACAAATGCGCTGGTCATCACTCCTATTGCCCCACATAATTTGAATGCCCGTCCACTGGTTATCCAGGACTCCACGCAAATTAAATTAAAGGTTTCCGGCCGTGAAAATTTCTATCTTATCTCCATGGACTCCCGTATTGCAACCTTGAGCAATGACACAGTAATTACTGTAAAGACAGCGCCATTTAAAATAAGCATGGTCCAGATGCACGATGATAGTTTTCTTCAAACCCTTAGAAAAAAATTATTGTGGGGTGAAGACCGCAGAAATTAAACAATAAATCCCATCTTAATTTGTTTATATGCATATAGAACCTGCTCAAGTTATTGTGGGGAAAACTTAATTGTTATATTTGCAAACTTTTGAAACTCTATGAGGCACCTTATATTCGTATTTTTTATGTTTGTTTGCTCAACAGCGTTTACACAAACATATGAAATTGGCCCTTTTGTTGGAGGTGCAAATTACATAGGAGACGTGGGGAACACAACATATATAAATCCAAGTGGATTAGTGGTAGGAGGAATAGCCAAATATAACCGAAGCAACAGGCACAGCTTCAGGCTCACCCTGCTGTATGGTGAAATAAGTGCAGAAGACTCAAAATCCAATCAGGTGAAAAGACAACAACGGGGATATTCTTTTACAAACCATATTGCAGAAGCTTCCCTGGGTCTTGAATTTAATTTCTACAGTTTTGATTTGAGTAAAGCCGATCCACAAAGCACACCTTACCTTTATACGGGGATAACCTATTTTAGTACAAAACACCATCTTTTAAGTACCGACCGGCCCGCCCGTGGAGTATTACAACCTCAAAGTGATAACTGGGAGTTTTCCATCCCTATGGTCATGGGCTATAAACAAACCATTACAAAGCGAATAATTGGTGCCGTGGAAATTGGTGCCAGATATACTTTTACAGACAACATTGACGGCAGCAACCCTCAGGAGCTTTTAGGTCGAAGAACCCCGTTTCGGGAATTCGGAAACATTAATACTACAGACTGGTATGTGTTTTCGGGGGTAAGCCTAACCTTCACCTTCGGAAGAAAACCTTGCTACACATTTTAAAATAAACATGTTCAAAGAAAAAATAAATTCTGCCAGGCTTCCTAAACATATCGCCATCATTATGGATGGTAATGGAAGATGGGCAAAACAAAAGGGATTTCTCAGGGCTTTTGGCCATGAAGAGGGAACCAAGGCTGTAAGGGATGTGGTAGAAGGATGTGCTGAAATTGGGGTGAATAATTTAACCTTATATGCTTTTTCTACAGAAAACTGGAGCAGGCCTAAAAGGGAAGTAGATACATTGATGAGGCTATTGGTGAATTCATTAAAAAAAGAGATCAAAACCCTTACCGAAAACAATATCAAACTTAAATCAATTGGCAATATTGACAACCTTCCAAAGAAAGCTCAAAAAGAGCTACAGGAGGTAATTTCAAAGACTGCAGAAAACACCAGGATGACCCTTACCCTAGCCCTTAGTTACGGGTCGCGCGAGGAGATAATCCATATGGTGAAAGATATAAGTGAGAAAGTAAAAAATAATGAAATATCCCCCGATGCGGTTGATGAATCAATTATAAATCAGCATCTTTACACCCGAAATTTACCAGACGTAGATCTATTGATTCGCACCAGTGGAGAACAGCGAATAAGCAATTTTTTATTGTGGCAAATCGCCTACGCCGAGTTATATTTTACACCAATACTTTGGCCGGATTTTAGACGTGAAAATCTATTTGAGGCCATTTATAATTATCAAACCAGAGAACGAAGATTTGGAAAAACCAGTGAACAGATTAGTTAATACCCAATTATCAAAAAGAGCATTTTGGCTTTTGTCTTTATGCTTTATATATACACTATCATTTCAGGCTCAGGACCTACCTCTTGGCCAGGGAAAAAAGTACACGATAGGAAAAATTGAAGTGACCGGTGCCGAAAGTTATAATGAACAAACGGTAATAGCATTTACAGGCTTGCAATCTGGAGAAGAAATATTTATTCCGGGAGATCGCCTGAGCAAGGTCCTAAAGCAATTATGGGATCTTGAGCTCTTTAGCGATATTAATTTTTACATCACCAATGTTAACGGAGATGTTGCCGACCTGGAACTGGAGATCACGGAGGTACCTGAACTGGCGGAAATACGATTGCAGGGAGTAAAAAAGAAGAGTGCCAGAGAAGAACTTATCAAAGAGAACAACCTTACCCCGGGGGTGAAGGTTACAGAAAATCTTATCACAACTACAAAAAACTATATTGAAAATAAATATAGAAAAGATGGTTATTTTAATACCAAAGTAGCTGTTAATACCACCCCGGTAACCGATACTACCGGCGTGAATAAGGTAAATATGGTTGTAAATATCGACCGTGGTGAAAAAGTTAAAATTGATGATATTGAATTTTCGGGGAATGAGCAAATGAGTGACGCCAGGCTCAAAAGAGCGATGAAAGACACTAAGGAAAAGAATTTCTTCAGGTTCTGGAAACGTTCAAAATTTGTAGAAGCAGATTATGAGGAGGATAAAACCAATCTGGTTAACAAATACAAGGAAAAGGGATTTCGGGATGCCCGAATTGTTTCTGATACCCTTATTGAAAAAGATCCTGACAATATTGCCCTACAACTTAACATTGAAGAAGGAAACCGTCATTATATAGGAAATATTGAATTTATAGGTAATACAGTATATACAGACGAACAACTCACCCAGGCTTTAGGTGTTTTCCACGGAGATGTGTATAATGGGGTTCTTCTTAAAGAACGTATAGAAGACAATTCCAAGCCTGATGCGAATGACCTGGCTAACCTATACAAGAACAACGGATATTTATTTTCGCAGATCAATCCTGTAGAAACAAGAGTATATAATGATACTATTGATTTTGAAATTAGGATCAATGAAGGAAAAGAAGCTTATTTCAATAATATTTCTGTAGTAGGTAATGACAAGACAAAAGATCACGTGATCTACCGGGAATTAAGAACTAAACCCGGACAAAAATACAGCCAGGAAAACCTTGTAAGAACTATACGGGAAATAGGGCAATTAGGATTTTTTGATGCTGAACAAATTTCGCCCGATTTCCAAAATGTTGATCCAAATAGTGGAACTCTGGATATGCAGTATTCTGTAGTAGAAGCCGGTGCCAGCCAGATCGAGCTGCAAGGTGGATACGGGGGCGGTGGATTTATTGGAACCCTGGGATTATCTTTTAATAATTTCTCCCTAGGAGGCATTTTTGACAAAGAAGCTTATAAGCCTTTACCAATGGGTGATGGGCAAACACTCTCTTTAAGAGCACAGGCCAGTATATTTTTTCAAACCTATAGTTTAAATTTTGTTGAGCCATGGTTGGGCGGAAAACGAAGGGTAAGTTTATCTACCTCCTTTTCCTATACAAGACAATTTTTCTTTGACCAGCAACGAAGAAGAGCCGACAGGTCAAGAAGCTTTGACATCCTTGGGGTAAATGTTGGTTTAGCCAAACGTTTACAATGGCCAGATGATTTTTTCACCTTATCACAGGCAGTAGGATTTCAACGTTATGACCTTAATAATTACAATACCGGACTCTTTACGTTTGGAGATGGGTATTCCAATAACTTAACCTATACATTAGGACTTAGCAGGGACAACAGAGGTTTAAACCCAATTTTTCCTACCTACGGTTCGGAATTCGCAATTACTGCAAAATTTACTCCTCCCTATTCGTTATGGAATAATGTTGATTACGCCAATCTGGACGAACAACCGGAATTTCAGCTTAGGGATGACAACGGAAATCTTATCAATGAACAAGGCTTTAGATTAAGGGCTGGGGAAGACCCTGTAGGAGATCCGGCTAAAATTGACCAGGAAAGATTTAAGTGGCTGGAATTTTATAAAGTGAAATTCAAGGGATCCTGGTTCACCACCCTATTTAATTTTGGAGGGAACAGCAACCTGGTTCTAAGGACTCACGCAGAACATGGTTTTCTTGGAGCTTACAACAATGACCGGGGAATCCCGCCTTTTGAGCGATTCTTCTTAGGAGGAGATGGTCTTGGAGCATTTAGCCTTGACGGCCGGGAAGCAATTGCATTACGTGGTTACCCTAACCAATCTGTAGTACCTGAGGACAGGGCAAATACAAGGGCAACAAATCAGGATGGAGCGGTTATATACAACAAATACTCCCTGGAGTTAAGGTTCCCTATCACCCTTAAGCCTATGGCCTCTATTTATGCCCTTACCTTCGTGGAAGGTGGAGCAGCATATGACAATTTCAAGGATTACAATCCGTTCCAATTAAAAAGATCTGCCGGAGCAGGATTACGAATATTTATGCCGCAGTTTGGATTACTGGGTATTGACTTCGGGTACGGATTTGATTCTATTCCCGGAGATGTTGGGCCACATGGATGGGAAACTCATTTTATAATCGGGCAACAGTTTTAATTAATTTGGCACGATTATTTCTAATACCAATTATATGAAACGCCATTTTCTGATCTTAGCTGTATTCATAGTAGGTCTAGGGCCACAATTACTGGCACAAAAACCAAATCGTATCGCTTACATCGATATGGAGTACATCCTGGAAAATGTTCCGGAATATCAGGAAGCTTCTGCACAATTGGACCAAAGGGTTCTGCAGTGGAAGAATGAATTGGAACTGGATCAGAAAAAAATTGATGATATGAAGCTCGCTCTGGAACAGGAGAGAGCTCTTTTAACCAAAGAGCTTATTGAAGAGCGGGAGGCGGTTATAAATTTTGAAGTTTCTAAACTGGCTGAGATTCAGCAAAAACGTTTTGGCACGAATGGTGATTTTATCCTTCAGAAAAAAAGATTAATTCAGCCCATTCAGGATCAGGTTTTCAATGCGATCCAGGAATTAGGAGAACAAAGGAATTACGATTATATATTTGACAGGACCTCCAATGTAGGGATGGTTTTTTCAGCAGAGCGGCACAACATCAGTGACCAGGTACTAAGATCTATTACCAGGGCTTCGGGAAGACAACAATTGAGTTCCCGTGATGAAATTGCTCAAATGGAAAAAGAAGAGAACCGCAGCGTAGAAGAAGATACTGAAATTGCTGAAAAACAAAAAGCGGTAGAGTCGGCAAAAACAGAAAGAGAAATAGTTCTGGAGCAGCGAAAAGCAGAAAGAGACTCTCTGAGAGCGGCAAAACAGAAGGCATTTGAAGAAAGACGGGCCAAAGTACTGGAAGAACGGCAAAAGAAAAAAGATTCTATAGAAAATGCCCGGAAACAAAAATCCGGAAATAATTAACCCCTTTATTAATCAATTAACACTAAACATTAAATACAAGTACAAAATGAAACAATTCAGAACTTTTATTATAGCGGTAGCTTTAACAGTTGGAGCAACAGCTTTTACAAATGCACAATCTAAAATTGCGCACATCGCCTCACAGGAATTGGTTGAAACTATGCCCGCTTTTAAAGATGCAATGGGCCAATTGGAAAAACTTCAGAAAACATATGATACTGAAATAGGTGATATGTATGCTGAAGCTCAAAAAACAATGCAGCGTTACCAATCTGAAGCTCCTACAAAAACTGAAGAAGAGAATGAAAAAAGAGCTCAGGAATTGCAAAGTACTCAACAAAGAATCCAGGAGCATGGACAAAATGCTCAAAAGGATCTTCAAAAGAAAGAACTTGACTTGCTTAAGCCAGTTTACGAACAAGCACGTGTGACTATTCAAAAGGTAGCAAGAGCACAAGGATATGAGTATGTACTTGATTCTTCTAACGGTTCAGGAGTAATTATGGCAGATGGTTATAACTTAATGCCAGACGTGAAAAAAGAATTGGGAATTTAAGAAATTTCCAAAAAATAAATTAGAAACTGCGCTCCACTTAGGGCGCAGTTTTTACATTTGTACCTATGAGTAACTCAGGCCCCATTGGTTTTTTTGATTCAGGTGTTGGCGGAACATCCATTTGGAAAGAAGTCATAAAATTGCTCCCCGGGGAAAACACCATTTACCTGGCCGACAGTAAGAATGCTCCGTATGGTGAAAAACCTGTGGAAGAGATCATTGCCCTTAGCAAAAAGAACACTGAGAAACTTCTGGAGATGGGCTCCAAACTTATAGTAGTGGCCTGCAATACTGCAACCACCAATGCAATTGAATTTTTGCGATCCAATTATCCTGTTCCTTTCATAGGGATCGAACCGGCAATAAAGCCGGCTGCATTGAAAACCAAATCCGGCATCATTGGGATCCTTGCAACAAAAGGAACCTTATCCAGCGCATTATTCTCCCGTACTTCTGAACTTTACTCTGCAAACATAAAGCGCATAGAAGTGGTAGGAAACGGTTTGGTAGCTAAAATCGAAGAAGGACAACACAATACCCCTGAAATGGAAGTACTGCTGAGAGCGCTTCTAAAACCAATGCTGGAAGTGAAGATTGACTATCTTGTATTGGGATGCAGTCATTATCCGTATCTGCTTCCGGTGCTGAAAAGAATTTTTCCTGAAGATGTAACAATTATAGATTCCGGAGAGGCAGTAGCCAGGCAAACCCAAAGGGTTTTAGAAATGAATTCACTTTTTAATCTTTCCGATAAAATTCCGGATCATCAGCTGTATACCAACGTAGATCCGGAAGTACTAAAAGCTCTTATAGCTGCAGATCAAAACCCATACAAGGTCTCTTATCTGCTTTTTTGATTTATTGCAGGACATACACAATCGTAACGAGCCCTGTTCTCTCCAAAATTATATCCAAGAGTGATCTGGTGAAACCCGCTGTTGCTCAAGACAAGTGAATTTAGTTGATGAGAATACGTATATGCGAAAAGAAATCTGTTGTACTCCATTCCCACAAAAGGAGTAAGTAATTGTAACTGCTGATTTTTCACTTCATTTCCATCAATATTATATTCAGCCCCTTCAAAACTTCTTCGGTAGGAAAATCCGCCAAATAATTGTCCTGATTCAAGGCCTCTGTAGAATTTCATATTAGCATCTATGGATCTTTCAGCCGTTTGCTCTCTCCATTGAAAGAGGATTGATGGTTCATAGCTCCAGCTGCTTAACCTGGGATTTATAACGTATCCGGTAGAAAACATATATTTTCTCTGGTTACTGGGTACAGCATCTGAATAGAACAGATCCCGTCTTACAGCCAGTAGATTTTTTGCCGTAGCGTGTGCGAAAAAGTCCAGATAATAATAGGAAACCCCTACATCCATATTTGCATAAAAATCCCGGGGATTTCCGCCGCCAATCAAGGGATCAAAGCCGGTAAATCCGCTTTGGTCAAGACTGTGCTGTATGATTCCGCCGCTAATTCCAAAGGAGAGTTGATTGAGGTCGAGCTCGCTTCTGGAAAACAACAAATGATAAGCAAAAGAACCATATACCCCACGGGTTGAAAAATTGCCATTCTGATCATTGAAGACAATACCTCCTAATCCTACCTTTTCCCCAACCCTGGCGTGGCCACTCAAGGTTTGTAAGGCGGGAGCATCATTTACGTCAAACCATTGTTGCCTGGCGGTAAGCCTGATCTTATTCATATTTGAAGCACCTGCCATAGAAGGATGCAACAAATACAAATTGTCGGTTAGATAATCTGAATAAGTAGGAATGATCTCCTGGGCCTCAGTTTTTAATAAAAATAAAAACAAGCCGAAAAAGATTATACCTGTTATGTTAACTTTCATTTGATGAATTCTGATTAACAAACTAAGCTCCCTGCATTATCCTTTCTCAGAAAACCTGAAGATCGAAGACTTTTATAACACCCCAATATCCCGGTAAATATATAGAATACACAAGTTTCTTTTAGTAATTTTGTAAAAAAATAAATACATGGAATCCTTTAACATCAAAATAGAACCCACATCTAATTCTTCCATCCTAAAATTTGAAACCAATCAATTTTTGACACGGCACGAAAGTTTTGAATTTGGTAACATTGAGGAAGCTTCAAAATCTCCTCTTGCCCAGCAATTATTTCATCTTCCTTTTGTTAAAACTGTTTTTATAGCACAAAATTTTATTGCAATTGAAAAATTTAACATTGTGGAATGGGTCGATATACAGGATGAGGTGGCAGAGCAAATTAAAACCTATCTCAATTCCGGTGGTTTAGTTGTAAAAACAGAGAACGTTGAATCGGGTAAATTAATACCTGTGACTGTTTACGCGGAAAGTACTCCGAATCCTTCAGTAATGAAATTCGTGGCAAATAAAAAGTTAGTGATCTCAGGAGCAGAATTTAAGAATATTGATGCTGCAAAAGATGCTCCCCTGGCTAAACAGTTGTTCCATTTTCCTTTTGTAAAGGAAGTATTTATGGATGAAAATTACATTTCAATCAACAAATTTGATATTGCAGAATGGGATGACATCACATTAGAACTCCGGGAATTTATTCGAAATTACCTTCAGGAAGGGCACGAGGTTATAAATAATGAATCCCTGGAACACAATTCAGAAGAAGCCTCTGAAAAGGCAGCATCAACTACTGCTGTTAACGCTGAAGATCTGGATGAGGTTTCTAAACAGGTAGTTGATATTTTAGATGAATATATTAAACCTGCCGTAGCAAGTGACGGGGGAAATATTGTTTTTGAATCTTATAATGCTGAAACAAAAACCGTGAAAGTCATCTTACAAGGTGCCTGTAGCGGATGCCCTTCTTCTACTGCTACATTGAAGAACGGTATTGAAACTATGATGCGCGATATGCTTTCAGGCAAAGTAGATTATGTTGAAGCTGTAAATGGCTAAAAAGGTCAAATTCTAAATATAGTTGCCTATAACCGGCAATTCAAAAAATCGCTCCTCCGGGCGATTTTTTTAGACAATTAAGGTGTTTCAAGATATCTCTAAATCGTGATTGCCCAAAGCACTTAACCTCCATCAAATTTGATATAAAACTATAGCAATATAGATGAGCAGAACTATAGGTTAGATTTCTTGTTGAACCGAAAGAATATTTAAAGATCCTGATAATGATCAGGCCAGTTTCAGAAGCAAGTTCCGAAATTACCCTTTACTGCAACTACAAATAATACTGTTTAATAAGGAATGGATTGTTTCGCCTCCTGGTTAAATTCCTGGAACAATTGCAACAAGCTCATGGTAGAAGATATAAGATCTTTGGTTTCCAGTAATAATCCAAAATACAGTTTAGTATTCTTAGGGCTGGTTTCAGAAGTACGTATTCGGGTAATTTGTTTCTCGATCAAATCGGACACGTGATCTAAAAGCTGTTGCTTTTCCGCTATTACTTTTTCTATATTTCCGAATTTGTGCGTGTCGAAGATCAATTGGATGTCATCAAATAACTCCTGCATCTTCTCATCAATCCCCTTGAGTTCCCTAACCTGGTTGAACTTGAGGTTCTTGTGATTATTGTGAACATGGTTATAGCTGTTACGGGTAATAAATCCTATAGACTGTACCATATCCTGCAAATGGTCCAGGAACAGAATATAAAATTTACTTGCCTCTACAGAATCGTCGTCAAGAGACTTAATGAAATAGAAGATATTGCCTTTGAGTTCATCTATATCTTCCTCAAGCTTTTCAATAGCTTTACTGTTCTTCTTCAGCTTATTGAGGTCGTGATATCCCAGATTATCTACAGTTTTGGTGTACATCTTATTTATACCTCCTATTACCCTGGAAATATTTTCAGAAGTCTCAACTGTAATTTCATTTATAGTTACTATATCACTGCGTTTGTAACGTTTCAGTTTTTTCTCTTCCTTTAGCTGCCTGGAATGCAATACCGCACTTCTCACAATAAGGACCACAGCCAGTAAGACCAGAATGGCAATGGCTATGATACCTCCAAAATATATAATAGCAGCAAACAATGCTGCACCAAAGAAGGCTACAAAGGCAGTTACAAACCATCCCCCTATGACATTCATTACTCCTGCAACTCTGTAAACCGCACTATCCCTGTCCCATGCCCTGTCTGAGAGAGAAGTACCCATAGCTACCATAAAGGTCACGTAGGTAGTTGAGAGCGGCAATTTTAAGTTGGTGGCAATGGAGATAAGGATACTAGCCACCACCAGGTTAACCGATGCCCTGACCAGGTCAAAGGAAGGAGCTTCTTTCATCTTGCTTTGTGAGGTGATCTCCTTTTTCTGAAATTTTGCACTTAACCTGTTTGCAAAACTTGTAGGAATAATGTGTTCAACTGCATTTCCCAGGACAAGAAAATACCTGACCAGCCCACGAGATAAAAAGTTCGGATTAAATCGCTCTGCCCCGTCACTTTGCCTACTTAGATTAATTTCAGTATCTGTGACCTTCATGGCCTTTTTAGAGAACCATAGGGTAATAACCATAATGATCCCGGCCATTAGGAGCAGATAGACCGGGGTGCCCACCTCCTCATTGAGACCGTCCATAAGTAGTTCGTTGGGAAGCACCCCAGTGGCTTGATAAGCAGATTGCCAGATCTCAAAAGATTGCCACGCCGCAATAGGTACTCCTATAAAATTTACAAGATCGTTTCCTGCAAAAGCAAGGGCAAGGGCAAAAGTGCCCACTACTATGATCACCTTTAATATATTAATTTTAAAAACATTGATAGCCAATTGAGACAAAAGGGTAAAGGCCAAGAAACTAACCCCTACTATAAAAAGGCTGTTATCATTGACATACTCTGTGATCTCCACCGGAACTATAGCAATACTTTTAAGCCCTTTCAATAGTATAAAATAAAGAAGCGCGGTAAGGGAGACTCCGCCAAAAACAGCACCTATGTATTTTATCTTTTTTTCATATTGAAAAGAAAATACCAATCTGGACAAGTACTGAATAACCGCCCCAACTGTAAAAGCTATGCCTACAGATAATAAAATACCAATGATGATCTGGGTTGCTTTCGCTGTATTAATATATTCATATATGGTACCATAGTCGCCGGTAGAATAATAGATCTTAATAAGAGAAACACATACAGCAGCACCAAGTAATTCAAAAACAATAGATACCGTTGTAGAAGTAGGAAGTCCTATGGAATTAAAAAAGTCCAGAAGAAGAATGTCAGAGATCATTACCGCCATAAAAATGATCATGATCTCTTCAAAATAGAATTTTCCCGGCACAAAAATACCTTCCCTGGCTACCTCCATAAGGCCGCTGGAAAAAACAGCTCCCACAGCAACACCAATACTCGCTACTATTAAAATGGTGCGAAGGGGTACTGCTTTAGAGCCAATGGCTGAGTTGAGAAAATTAACGGCATCATTGCTAACTCCCACAACAAGATCTGTAATAGCAAGCGCAAACAATGCCACCAGCATTACAATATAAACATCTTCCATAGAGGATCATTCTGACCTACAAATATGAACTTTTTTTTTCTATATGGGTAAGATCCAACGTTACCAAAACTTTAAGAGAATTGGTTTTAACAAAGCTTTTTACCGTTAGCATATGTAATGTTGTACTTTCAGGAGAAATTAATTATCAATCCATTAAATTCTAAATTTATGTCAATTATCAAAGTTGTGGAAATTATGGCAAACTCCAGCCAGGGCTGGGAAGATGCTGCTCAAAACGCCGTTAAACATGCGGCAAAGACCATTAAGAATATCAAATCTGTTTACGTTAAAGAACAAACAGCCGTAGTATCTGGTGAAAATATTACAGAATACAGGGTGAACGTAAAGATTTCCTTTGTTGTTGATGAAGAGAAAAGATAAATTTTAAAAGCCTGCTTATTATTCCTGCTATACCCTTTGATATTTTCAAAGAAAACTTGCAAGGCCTGTAAGCAGGTTTTTTCATTTAAAAAAGGTAACATTTACTTCTCATATCACAGTACATGATCAATATATCCTCTCCGTGTCATTATCAAACGATCTCCACTTCCAGAAATATTTTGTTTTAGCTATTGAAACTTTATTTAAACAGTTTTAACAAAATTTAAACATTAAAAGTCTTTAGTTTTTATTTGAAAAGCTTCCCTTTGCAAAAATTTGTTAAATGGAATATTTTAAGGATTGGTCTGTCTATGCCACAGAATTTACCGATAAATTGATCGACTATGTACCGAGCTTCCTCTCAGCCATTCTCCTGCTCGTTTTTGGATTATGGTTTATCAAGATTTTTGTGGGTTATGTTAGAAAACTCATCCATAAAAAGGGCTATGATAAAACTATAGAGAATTTTGCCATTAGTCTGGTTAGCGTTGGATTAAAAATTCTTCTGATAATCATCGTAATAACCCAATTAGGGTTTGAAACCACTTCCCTGGTTGCCATCATTGGTGCAGCCGGTCTGGCAATAGGCCTGGCTTTACAAGGTTCCCTATCCAACTTTGCCGGAGGAGTATTGATAATAATCTTAAAACCCTTTAGAGTTGGAGATTGGATAGAAGCAAAAGGAGTTTCCGGAACTGTGAAAGAAACCTCCCTCTTTTACACAAAACTTATCACCTTTGGAAATCAACTGGCAATAATTCCCAATGGCCAGTTAACCAATGATAATATCATCAATTACACGGTAGAGGGTAAAAGGAGAGCTAACATTGTGGTTGGAGTTTCCTATACAAGCGATATTAAATTAGCTAAGGAGATCCTTTTAAATTTGATGAAAGAGCAGGAAAACATTCATAAAGATCCGGCTCCAGTAGTACTTCTTGCAGAGCTGGCTGATAGTTCAGTGAATCTTTCCATGAGGTTTTTCGCTTTCACAGAACATTATTGGGACTGTTACTGGTTTACGATTGAAGAAGCTAAATCCAGGCTGGAAGCTGCAGGAATTTCAATACCCTTTCCGCAGAGAGATGTACATTTCTTTAATCATTCCGCAGAAAAGGGAGAGCAACAGATCAAGGATTAACCTGCCATGAAATCTTTCAGGTAATAAGGCTCAAAATAAGCAACATCTTCAAAATCGCCGGTTTGGTATTTAGCGTTCGCCAAATGAACCATTTCCCTTGCCGATGGTAATTTTTCAGGGATGAAAACCGCATTGGAATGGGTACAGATCTCAGTGAATTTTGCTACTCCACTACCTATAAAAATGGTTTTTCCTTTTTCAAGCTGGTCAAGATAGGATGTTGGCTCCAGGATCTTTGCAGTAGTCTTTTCGATCTGGTTTTTATTTTCATCAAAAACAGCCGTATAAACCTCCATTCTGCGGGCATCAAGCATCGGGACAATAAATCCGTTGTCTGTCACCTGATGGGCAATGGAAGTTAAAGTTGAAACTGAGATGAGCGGAAGGTTTAGGGAATAGCATAAACCCTTTGCCGCAGATACGCCTATACGCAACCCTGTATAAGAACCCGGGCCTTTACTTATGGCAATAGCATCCAGGCCTGATAGCTCCAGATTATTTTCAGCCAAAATATCCCGAATAAAAATATGAAGTCTTTCGGCATGGGAAAAGCTGGAACTAAAATCTTCTTTTACTGAAATCACATCTCCATTGACACCTAAGGCAACAGAACAATTTGTGGAGGCAGTTTCTAAACAAAGGATTACAGACAAATTCGGATATTATGAGGTTTTCTTTTCATTCATTAGCTGGACCTCATCCCCGTCTTTCAATGTTTTTGTAACGGTATTATAAGGGCCTGTTATTACAATGTCACCTTGTTCCAAACCGGTGAGGATCTCAATATTCCTATTATCCTGGATCCCGGTGGTAACCACACGCAATTTAGCACGATTTCCATTCTTGACAAAAACTGTTTCAAATTTTTGATTAGGATCTACCGGAGGTCTATTGCCTCCCGCACTGGAGGTAGTATCATCTTTGATCACAATTGCACTTATAGGAACCCCCACTACATTGGCCTTTCTCCTGGTAATGATGTCAACCGTAGCCGTCATTCCCGGACGAAACGGAGAATAGTTCTCAGTTTTTCCTTCCAACAGGTCTGCATAAGAAGTTTCAAGGATCCTGACCTTTACTTTAAAATTGGTCACCTGATCTGCCGTAAGGCCTTCAATAGCAGAATTTGAGATCTCTGTGACAACTCCCTTAAATTTTCTTTTTAAATAAGCATCCACCTCGACATTGGTGGAATCTCCAACATTTACCTTAACAATGTCATTTTCATTTACATCAACTACCACTTCCATATTAGATAGGTTTGCCACCCTCATTATTTCAGTACCTGTCATTTGTTGTGTTCCTACTACCCGCTCTCCCAGCTCAACATCAAGTCTTGAGATCGTACCACGAATTGGTGCGTATATGCTGGTTCTGGAAAGGTTATCTGTAGCTTCAGTAACTGTGGCAGCTGCACTTTGCATACTGTAGTATGCTGCATTTTTAGACGCTTCAGCCATTTCATAGGAAGCAGTAAGCTTGTCCCACTCAGCTTTTGATATCACTCCTTTATCAAAAAGGGTCTTGTTCCTGTCATAGTTTGCTTTAGCCTCCTTTAAACTGGCTTCAGCTTGTGCATGACTTGCCTGTACATTTTGCAACCCCGCCCTGGACCTTAGTAAACTGGACTGGTAGAGATCGGGATTTATACGTGCCAAAAGGTCTCCCTTTTCAACCAACTGTCCTTCAACAATGGGCAGTTCAATAATTTCTCCGGAAACTTCTGAAGATAATTTCACTTCCGTCTCCGGCTGGATCTTTCCTGTAGCAGCTACTGTTTCCACAATTTCGATAGGCTCAATTTGTGTGATCTCTATTTCTTTAATGTTTCCGGAACCACCAAACCAACCGGCTTTTTTACCTGCAATTAAAACTACAATAAGGAGTACAGCAATAACACCAATTATGATGAGTGTTTTTTTCTTCATGTTTTAAAATTTACGATCGGTTACCGGAATTCCGAAGTATAACTCGATCACTTTTAATTTAAAAATATAATCGTATTTCGCTCTTATAACTTCTGTTTGCGCGTTTTCAAAACGAGCTTTAGATTGGCTGAAATCAAAGGCATTGGTCAATCCAACATCAAATCGCTCAGTAGCATAAATATTTGCCTGTTCCTGTGCTGAAACAGCAACCAATGCAGCCTCATAAGCTTCTAAAGCTCCCTGAGCATCAACATAGGCCTGATAAACGTTAGCTTCCAGATCCAATTCGGCCTGCTCAAGCTGATATTCTGCCCGTTCTACATTGATCTTGTTTCGCTGCACCTGATTCCGGGTAGCAAAACCATTTAGGAGAGGAATACTTAGCTGCAATCCATAAGTAATCCCATCATTCAAATAAAGCTGTTCAAAAAACGGCAAAGGATTTCCAAGTGTTGCTATGGTATTAGGCGAAACTACAATATCTCCCGTTGATTCTACTACTCCAATCTGGCGGCTGGGTTCATTGGGATCGAGTTCAAATCCGGTTATTCTGCCGGCTCCGGACTCCCGGGTGTTGTAGTTAAAAAACCCGGATAAAGTAGGTAGGTAAGCACCTTTGGCCAATTCAACATCTTTTTCTGCTAATTCTTTGTTTGCCTCTGCAACTTTAATTTCATTTCTTTCTTCTTTGGCTCTTTCAATGACTTCTTCCGGACTTCGGGAAAGGATCTCATTTCCAATGACATCATAGCCCTCTTCCACAATATCAAAATTCTCATAATCCTTTATTAATAATGTTTGAGCAAGGCTGATAAGAGAGATCCTGATGTTATTCTCTGCAACAATTATTCGCTGTAGTTCATTTGCATATGTAGCTTCAATTTCCAAAAGATCACCCTCCGGAAGCACCCCCGCATCAACGAGGTCCTGGGTTCTTTCCATTTGAGCTGTCGTGACTTCTACCTGAGATCTCAGGACTTCAAGGCTTTGCTTATTAAAAAGTACCTGTAAATAGGAATTGGCAACAAAAAGAGCAATATCATCTCTCATAAGGTCCAGAGAATACTGACCGGCCAATTGAGAAAGTTTAGCCCTCTGCATTTGCCTGAAGTTGCGCAACCCGTCAAATAGAGCAATGTTGGCTGAAACTCCTGCTGAAAAGTTCCTGGTAGTTTGATTTTGCAATATCCCGGTGGTAATATTTTGGGTTAAACCGGTGTTCCAAGCATTGGTTGCATTGGCATTTATATTGGGAAGAAAGTTTCCAATGGCATCCCTTCTTTCAATTTCCGCAAATTCTACATCTAATTCAGATTGTTTTACTGATATATTATTCTCCAAAGCATATGCAACTGCTTCCTGAAGGGTCCATTTATCTTTTTGTGCCTGATCGTTTTGTTGTGCCTGAGAATTAATTACTGCAAAAAAAGTAAAAAGGAGTAAAAATGATTTTTTCATAATGATTGTTGTAATGAATAGGTCTACGAAAGCTTCAATATGTTACATTTATTATTAATTCTAATTGGTGCCCATGGCCTGTGCTGATCTTATTTGATTCCAAACTTTGATCTTATCTTTCTCCTGAAGACCGTTTTTCACCTGCACATAGATCCCGTCACTTACTCCAAGTTCCACATCTCTTCGCTCAAATTTTTGATCTCCGGTTTGTATCTCCAGATAAGGCTGCTGGGTTTTGGGATCAAATTGTATTAAAGCTTCTTTAACAGCAAGCGCATCATCTACACGGGCGAGGATAATAGAAGCATTGGCACTCAAACCGGCACGAATAAAAGTGGTATCCGCCTTGTTAAGCGTGCCTTTGATGTCAAACTGAATTGCCCCGTTCTCACTTACACCTTTTGGAGCTATATAATCCAGGGTGGCATCAAAAACTTTATTATTTATTGCACCAACTGTAATTTCAAGCGGAAGATCCACTTTTATTTTTCCTACTTCACTCTCATCAACCTTACCTTCAAAAACCATTTTATTTACATCGGCAAGTACAGCTATTGTCGTTCCGTCATTAAAGTTGTTACTTTCAATTACCTGGTTTCCCGTCTTTACAGGAACATCCAGAACCATTCCTTCAATGGTTGACCTGATCATTGTATTGGCTGCACTACCAAGGCCACTTGTAGTCCCTGTGCGCACTATCTCATAATTCTGCTGGGCAGAGCGGTAGGATTGCTGAGCTCTTTTGTAGGAAACCTCGACATTGTCAAAATCGTTGGCAGAAATAACACCTTTATCAAAAAGTTCTTTTTGACGATCATACATCTTCTGCTCGTTATCCAGATTGATCTTTGCAGAGGTAACAGCATCTTTGGCACTTTGTAGTGAAGAAACATTGGGGATAACTCTTATTCTGGCAATAAGATCCCCGGCCGATACCCTGTCTCCTGCTTCTATGTATATTTCATCAATAATTCCAGAAATATTTGGTTTAATAAGCACTTCTTCCCGTGGCACGATACTTCCCGTGGCCACAGTTGTTTTGACAATGTCCTGAATGCTCGGATCTTCTGTTTGATATACCACGGGATCTTCCTGGTTTTTTTGGAACAGATAATACAATGCCCCCACAAATGTGATTGCAATTACTACCAAAATGGTAATGGTGACTACTTTTTTCATTTTTTGATGATGTTATAAATATTATTTTATTCTGTTCTTAAGGCGTCTACGGGTTTAACCTTAATAGCATTCTGCGCCGGAATTAAACCTGCAATCAATCCGGAAATTATTAAAATAGAGAGCGCAATAAATATCACTCCCAGGTCTACACTGGGATTGGCAAACATCATATCTGATGTATCTACTCCCTGTAATTGAAAATTAATAAGTGCAATAACCCCTGTGGCCAAGGCAATTCCGGCCATTCCCGATACTATGGTCAAAAAAATAGACTCCAGCAAAATCTGTCCACGAATGGCCCAGGGTGTAGCTCCCAAAGCTCTTCTCACACCAATTTCATTGGTACGCTCCTTTACCACGATCAACATAATATTACTTATTCCAATGATACCTGATAATAATACCAGGATACCCACAAAATAGGCAACAGCCTTGAGGGCTATGAACAAACCATTGATCTTACTGAATTCTTCAAAAAGGTCAAAATTCCCAATAGCCCGCTCATCTTCGGGATGAATGGAATGGCGGGATTTGATCACGTCAAAAATTTCACTTTTCAATTCGGTTATTGAAGCTCCGTCATTTGCAGTAATAGACATCCATCCAACCCTGTCACCCATATTAAAGGCCTGAGAAAACGATGTGAAAGGAACATAGATCTGTTTTTGCGCCTCTTCGGCGTTCCCGCTGTTATTCCCTTTTTTCTTGTAGGTGCCTATCACCATAAAATTCACCCCGCTAGCCTTAATATAACTTCCAATAACTTCCTCTCCCGGGTCATACATTTCCTTTCTTACTCCTTCTCCTATGACCGCTACCTTTCGGTTTTCATTAATATCTGAATAATTGATGAACCTTCCTGAAGTGATATCCATAGGATCCTGCTGGATCATTTCAGGATAATCTCCGTAAATATTGTAGGCTCCCGTCTTTAATCCGCGAACCACGTTGTTTGTTCCTCCAAATCCTCCTGATTGATTCCGCGGGGAAATAAATCGAAGATTGGGAACGTTCTCACGTATAGCCGCAACATCACCGGTCTTAAAATTGTAACGTCTTCCTTTGGGCAAACCTTTATAAGGTTTGGATGGTGTTTGCGCCCACATGAACATACTGTTGGTAGCCATTCCCCCAAAACCTTGCTTAACTCCATTTTCCAGACCCTTTCCTGCCGCCAGAAGGATGACCAGGATAAATATTCCCCACAATACTCCAAACGCGGTTAAGATGGTTCTAAACCAGTTGGCAGTCAAAGCCTCTATTATTTCGCTCCAGGTATCTCTGCTAAACATATTATTCGTCTCTTAAAGCGATTATGGGTTTGATGCGAGCTGCACGCCAAGCGGGAAAAAAACCCGCTACCGCACCCGCAAATACCAAAATAAAAACAGTAGTTAATGCGACTGCAAAATCGATAGAAGGATTTGCGATATATTGGGTTTCGATAAGGGGGCCCACAAATTCCAGGAGTGCCAGGCTGGCAATGAGCCCTACAAATCCTGCAATGGTGGTTACAAAGATCGATTCGTGAAGCACCATAAAAATGATGGATAGTGGCTGTGCTCCCAAAGCCTTTCTCACGCCAATTTCCTTTGTGCGTTCTTTAACAATGATCAACATGATATTACTCACTCCCACAATACCGGCGATGATGGTGCAAATACCCACTCCCCAAAAGAAGAACTTGATCATATCCATAAGATCGTAAAACCTTTTTGCATTTTCCAGGGAATTATTTACAGACACTGCACTTGCATCGTCCGGGGCTATGGTGTGCTTTTCCTTTAAATAAGATTCTACCTGAGATGAAAATTCTTCTGAAGCAGCCAAAGCCTCTTCAAATGTTTCTTCCTTTTGCAGGGTGAAAGACATATTCCTGATATCATTTCCTCCACTAAAAACGCGTTGAGAAGTTGTTAAGGGTAAGAATACGCGGGTCTCTTCCCTTTCCCCACCGGGATCAGAGAAAACACCTATCACTTTAAAATTTATTCCGGAGATCTGCACGTATTTCCCAATTGGGTCATCTTCATTTTTAAAGAGATCGTTTCTAACCTTATTTCCTATCACCACCACCTTTTCGTAGTTTTGATGGTCGCTGTAGTTCAAATATCTTCCGGCCACCATAGATTCATTTTCCAGAAACTGATAATCTGGCCATGCACCTTCAACCCGATAAGAACCAGATTCATTTTCGTAATTGACAATTCCGTTCCAGATAGTATATTGTGCAGATTTAAATTCTATCTCCTCTTCAAAATTTGCTGAAACATTTGCAAAATCATCGTTTTTCATCGTGATCCTGCGCCCGGGATTCATTCCCTTATATTCTTTGGAAGTTGACCCTGTATATATATAAAGAATGTTTGCTGCATCCTGTTCAAATTCGCTGGAAATCCCGTTGCGCATTCCCTCACCTATTCCCAGTAATATGACTAGAATAAAAATACCTGAGGCTACTGAAAGCCCCGTTAGAAACGTTCGCAATTTATTCTTGCTTATCGTTTCAAAGATCTCCTGCCACCGCTCGATATCAAACATGACTTAGCGCTCTTACCTGATTTACCCTTGTATCATCTATAATTACCCCATCCTTAAGATTAACAATGCGCTTTGTCATTTGCGCAATGTCCGGCTCATGAGTAACAATTAAGATTGTTCTCCCCTCATCATTAATCCCCTGTATAAGATCCATGACTTCATAGGAAGTTTGTGAATCCAGGGCTCCCGTAGGCTCATCAGCCAGTAAAACTTTAGGATTGGAAGCCAAAGCTCTTGCAATTGCTACTCTTTGCTTTTGCCCCCCGGAGAGTTCACTGGGTAAATGAGAGGCCCATTGAGCAAGGCCTACTTTCTCGAGATAACTCATCGCAATATCAACGCGTTCTTTTCTTTTTACGCCCTGGTAGTAAAGCGGCAAAGCAACGTTATCAAGGGCATTTTTATAAGAAATAAGATTGAAAGACTGAAAAATGAATCCAAGAAATTTATTGCGGTATTTAGCTGCAATACGCTCGTTGAGATTTTTTATAGGAACCCCGTCCAACATGTAAGATCCCTCATCGGCCTCATCAAGCATTCCCAGAATATTCAGCAATGTCGATTTTCCAGACCCTGAAGATCCCATTATTGACACCAGTTCTCCTTCAGCCACCTCAAAATTAATTCCCTTCAGTACGTGAAGCGAATTTTTTCCCATAACATAGGACTTGTGTAAATTTTTTATCTCAATCATCTATGTGGAATTTATAGAGGCATTTTCCGGGGAAGAACAGCCTATGCATAAGACCTCATGAAAGGAAAAAAGTTACAAGAAAAAAGGAATTTTTTTACAAAAATTTAAGAGGAAGTATCCTTTTTATTTTTAAATGACCGGTAGATGAAGTAAGCAATTCCCCCAATAAGGATATAAGGGAAGATCATAAGGTACAGGATTCCGTCATTGATCCCTTTGGCAGACGCTTGGGATCCTTCACTTTCCAAAACAGCACGACACATTGCACATTGTGCTTCAGCAAATTCCGGCATCATCAAAAACAAAAGGAAAAGGAAAAGGATTTTAAGTTTCATTTCAATGTATTTTACAGCTGATCGTTGGATATTTTTCAACTTCAAATATGCTTTAATTTACGAAAACGTAGAAACATCAACAACATTTGATTATTAAGAAATTAATAATAGGGAGTCATTAGTATATACACCAAAACTCCTGTAATAGAAACATACAGCCACACAGGAAATGTCCATCGGGCTACCCTAACATGTTTTTCATACTGGTTGGTAAGGCCGTGATACATGGTAAACAGCACTAACGGAATTATAATAGCTGATAGGAAAATATGACTAATAAGAATAAAGAAGTAAAAGTACCTCATAAATCCTTCACCTCCATAAGGAACCGGATCATTACTTATTTTTGAAAGCACATAACTTATGAGGAAAATGGAGGAAAGCACAAAAGCCGAGATCATAAAATTTCGGTGCCATTTATATTCTTTTATAGTCATAAAAAAATATCCCGTTAAAAGAATCACGGCTGTAGCCCCGTTAATTACCGCATGGAATAAAGGGAAGGTACCAGACTCGGTCCCAAAGAGGTTATATCGTTCGGGCATATACATTAAGACTACAACCACAACGGGAACTATTATTGAGAGGCCTATAATAGTAGGAAAGGCAATTTTATCTTTTCTTGCTATAGCCATTATAATAAATTATTGATGTCTTCAATTAAAATATCGATTTGGGAGGTTTCTCCACCTTCAACAATAGACTGGTCCTGCTCAATATAACCCCGGTAATAGATAAGCGGATTACCATATTCATCTACTCTGGAACGTACATAACCCTCTTTGTCAATAAGCGCAAATAAACCGGAATGCGCAAAGCCTCCGGGAACAGTTTCATCTTCATTGGCAAATATCCCAAATCCGGTATTTGCCATTTCATAGATCTCGTTCCTATCTCCCGTTAAAAAATTCCAGTTAGGATATGCTATTCCATGATTCTCGGCGTAATTTTTTAAAACTTCCGGAGTGTCGTGTTCAGGGTCTATTGTAAAGGATGCAATTCCAAAATCTGTATTTTCTTTAAACTCCTCCTGAACTTCCTTAAGATTCTCATTCATTATAGGGCATATGGAGGGACAGGTAGTAAAAAAATATTCGATCACGTAAACCTTTCCAAGGTAGTCCTCATTGGTAATTGTATCCCCGTTCTGATTTATGAATTCAAAATCCGGAATCTTTTTATTTTTTCCGTATTGTTCAATATAAACCATTTTACCTTCATCTTTAGTCTTCACATTAAGCCTGTCAGACTTAACGACATCGTCTCCCTTTAACCTCTCAATGATCCGGGGTATGAATATGATCCCAAAGATCAGGATGATCAAAGAAATTCCTATATATGAGGTATTTTTCATAGCTACTCCTTTCTGCTGTCGTTATTATTCTTCTTTAAGGCAAGCCTGTACTCTGCCAGGATCACCTTTACATCATCATTCATTTTGCTGTTCAATTCAGATACAGACCTGGAATCATAGCCATAGACAGAACCTGATTTCTCCTCATCATCTTCATCATCTCTTCCCCTAAGTTGCGTTTCCTTATCAACAATGAACACATATGGGGTTTGATAATTTTGATCCAGGCTAAGGTCGGTTTCAAAGCTATTAAAAATCTCTTCTACCTCTTCTTCACTTCCATAAACAAAAGTCCAGTATTGTGGGTTTGTTACTCCCTCAAAATCTTTCATAAACTTATCTGTTTGGGAGCGCACACTTTCGGGTAAAACAATAACAAATTGAAAATCATCAAATTCATAGAACCTACCCAGTATTTTTTGGTCGAGATTAAATGTATTTCCTTTTAAGGCCTCTAAATTGGTGCCGAAAAATCCAACAATACTAATCTTATTTTCAAAAGATACTATAGAATCTTTATTATTTTCAAGGTGGGATATATCTTTTACCTCAGGTGTAAGTACAGGAAGCCTGGCAAAATTATTCGCCCCCGAAGAAAAGAACAGGTAAGCGGTTATAGGCAATAGAAATAGAAGGGCAAGTACAAAGGTTTTTTTCATAAGAACTGCCTTAATCAAAAGGTTTACAAAAATAAAAAGACGGTTTTAAATAACCGCCTTTTCTATTGTTTTTAACTTATTGAAGCTTAAAAATCCCAGGCTACCCTATTATTTTTATAAACTTCATATATGTAATCCCCTTCAATTAATAAAATGAACATTAGATATCCTATAAGGAAGACAGATGTCCATACAATTGACCTTCTAAGGCCTTTTGATTCATGGTCCAGGTGCATAAACGCCCAGGCTATAAGGTAAGCTTTATAAATCGTTAGGATAATAAATATCCAGTTGAGCCATTTCATGCTCAAAAAATTGTAATTCACTAAAATATCAGGTTTCAAAATACCCAGGATTACTTCTACAAGGGTAACCACAGATAAAATCAGGAACACTATCCATATCTTTTTAGTGTTTGATTCGTGCGTAGTATGTGAAGAACTATGTGCCATTTTAATTTATTTCAGAATTAAACCAGGTAAAAGAATGTAAATACAAATACCCATACCAAATCTACAAAGTGCCAGTACAATCCAACTTTTTCAACCATTTCATAATGACCTCTTCGTTCATAAGTCCCTATAAGTACGTTGAAGAAAATAATTATATTGATCATTACCCCGGTGAACACGTGGAATCCGTGGAAGCCGGTTATAAAGAAGAAGAAATCAGCAAACAAAGGTACGCCGTACTCATTTTGAGTAAGGTTGGCCCCTTCTACGATTCCAACTGCTTCCTGTTCCAGTTTTCTTTGCGATTCCTGGCGGGAAAGTATTGTTTTTTCCCCCTCTTCATTTATGGTTTGAGTACGTACATAAAGATTAGGATTTGCTTCAAATCCCGATATCACTTCCTGAACAGTATAAGTGGGAAGGTCAGGTTCATCTGTAAACCAGAGTCCGTTAGACCTTTCGTGCTGCACCCTGGTGGCAGGGCCGGCCGTGGTAAAATCGGCCAGGGCAACCCGTTTTCCGTCTTCGTTGACAAACTGAAGGATATTACCTCCCTGTGTGGTTACTGCTCCATATTCTCCCTGTATAAAGTTCTTCCATTCCCATGCTTGTGACCCAAGGAATATAATTCCTCCAATTACGGTAAGGAACATGTAGAAAGCTACTTTGGATTGTTTCATTTGATGGCCGGCATCTACTGCCAAAACCATGGTTACAGATGAAAAAATAAGAATGAAGGTCATTAAAGCCACATAATACATGGGAGCATCAACTCCGTGTAAAAATGGAAAGTGATTAAAGACCTCATCGGCAATAGGCCAGGAGTCAATAAATTTGAATCTTGAGAACCCGTACGCGGCAAGAAATCCTGAAAAAGTAAGCGCATCAGAAACGATGAAAAACCACATCATCATTTTACCATAACTTGCTCTTAAAGGTTCGTTTCCACCGCCCCAGGTTTTACCTTCGGTGCCTGTTCTAATGACAGTAGCTTCCATATGGAGAAATTGAATTTAAGTGATGGGCAAAAATACGTAAATTTATTATTTAAAGAAATATAAAAATACAAACAGGTATACCCAAAGCACATCCAGGAAGTGCCAGAAGGTTGAACCCAGCTCAAGTCCAAGCATTTGACCCGCATGGTAGCGTTGTTTAAAATGGTTATAAATTACAACCAAAAGCACAATAAGCCCCGCTAACAGGTGGGCAAGATGGGCAAGAACAACTACATAAATAAAAGAGGTGGTGATCGTACTTTCACTTCCGGTAAAGTAATATCCCGCAGCAATGATCTCTCCAAAGCTTTGAAATTGCAATACCACAAAAACAAGCCCCAGCACTAGTGTGGCCATTAAAAATATAGTTCCATTCTTTCTGTTATTCTCACCAATGCTCTTTTTCGCGTACATTAAGGTAAAACTGCTCAAAATAATGACCAGGGTACTCCAGTAAAGGGAGGGTGGCAGATCAAATTCTGACAGCCAGTCTGGCCTGGATTTACTTACCACATAAGCACTGGTCAATCCCGCAAACATCATAATCATGCTAACGATACCGAACCAAAGCATCATTTTTTTTGCACGGGCCACTTTTTGTTCCCTGGTTCCCTGAGTTAAATCCATTGTCTTATAAATTTATCTAAAACATATATTATTTGTAGCAAGGTGATATAGGACACACTTGCAAACATTAGTTTTTTAGCTGAAATAGCATCCCTCTTCTTGTAAAGGTTGACAGCATAATATAACATCCCCAGGCCTAGGAACAGAATGAGCACTCCTGAAAAGGGAGTGAGGTATAATTTGCCGGTAACTCCAAGAACCGGGACTAATGAGACCAGGATAGTCCAGATGGTGTAGAGGATGATCTGTATTCCTGTGCCTTTATCCCTCTTACCCGTAGGCAGCATAAAAAAACCTCCTTTTTTATAATCATCATATAACCACCAGCCAATTGCCCAAAAATGCGGAAATTGCCAGAAGAACTGGATCATAAACAAGGTACCCGGTTCAATACTAAAATCATCTGTTGCCGCTACCCATCCTAACATAAACGGAATTGCTCCGGGAAAAGCCCCTACAAATACAGATAAGGGGGTTTTGGTTTTTAATGGCGTATAAACGCTTACATATAAGAATATACTAATAGCCCCAAACATTGCTGTCTTGGGATTAATTATATATAAAACAATTAATCCTAAAATAGTAAAGACGCTGGCTATAACAAATGCGGTATTCACCGTCATCCTTCCCGCAGGAATAGGCCTGTTTTTAGTACGGTCCATTAATGCGTCCAGATCTTTTTCAATGATCTGGTTATACGCATTTGATGCTCCAACCATAAGATATCCTCCAATGGCGAGAAGCAACACAGTGACAAAGTCTATAACCTCAGCCCCCAGAAAATAGCCGGCCACAGACGAAAAGACAACGCTTATCGCCAGTCGCATTTTAGTGATTTCCTTAAAATCTGTGAGTACTGAAATGGCAGGAGTATGTACGCTGGTATTACTCAACAAAAGCTCTTTTTAATTGACTGCAAAGATACTCCTTAATTGTGTTTTGGCAAGAAGGCAAATGTGTTAATTTTCAAGGCTATGGAAATCCTTATTTCCAGAAGGAGATAGTCGTTGAGATCAGCAAGAGTTAACTAAAATCTGCACTCCAACAAATACCAGCTTAGTACAAAAGTTCTTTCTTAATAATCAAAGTACCAGTTGAAAATATCTGTCCTTAAGCCAATATTCAACCACACGGTATTGCTGTCAAATGTTTCAGCTGTATTTTCCAGAGGATCAAAATTTCGGTGGATAAGGCTCGCAAAGACTTTGAGGTTGGTTACCGGGTTCACAATATAGCCTGCTTCCAGTTCAGTAAACACAGAGGTCGCTGTATTCCCCTGACCTATTTCCACTCCTGTCTCAAAAGCTCTTTCGCGTTCGCTCCTGTATATATTTCCTCCGTAATATGCGTCATCTTTTGGAGTGTTAAAATCAAATCCGCGCTCTCCTAAAATAAATTTCAAACTGCCATACACGCGGTCCTTCCTGTATCTGCCTATGGCCACAAATTCCCTGAAATTGGCACCCCACAGATGAGCCATGGATTGATTGTTATGGCCGTAATTTAATACTACAGAATTATGTGAATATGTATATGGCCTTACCTGGTTGTACTCTGCCTGAAGATATAGATTGGAAATATTGAACGCGTCAAAGTATTTCGCTCCCAGCTGAAATCCCAATTTATTTTTCCAGCTTTTTTCTCCTCCAAAAACTTCTACAGATGAGAATTCGTCAATGATCCACTGCCCATACAAATTGATTTTATCGCTCGCTTTATATTTCCCGGTAATACCTATCAAAGCATTGCCTCCCCTTGCACCGGTGGAAAATTCAATAGATCTGTAGAATATTACAGGATTTAAATAATTTACATCAAAACCCCGTCCGTTGTCATTTTGCCAGATAACAGATTCAAATAAACCCAGGTTAAAACGTTTGGAAAGATTGAGGCTTAAATAATGATTGGCCATATATTTTGTCCTGTAAGAGCCTTCTGCTGCCACTTCTTCCCTAACGTCCCGAAGAGACATCCACGTATTGGTGTATTTAAGTTTCCAGAAACTGGTATTGAGTTTTAAATATGGATGAGGACTGGGATTATCACTCATTAACAATGACCTGTAACCGTCCCCGATAAAATTATTGCCGTGCCCAAACTGAATATCGAAAAATGTGGAGGGGCTGTATGATAAATAACCTTCAGCAACAGGATAGTCATATCCGTTATCCATAAAATCCTTGGCAATTCCTCTACCCGGAACTATTGCTACGCCGCTTCCCATGAAGGGAGCTATACTTTCAGCATAGTAGTTGTAATAATCAGCGAAACGGCCCTGGCTTTCAAAGACCACAGTATAAAAATTAAGATCTTCCCCTAAACCGCCCTGGAAAACTGCTCCCCTTGTGTTGTTATAGGTAAAATCAAAATCGCTTTGAAAGTCTTTTCCTAACTGAAGATCCAGCACAACATCCCCGGTAAACCAGTAATTGTCTCCCTGAAAGGTCACTAAATGCTCATTCCAGATCTTTCGACCTAACCAGCCGGAGGTGTTCTTCTCAAGTTCCTCTATTTCCCCGTCAAAATCATAATACCGGGAAACATCTGCATAGAGAAAAGGTTTGGAGGCCGTATGGGTATTTGTTCCTATTTGATTCATTTCTGCATCAAAGCGGCTATAGCGTTCATGAGATAACGGAATATTGAGGTTACTTTTAAATTCCCTGTTTTTGAAAGGCTTAGAGACTATAGCATCGTATTCCTGTAAAACTCCCTGTTTGGCAGGTAAAGAATCTACTGCAACAAGAACAGGCTCCCCTGCTTCTGGTTCTCCCTCCTCCAACACCGGGGCATTTAAATGGAGCGGGATCTTAAGCGGCATCCTGAATTGCGCATAGGTAGGCCGGCTATTATATGTAGGGGCTTCTATTACCGGCAACATTTCAAAAACCCGGGCCACCTCTTCCTTTAGCTCAGGATAGATCGCATCGACGTATAAAACTTCAAATTCCCCCCTTCGGTTCACTTCAAAAAGTACGGTAAGCTCTCCTTTATAATTTTCATCAGTTACTTTTTGGGGCACCTGGAAGTTTTCCAAAATAAAATCTCTCAAGGTGTTTTTGAAACAAGCTTCTTCTTCTATAAAATCTGCATTACTGCATTCCGGAAAAGCCGGATAAGTTTCGAGCTCTGTGAGCGAATTCTGAGATACACCGATGACGGGTAAAAAAATGAGGAGCAGGTATGAAAAATATTTCATAGAAAAGCAGAAAATTGTTGGGTTCTGGCGTGAAAGATACCAAATTTTTTATTCTGCCAAATTGGAATGAATACAAAAGAAAAATTCCCGGAATGCTGTGCATCCGGGAATTATATATCAAAAAATATTATTTAATCCTGTACCTGGAAAACAATAGGTAGCGAGTAGCTTACTCCAACTGCTTTTCCTCTTTGTTTACCGGGTTGCATCTTAGGCAAAGCGTTAATTACTCTTGCAGCTTCCTGCTCAAGTCTTGGGTGTGGCGCACGGGCCCTTACATCGGCAATATTACCGTTTTGATCAATTTTAAATACTACAATTACTCTGTTTACACCGCTAAGACCAAGCTGGCTACCAAGATCTGTATTAAATCTTTTGTTCACAAAGTCCTTAATCTTTTCACTCATACAATCTTTTCGCTGTTGATTGTTGCTCAAATTTTCACATCCTGGAAAGATCGGCACGTTTTCAATAACAGCAAATGGTACATCTTCAATCTCTTCCTCTACAGGAGCCTCAACAACCTCTCTCACTTCAATAATTTCATCCTGGTCAGACTCTGTAGACTCAATAACATCTTCTTCTACCTCTTCTTCATCCTCAACAACTTCAATTATTTCAGGTGCCGGCGGTGGCGGCGGGGGTGGAGGTGGTGTATTTTGGATCTCAGTGATCGGGATTTCTTCATCGTCCAGTTCATCTAAGTTAAGCTGACCTGTATCAATGTCATCTCTATCATAGGTTTTCCACTCAATGGCTTGCCATGTGATAAAAAGTACTAGGATAAGACCCAACTGGAGGAAGAGAACACTTCGTCTGGTTAAATCGGCTTTTGGATTTTTCTTGGGTTCCATAATTCGTTAATGATTAATAAAGGTTGCTAATGTAAAAATTTTTTTCATAAAAATGAATTAAACTGGTGTTTAACACGAGTAAGAAATTTTCTGAAAAACAAGAAAACCCCCAGGGCGATCAATACACCTATAGTATTAGCCAGAATATCAGCCCAATCCGGCTGCCTGTAACTGGTCAAGGCTCCCTGTAAAACCTCAATTAATATACCAAAGGCCACTACAACAAGGGAAACTTTAATAAAAGCCCCTTTTAAATGATATTCTTCCGGCTTTTTCATGAAAATATAAAAGAACCAGATAAAAGCCAATCCAAAATAAGCGCTAACATGCATGATCTTATCGGTAGGATGAAAATCACCCACCGAGATCTTTCCCAATTGCGCCAGGGATAATATTAGTATTAAAAGAGTGTACAGAATGGCGAATATGAATATTATTCTAGCCGCCAATTAGATCTTTATATTCCTCAGCACTTAGGAGGTCAGAAACTTCATTGGTATCGCTTATCCTGATCTTAACCATCCATCCATCTCCATAAGGATCTGAATTTACTTTTTCAGGGGCGTCCTCAAGACTGTCATTGAATTCAATAATTTCTCCCGAAAGCGGTGAAAACAGATCTGATACTGTTTTAACAGCTTCTACCGTTCCAAACACCTCTTCCCTGTCCAGGGTATCCCCTACTGTTTCTACCTCAACATACACAATATCTCCAAGTTCTCCCTGGGCAAAGTCTGTCACTCCTACCGTGGCAACATCGCCATCGATTTTAACCCATTCGTGGTCTTTGGTGTATTTTAATTCTTGTGGAATATTCATAAAATTGGTTTTAAGATGGCAAAGTTAATTTTTTATTGGCATTGGTCAAACAGCATTCGGCTAATTTCCGAAATTATATTGAAGCGTCACCCCTGAGCGGATAGTTGTTTGTGGGAATGCAGTGGAAACGGCATATTCAGAAAAAGTGTGATCGTAATAAATAAGCGCGGTAAGGTTTTTAGATAAGGCATAATCTGCTCTGAAATTTACTGACCACAGATCCTGACCCGCAATGATCTGGCTGTTATCGAGATCCAGATAGCGAATAATATTGATATTCTTCCTGTAGGCTACATCTGCCTTAAAATTAAGGTCACTGGTAAGAACCCTGCTTCTACCCGCGATCTTGGTCACAACCTTAAAGTCTTTGATCCTGTACCCTAGCCCCACAATATACTCATTACCCTTGATCTCAGTGAGAAGATTATTGTCAAAACTCAGGGATAAGGCCCTGTCTTTCCTTATTTCTGCCAAAACCCTAATGGCATCGTTGGTTTCCAAATCTATCCTGACCAATGGACTGAAAATTTCGGTTAAGTTTATATTGGAAAATAACAACCGGTTCTTAAAATTATTAGCCTGATTAAATTCGTAAGGATTTTGAGGATTGTAATCCAGGTTGGTTTGAAACTGATTAATGGTATAACCCGAAGTATAGCCGTGATTAATGGAAAATCTTCTGAAATTCCTCTTGAAAAAATCCAGTCTCATCAAACCGGTATATTTCAAATCCCAATTGGGAAGGGGCAGATCTCTAAAGGCTCCCATTTTAACTTCTGAAGCATCCTGTCCCGAATAGGCGGAAAGAAAAGCCGGGATCAATACCGCCTGGCTCGATTTTCCGTACCCAACGGGATATCCCTCCTCATCGACATTGGTGGGGTCAAAACCATTTTCTGCAGCAAGTCTCTGAGCTACCTCCAGCCTGTTTTCCCTAAAGGTCTCAAAGGTTTCAGAAAAAGCATCGTTATTAGCGCTAAAAGCTGTTTTGATAAGAATAGTAGAAATAGTGAAATTCCCGAAAATATATGGATTCAACGAACGGTAATCCAGCGTTTGCGGATTAACACGGTAGTTTTCAGAAAAAGTTTCAGATAAGATCCTGTTAGCGCTAAGGTCAATGGTCAGTTCCGGGATCAAACTTAAAGAAGCCTGCAAATCCAGCTGCTCATTCTGCACGGCGGTATATTGTTGATTAAACTCCTGAAACATGGTTAACCACCCTCTGCGTGCTGCCAGCTGCCTTACATCATCCTGCAACCCGAGTGTAAATCCTACTGTGGGCTGCACCGTGCCCATAAAACCAATACTTTCTGTATACCCAGGCAGATATATTCCCTGGTTTCTTCTGTAGGTTGCCTGTAGCCTTTGGATAGCAGTCGCTAACCCTATAAAGATATTATAGGTTTTATCTGCTGAACTTAATCTTTGCTCATTTGCAGGCTTTTGACCCTCTTTTGGAGTTAATGTTGGCACCGCCGCATTTCTTTGTTCCACAGTTGCGGGGGTGGCCGTCCTGGGAACAAGCCCAAGGTATGTGTACAGGTTTTGCATATCCATATTTGCATTAACCTGATGGATCGTAGCGTTTTGAACAGAATTTCCCAGATCGGGAATTCCTTCCAGGGTTTTAAATAATTCCGATCCCCGTTCCCACTGGAATTCTCCCGTATAAGAATATGTGGTTTTTATAAACCTCAACAGCGGAACCTTTTCGAACGGAAGGTCGTAATTAAGCTGTAAAGTCTGAAAATGTTGATTAGGCCTTCCAATCTCAAAAAAGTCATCCCATATCCCAATACTGTCATCGGCAACGTTATTTTCATCAATAAAATTCCTGACCAGCCGACTGTTGGTGGCATTAAAACTGAATTGCAGGGATTTGGTGAGGTTGTAATTTACCCTGTACTGCCAGTCAAACATAAAATTGCGCTGATACAAAGTTGGAATTCCAATATCATTCTCGGTAAGGGTAACCTCCCGGAACTTTTGCTCATTGTATTGCCTGAATATATTTGAAGCCAGGGTAATATTTGTTGGCAATGGATTAAAATTAAAATCTTTGAACAGCGAAAAATATTCACTGCTGTCCAGTACTGCAATATTTTTAAAAGGTTCTATAGATTTGGGCGCAAAGCTATAATCATAAGTGGCTCCTACCCTCACATTCTGACTTAGCGCCTCTTCAATTTCAAAATCCCTGTGATCTATTTGATTATACGAAGTGGTTAAGGCAAAATTTTCAATATCATACGGCATAGGCTTATCGTCTCCCGTCCTTTCTTTTCTAAGGCCAATGACATTTACACTTTGACGCTTGGTATAGATCTGAGATTGTTTTCTGACTCTCTCCCTTTCCACAGGATCTACAATGGCGTCTACCCTGTTTACCAGTTCCAGGTCTAGAAATTCCTGATCGTATTTAGGGGTAACAAGCTCTTCCCCACGACTGTAATTGAATGGCACCTGAATCCCCCATTTTTGAGGAAAAAGCTGACCCACATTAACATTGGTCACTACATCATACTGCTGCACATCTTCCCGGCTTCGCTGATTTGGACCCTGCTCGAGATTTCCGAATCCAATGGTGCTTTTTCTACCTGTACCTGAGACTGAAGCAAAATCGGCAAGGTTCGCATCCATATTCACAATGGCGGCCCAACCTCCTTCATTATCCAGTTCAGATAACCGAAGTTCATTAAACCAAACTTCCCCGCACAGACTTGCAGAACCGGTTTTGGGGGTTCCGTTTTTCACCCCCAGCATCAGCAATCTTATATTTCCAAAACTTGGATTTCCTTTGATACCTACCCTCATTTGCCCTATTTGATAAGGATCTTCAGCGAATTCCTGATTTAGCTCCTCATCAAAATAATTCATTTCGGTAGAGCGTAATGACGGGTCTCCTAAAACCGCGGTTTTCACCCGTTGTAACAGCTCTAAAGGCAACAAGATCCTGTTGGACGCCGGCCAAACCTCATCTGGGGAGGCGGCCCCAAAATTGGTAGCTGTAAGAGGGATCTCTATCTGGTAGTAGTTTTCCGTAAAATCTGTTCCCATTCTAATAAATGCCACCAGTTGACCATCCTTCAGGGCGATCTCGTTTACAATGGATTCAGCGTGAACAAACATTTCCAGGTTCTTATACTGTCGCATATCGATCTGGAAATTCTTGTAAACGGCACGGGCATCCTGTGGCTCCAAACCACAAACTCTTAAAGAAAGGGATTGTTCGTTTTGCCTGATGTTGGTATTGTTGTTAAACAATTCTTCTCTCACCACTCCCGGAGGCAGCACATAAGGCACGGGTTCCCTGTTCTCATTTTCTTCAATATTTACTGCCGCGACTTCAAATAAAGTTCCTTCATTTTGAACAGGCTGTCTTGGAGTCTCGGGGTTCAGGCTCCGGTTATACCGGCGGTAATCCCCACGCACCAGTTCCATAGTACCAAACCTCAGAATGGTACGGTCCTCAAAATCATTAAGGAACAAACGCATAAACCGGATAGACCTGAAATCTGCTATTCCTCCTTTTGCATCTGTAGGTTCAAAGATCGGCACCTTGAATTGAACCCATCGTACCGGCAATTGATCTCCGTTGGGCAGAGGGGCGTTCACCTCTTTGACATCTGTAATATATGGATTGTTATCAATATCCATCCCGGGAAAGATCTTTACGTCATACTCAAAATAGCTGTTGATCGTATTCATCGTATTATCCCGGTTCAGGTCTTCTGTTGTCGGCAAAGTGGAATTTCCGCGATTTGTGTCCCCAACTTCCGGAGGGGAATTGCCATCTACCCCGTTATAATTCCTGTATCGATCAACAATACTACCCGTGGTATTTAAGAAATAATCGTAATTATCTCCGGAAGGATCGGGTAAATTTCCAAAATTGGGAAAATTAACAGCTTCTTCAGCATCCGCCAGACCATCATACCCTACATCCTGCCTAAGGCGCTCTTCTCCCTCTGAATCAAATGCATAAATAAGGGATTGATTGGCAGGAACTTTTCCAAATGCCGTGGTTACAGTATTTTGCAAGCTACCATCTTCGGGTAATCCGTTTTCGTATTGTTTTCTTCCATCTTTTAATACGTCTTCAGAAATATTTCCGAGGTTAAATGTGATAGTTCCTCCGGTATTACCTGCATTTTCAGGATAGATATATGGATCCATTACCCAGAACTGAATAAATTCCACATTGGATTGTTCAAAATTGGTAGAACTGATTTCTCTGGATATACCTCCAAAATTTTCTTCAGGTGAAGGCAGGGAATTACCTCCTGCTGCAGAAGGATTGTAATTGTACGGCCCTCTTTCGCCGGGAAAATATGCGAGGTCCATAGTGTATATTACCTGTGGCTGCCCCTGGATCACATCGGTATTTGGAAAGATCTCATCTAAAAATACACGCCTGGTGGCATAGTTTGACAGGTCTGAATCTGTGATCCCATCTGGGCGGCGACTACTGTAAAATATAGGGTCAATAGTGTACCATGCAAGTTTCGCCCTTTTATAACCTGAAGCCAGGTCTCCATTTGCCAATTCTCCCCCAAATTCCAGCGGCACGCTAGACAGTTCCCACCCCAAAGGATTATTAACTGATATAGAAGTTTGCGACGCCTCAAAATCATCTATATAAGTTGTTGCTTTTTGGTCAAAATCATTCACATTGGGCGCCCCGGGTTGTAAATAGGCAAATTCTCCACGAACGGAAATGGTAGAAGGCACATCTGTATCAATATTCGGCAGCTTATTGACCAGCCGGGTTAAAAAAGGAACATCTGTGTTATAAATTGCATTGAGGCCATAAATAGAATTATTGACAGGCTCATAGCTATAATTTGATTTTTGCGTAAGCGGCCGTTCTTTTAAATTTAGAAATGTTCCTCCTACAAGGAAATTCTCATTGAATTGATGCTCTACATTTATTCCGGTAAATCTTTTTGACTGCTGCCCGAACAAAGCATTATTTTCTGTTTGTACCTCGATGGGAGTGTCTGATGCCAAAAGCGCGTCGTCAATGATCTGCACCCGGCCCAACTGATAATTCACAACATAATCTACCCCTTCCTGCAGCACCCTTCCTCCTGCTGTAACTGTCACAGAACCCTGTGGGAGGTTAAATCCAATGGGTATACCTTCTACCTGGGAAGATTTATATCTACCGCTTAACTGAAATTTATTCTTATCTGCATCTTCCTGCTCTGCCTGAATTTTTGTAGTTCGGTACAGGGAGCGAAATACATATTTTTCCTGGTTGGCATTATAGGTTTCAGGAAGGTTATATTCTTCCGGCCCGCTGTTGGGCGTATTATCAAGTTTGTCGAAAAGATGCTTTCCAAATGGCTCTACAGAAGTAAAGATGACCAATCCGTTTTGAGGATCTATGGTGATCCCGGGAACATAATCAAAGAATCCGTCCCCTCCTACTACAGGATCATTTGTGAAGTTTAGCCTGTCCAGGTTGAACACCCGAAGCAGGGTTGTCTCTTCCACATCTTCAGGAAGCGGAACGTTAGCATCTTCAGCTGCAGTAATATAGTTAAGGGGCTGGGGATCTGTATACAATATATTTAACCTGAAATCCTCCTTTTCCAGCTGGAAAGCTCCCAGGCTGTAAATGTTCTTCATCATCAGGTCCCATATAGGTTCGTTTACATTGGTAACTGTGCTTTTCAATAGTTTCACCACAAGATTTTGATTCACCCTTACTTCCTCCCCCACATCCCCGGTGGAAACATTGGCATCTACCCCGTCATTGGCAAATTCCCCCACCTGGTACACCCTGCCGTTAATGGTATATTGAAAGGCAACTGCAAGCACCTCATCATTACTAAGGCGTTGGTTTAACGAGATGTACCCCAACCTGCTGTTCAAATTAAATTCATTGGGTTTTAATTGCCGGGCGTTTTCTAGTTTAGCGTAATCTATTCCCTCAGAGACTGTCAATCCCCCAAACCCGCTTTGTACGGTAGAAATATCCCTGATGGCGGGAGTAAGAATTGATTCTGCAGTGCCGTTGATCCCAAAAGGGTTGAGATCGTTATTGGCATTATCTGGAAAAGATCCCGGAGGGCGGTTAAAGAAAGTGCCGGGAGCCTGATTAAGGCCTATAT
>JAGXIL010000024.1 GCA_024635655.1 Gillisia sp. | reverse complement strand
ATAATCCTATCTGCATTTTTAATAGTAGAGATGCGGTGGGCAACAATTAGAATGGTATAATTCCCCTTTAGATCATCAATATTTTTCTGAATTTCTTTTTCGGTCTCTGAATCCAAAGCGGATGTTGCTTCATCAAGAATAAGGATCTCAACCTCTTTAAAAAGTTCCCGGGCTATTGAAAGCCTTTGTTTTTGGCCCCCGCTTAAATTTACTCCATTATTTCCCAGAATGGTTTGCTCCTTTTCCGGAAGGCTGTTTACGAAATCCAGTATAGCGGCCTGTTGTAGTGCCATCCAAAAGCGTTCTTTATTTTCCGGACGGTCGTCCCAAAAAGTGACATTATTATACAACGTGTCATTAAAGATAACCGGGTCCTGAGTTATATATCCTATTTTCTCCTGAAAAGATTCTATTCGCAGCTCATGACTTTTATGGTCATTGATAAAGTAATCTCCTTTATCTACAGGTAATAACCCGGCTATTATATTCACCAAAGTTGTTTTTCCGCTACCACTCTCCCCTACAAAAGCTACGGTCTCATTTCTTATGATCTTCAAATTTATATTTTTAAGTACCTGAATTTCTCCGTAGTTAAAGGAAACATCCTGAAGGGTCAGATTCTCCAAAGACTCTTCCAGTGGGTTCTTGCTTTTTTCTTCTTTGTTCTCTTTAAGTTCTTCCGAGAAAGCCTGCATATTTTCTAAAGAGCCTGAAACTCCAAGGAATTTGTTCCACCTTGCCTGCATTTGCATTAAAAAATTTAAAGCACGGTAGAAAAAAAGCAAACTAAACAGGATCTGTCCTAAGGAGGATCCCATTACCTCAGTTTGAACATATATCACAATGACCACTACAGTAATGAGCAAAGGCTCCCGGGCTGCAATAAGTATAGAATCCAATATCCCAATCCTCACGTTACTCTTTTCGATCTTCAAAACAGACTCTTTGAGCTTCTGCCCGTATTTATTTAATGATCCTGTTGCCTTTAAATACTTGTAGTTACCTACATTCTGGATGATCAAACTCTGGAAAATGTTGTTTTCACCGGTAAGTAGCCTCGAAGCACCTTTTGTTTTCTTATATAAATTCTTGTACAAAAAGTTCGTCAGAATTCCACCTATGGAAACCATTACAGCAAACTGAGGATCCATTCTAAAAGCAAAGGCCATATAAACTATAACCATTACCCCAAACTGCACTGCATAAAAATAGTTCGCAAAGGAAATAGCCACTCTGTCCACCTCCCCTGTCAAGGTATTTTGAATGCGGCCAACATCTGCCGAAACAAAATATTTATATGCCAGATTATTCATTCCCTTAATATTCTGAAACCTGATCTTCTTTATAAATTTTTGAAGTGTCAGCATTCTGTAAACGCCGTTGCCATATTGCATGAGTCCTTTCAGAAAAAATAAGATTATCATGAATCCCAGTACCGTAGCGAGATTAAGGGATAATCCCAAATTATCAAGAAATTCTAACAGAAAGCTTAATCCACCAAGACTATCTGATTCTACTGCACCAGGATCATTGACCATTTGAAGCAGGGGTAAGAACATAGCCAGGCCGAATCCATCAAGGATACCCACGAAAATACTGAAGGCAACAATTATTACTATCCTGTATCCTAAATAGGAATAGTAATAAGCCAGACTTTCAAAATATTTTTTTAATAGATTCTTTATCAATTTGTTTCTATTGAAAATTAATTTTCTTCATTTATATGGCTGTCCATCCTCCGTCTACCATTAAATTATGCCCTGTGATAAAAGATGCACCCTCTGAAAGTAAAAATGCAACGGGAGGGGCAATTTCCTCCGGATTACCTAATCTTTTTAACGGAGATTTTTCATTATATCTTTTAATAAATTCGGGATGCTGTTTCTCTTTAAAGAGGATACCTCCCGGGGATATACAATTTACTCTTATGTTGTCTTTCCCGTAATATGATGCCAGATATCTTGTAAAATTAATTAAACCTCCTTTAATGGCACTATACGCTGCGGGAGACGTCCCGCCAAAGCTTTCATATAATGTGAAATCGTTACCAACTACCCCGTAAATTGATCCGCAGTTTACAACAGAACCAAACCCCTGTTTTTTCATTACCACTAAAACCTGTTGACATATATAAAATACACTATTCATTTGCATATCAACATTTTTTTTCCAGGAATCCAGCTCTACATCTTCAAATTTTGTACCCCAATCTTCTGTTCTGGGATAAGCCATATTTACAAGTCCGTCAATCTTTTGATAATTTTCTACAGCGTAATTCACTACCCAATCTATTTCTGAAGATTGAGTGATGTCTTTATTTAAAAACACATAATCTGTAAAGCCGGGATCTTGGATATCTACTGCAATGACCACAGCCCCTTTATTATGTAAAAATTTTGCAACTTCCTTTCCTAATTGACCGTTAGCTCCTGTTACTATAATGACTTTTTCTTCTAATCCTTCAAACATAAATTCAAAATTTTATACGCTTCTTCAACATCATTAAAACTTTTTTCTTTCCCTTCTATAACACGGTCTATAAAATACTTCATCTGGGAAGTATAGGTTTCTGACATTGCCTGAGCGGAAATATAGATCTCTTCATTATTTTTCAAAATCCTGTTTTTTAGAATGTCAACAAAATAAATATGCTCTGCAGTAACTATTTCCAGGGTTCTTTTTGTGTCCGGGCGGTAATAATTGAGAACTATATTTGCTGAAAAATCTGCGTATTCCCATAAGTAATTTGCATAATCAACAGCATCTATTTCCAGAGAAGAGGTACTTCTCAAAGTTGAGGTCACTTTGTCGGGCTCCCCTAACAACCAGTATGTATAGTCCAGTTCGTGGATCATATCCAGATGAACTCCTCCTCCCAGATTTTTATTTGAACTATAGACTTTTCTAAAATCTACAGAGGGTCTCCAGGAGGGAAGGTACGAACCACAATAAACATTAACTTCATTGATCTTTACCCCTACCAACATGTTTTTCATTTCAGAAAGGGCATCCAGAAATCGTAAATTACAGGCAATATATGTTTGAATGCCGGCTTTCTTTATTTCTTGTATAATTCTATTGTAATTTACATCAATGTCGTGAAATAATGGTTTTTCAATAAACAGAGGTTTTTTAAAAATAAGTAACTTCTTGATAGCTTCTGCGTGTTTAGAAGTTGGATTAGATACTATAAAAAAATCAAAATCTATCTCTTTAATTTCATCATATGTGAATAGATTGGTTACCTCTTCATAATTCCGGGAGTCTCTTGAAGACCTTAAAGCATATATTTCTACTTCTCCTAATGTTTTAAGCGCTGCTATATGCTTTTGAGCTATTGACCCTAATCCTATTATTAAAACTTTCATTTAATGAATTCAAAATTTAATTTATCCTTTGATAACAAAAATTCCATGAATTCAAAATCTATAGGTTCATCAAGGTCAAAACATAAATGAGGAACATTGTAAGCAAGGGTTTTCTCTGTAATAGCGCCGGAAAATGATCTTTTAAAAAAATTAGAGCTAAAAATATAAAAAGAAGCATTCATGTCATATACTACCGGAGCGGCCTGCCGGGATAAAAAATTTCCTTCTTTTACAAGCTTCACATAGCCATCTCCTTTTTCTTCAACCATATTAAAATACGGATTCCGGTTTGCAGGGCTTACCGAGAAAATATTTAATGCCTCCTCATGGGCTTTCAGCATTTCAAGACTCTTTTCAAGGTCATCAATTGATCGTAGGGGTGATGTTACATCAAGATCAATAATATAATTAAATTTTTGTTTTTGCTGTTTTTCGGCAAATTCTTTGAGATCTCTTATCGCTCCAAGTTTCCCTGAAGTATCAGTTGCTAATTCAGGAGGTCTGTTATGATCAATATTAACCATACTTAAATTTAAATCCTTAACTACCTCTTTAATTTCCTTAGATTCTGTAGACAAATAAATGAAGGTACCAGGATGGATTTCTGCAAACTTTTCCGCAAAATTTAAAGTGTAATAAATGAGAGGTTTATTATTTAGATCTTTTATATTTTTACCGGGAATTCCTTTGGAACCTCCTCTAACACATACTGTAATTAAAATGCTCATTTAATTCTACTTTTAATTTCTTGAATGTTTGATAAATTCCTTTGCCTGTTCATAATCTAATGGTTTACCAATATCGATCCAGTAACCAAGAATAGGATGATGAACCAATTCTCCTCCATTTTCTACCAGATTTTCCATAAGATCGGTGATATCATAAAATTTATTTTTGGGAATCCTCGCGATTAAATTTCTGTCTAAAAGATATATGCCTGCATTAGAATGATATACAAAAGAAGGCTTCTCCTTGAATTCTTTCACCTTGTTTTGTTCGGTTTGAAACACCGCGTAAGGGACATCTATTTTATATTCTGTAGATGCCACTGCCATATCTGCCCCGCTCTCCAGTTTCACACGATATAACTCTTCGAAATCTATATTTGTAAAAAGGTCACTGTTCATCAATAAAACCTGTTCTGATTCAAATTTATCAACCAAAGAAAGGGCTCCGGCAGTTCCAAGAGGTTCATCTTCCCATATATACTCGATCTTAATTCCTTTCGCACTCCCATCTCCGAAATAATCCTCTATTTGTTCCCCCAAATATTTTACTGATATATAGATCTTTTGAATCCCGAAGGAGATCAATCTGTCAATATTATGTTCAATAATGGGCTTTCCCCCAAGAGGCAACATAGGTTTAGGAATGGTATCGGTTAAAGGACTTAATCGCTTACCCCTTCCTCCTGCCATGATCATACATTCTACCGGGAGAATAGAAATTGTTTTTTCAAGATCAAGGATCTTCACCATCTTTTTTTTATCGTCTACAAGAGGAAGAATTTTAATATCTTTTTTCCTATATTCTTTGAGATCCAGGTAACCTGGCCGGTTTCTTTCAGATAAAAAAGATCTGTTACAAATAGTACCAACATTTTGATAAATATCCTTATTAGCAATGAGAGATCTTCTTATGTCACCATCAGTGAGAGAACCTAATAAAGATCCATTATCTTCTACAACAAATAAAATACGCCTGCTAAAGTTCCTTATTGCATCCAGTTTCACAAGGGCCTCAAGCAATGTCTTATCTTTATGTATTAAAAGAGTTTCCAATTTCATATATTTTATTTATCAATAAATTTAATTAATTGAAAAGCCTCTGCGTATTCCACTCCTACACTGGCTCCTCTAAAAGTGGCCAAAGCTTCAATATTTCGCAAGGACCGCGGAAATGGATGTTCACCAAGTTCAGATTCATAGATGCTCATTATTTCTAATTTCTTCTGAAAAAATTTAGTGACGTCAACATAATAATTCGGAATAAAAGCTTTTTCAAATAAGGCTGGAGCGAATTCTGTTTCTGAAAGACATTCATACAGCAGAACTTTTTTAATGTATGGATATCTAAAAGATTTAGTGCAGGCCATCACCGCATCAAATGTTACTCTATGATCTGAATGTGCATCTGATCTGTTCAAACAATAAATAATTTCAGGCTTAACTTCATTAAAAATTTGTGAGATTTTGGGGACCATTGATATTAAAGTAGAAGAAGAAAGTTCCATAGTTGGGTAGTTTAAAAGAAAAGTCTTTTTAAAATTCATTTCTCTTTCTACCTCGTTAATCTCGTTTTGACGGGATTTTATTCTGCTTTGAGAAAAACCAGCAGACTCTGAAATATTTGTGGTAATCAACCAATAAACATTATCCCCATTCTCTGCATGTTTTAAGAGGGTCCCACCTGCACCAAGGACTTCGTCATCGGGGTGGGCAGATATAACAATTACGTTCTTCATCAATAAGTTATATTTTTATAAATGAGTTCTTGACTAAGCTCAATCTCTGAAAGCACCTTTACCACAATTTCTGCCGAATTACCCGAGCCGTAGGGGTTTTCTTTCCTGGCAACAATTTGCCTGAATTCTTCATCATTTAAAACCCTATAAATGGCCTTTTGAATTTGATCTTTATTATTATCAGTAAAAATTACGTTAGCCCCGTGTACTCTCCCTCTTTGCCTTTCCCCTACATTAATAGCCGCGAGGCCCAAGGTTGCAACTTCAATAACTCCTGAACTGGAATTCCCGATCAGAAATTCTGAATGTTTTAAAAGACTCAAATAATTTTCTCTGTCCAGATTTTTAAACACAGTAAGTTTATCCGGATATTTTGAGGAATATTCCTGGTAAGCTTTAATGATCTCTGCACTTCCCGAATCTGAATTGGGAAAATTAATAAAGCTATGGCCTTCGTATTCCAACAGTGCGTTTAAAGTGCTTCTAATCTGTTCATCCTGCTTGAGCGCCTGGGCCGTTGGATGTTGAATTAAAACACAGTAATTGGAAATCTTTTTATTTTTTACCCCAAGGTTACTTAAAACTTCACTTTTACTTAGGAATCTTGTAGAGGCTATTCGGTCCAAAGCCGGATTACCCATAACAAATATCCTGAAATCATCCTCCCCCAGCTTCATTAAGGTTTCGCGGTGCTCCGGCAGTGAAGGAAAATGTATATGGGCAAATTTACTGGAAGCATATCTCGCTGAATTATCAATATTTCCATCTTTTACGATATCGCCACCGAAAAAATGTGCAACAACAATGTCTAAATATGCACAAGTCATAGTAACACTTATTGCTTCTTCACGATCCCCGGCTACAAGAACAATATCTGGATTTTCATGATTTAAGAGATTGGCAAGGAGTGTAACTTGATTTCCTATGGAAGTAATCCTTCCAATCTTTTCTCCCGTATCTATAAAATTATAAAGCTTACCTGCAATCTTAAAACCATCCTCTTCTATATGTTTTGCAGTGTATCCAAAGGTGTGAGATAAATGAGGACCGGTTATAATGATACTAAAATCAAAATTCTCATCCTCCTCCAAATTTTTATACACGCTGTATAGAAGATCGTATTCTGACCTTGCACCTGTTACTGCAATAACTTTTCTTTTTTTCGTCATATCTAAAATACATCTGAGTAACCCATTCCAATTTCCCAGTTCCTGAAATCAGAAACCAAGGCCTGATCCTCAAAATCAAGATAGCTCAAATAATTAAGAGGCTGACTTATCTTGAAACCAAGTTTCTCATACCATATATGATCTTCAGCAAAAATTGATTTCCATATATTGAAACTATTAAGTTTTATGTCCTGTTCAATATCAATAATAGCATTTAAAATTTCAGAAAGTAAACGGGGATCATTGCCAAACACGACTTCCATGAGGTCTATTTCATAATTCCCATCTCCACTGAAGGACGAAATTACTTTATACACTGCAAATCCATTTTTGTTATCCAGCCTAATTATCTTATAAGCTGTCGAAGGATTATCCATATATCTCCATTGTAGATATTCGGGGGTATAGTTGATCCTTACCGGCTTGTTGGAATTATTACATTCATCCTCTACTCCGTCAAAAGAATCCAGCAAAGAATAATTCGTTTTATCTCCAATCTTAAACCTTAGATCCTGTGACTTTACGCTCATCATAGGAATAATGGCAATATCCTTCCATCCCAGGTTTTTTACAAACCCATAATGAGAATGCGTTTTGTTATTAGGAAATGCAAAGATCATATGGTAACCGTATTTGCTTTTTAATTCCTCGTGCAGACTGTGGCCTAATTTCGCAAATACTCCCATGCCCTGATAATCCGGATGAGTCATTAAACTCATTGCCAGGGCTGCCTTCTTTTTTTTTCCATCCACTTTCATCTCCACGGGTGAGAGTGCATATTGGCCTATTAAATTTTCATCCTCCCACATTAAATGGATTAACATGTCTTTTGAAAAAGGATTATTTAAGAATCTCCATTTCCAATATTCCATAGACATCTTCTTACCAAAAACTATTTCAAACAGGTGCAGGATTTTTACTTCATCTCCCTGTTTGTAATTTCTGATTTCCATTTATTATATTTTTATAAATTCATCTTCAATGAAATCTTTTTGAGCTTTTTTTCCCAGAACCTCATCCCATAGCATGGGAGACAACCCCATTCCCGGCCTCTTAAGAGAAATATTTTCCTCTGAAAAAGTCTCTCCCTTTAAAATTTGAACTTTTGCAACGATACTCTTTCTTACTATTTCTTTGTTCTTTTTTTCTGAAGCTGATGGCTCTTTTATCCCGCTACCGCTTGTCGCTTTTTCAATATTTCGAATGGCTTTTACCATAGCTGCTAATTCTACAGGTTCTAATGAAGCCCTATGATCTGGACCGGGTAAGTCCCTGCTAAGTGTGAAATGTTTTTCAATAACCCGGGCTCCTAAAGCAACAGCTGCTATAGGAACTTCTATTCCCAGCGTGTGGTCTGAATAACCGGTGTTAACGAAAAGTTTTTTACCTATATAATTCATTGCTTTTAAATTGACATCTTCCATAGGAGTGGGATATTCTGTGTTGCAATGAACAATGGTAATATCGTCTTTATTCACGCCCTCCTTCACAAGGATATCAAAAGCATTTTCTACTTCTTCCATGGTCGCCATTCCAGTTGACATCACTATAGGTTTTCGGAAGCCGGCTATCTTTCGCAAATATGGAAGATTTGTAATTTCACCAGAAGGGATCTTAAAAAGTTCTAATCCTATAGAATTAAGAAATTCAAGACTTTCCAGATCAAATCCTGTGGAAAGAAACTTTACCGACCTTTGATCGCAATGCCTTATCAACTCCACGTGCATCTCTTCAGAAAGCTCAAGTTTTTTCAGCATCTCGTGTTGAGAATCAGCATCGCCGGTATTCGAATTTTGATAAGCTGCTCTTTTTGCAGACCGGGTTACCATTTTATCTGCTTTAAATGTCTGAAACTTTACGTAATCCACTCCGGCATCTGCGGCCACATCAATAAGTTCCTTTGCTCTATCTAAACTACCATTATGATTAACTCCGGCCTCAGCAATTATTATAACTCTCTTTATCATATTACTCTTCCTGGATTTCCCACTATTTTCTCGTTATCCTCTACATCGTGAAGTACTACAGTTCCTGCTCCAATAATGACATTGCTTCCAATTTGTACCCCTTGCTTTATTACGGCATTGGCTCCAATAAATGTATAATCACCAACTTTTACAGTGCCCGCCAAAACAGCTCCAGGTGCAATATGTACCGCATTACCAATTACACACTCGTGTTCAACTATACTTCCGGTATTTAAAATGCAAAAATCACCAATCTCCACTAAAGGATTTATTAGTACTCCCTTTGATATAAAATTTCCATATCCAATCTCAACTTTTTTTGAAATTGATCCCAATGGATGTATTACATTAAGGACTTCTTTTTTCTTTGATCTTATCAGTTCGGCTGATCTTTTTCTGATCTTGTTATCTCCAATACCCAGCACAAATACAATCTCAGAATCCCAACCTAAAAAATTACCTTCTCTTTCATTACCTAAATATTCAAGATCAAAAGGATTTACTTCCCTTTCCTTAACTTCAGTATAGTATTTAAGCCTTAAACCTTGTTCAAGGGCAGCTTCAGCAACTACGATCCCATGCTCTGAATACCCAACCAAAGCCACTGTTTCTTTACGCATTCATTAGAATTTTTACAATTTTAACCTATAATAATTTTGATCTTGGTTTCTGTTCCTTAATTAATCTTACATTTTACTATCCAGATATTTCCCCTTTTCCTCATGCCCAAACTGTGGGATCATAAAATTGAAAAGATCTACAATTTGTTCTTTTGACCATTTTTTGGATTTTCGAAGAGAGGAAATTTCTTTTTCAAAACGTGTGAGTTTCTGTTCCTCTACCTGCAACCCATTTTTTATCACCCCTAAATTCAAAAAGCGGTTTAGATCAAGTTCTTCATTTTTAGTAAAAAATTCTTCAAAATCCTTTTCTCCGGTAGTATCACTTTCAGTAAAAAGACAGGGCCATTTTTTTTGTTCCGGTAACACTTTTACTAATTCCCGGGCTTCATCTTCTGTTTCACACAAGTAAGGTTCGTATCCCAGTTGTTTTAGATATTTTACAGCAATTTCTGCAAAAGAAATCAGGTGCAGGTTTTCGTTTAGTTTTGGGAAAAATATATCCCTATTCTCTCCAAAAATACATGACATTAAACATAGTTCCCCTGATTCTTTTGGCGTAACAAAATACCTCTTAACATCATTTGGAGCAACAATTGGCTGTCTTTTCTGGATTCTTTGGTTAAAACCGTGCAGCAAGGATCCATCAGAAAACGCCACATTGGCGAACCTAGCCGTTGATATGTTTATTTCCCTGCTTCTTCTCATAAGGAACATTTCCATAATACGCTTTGAGGCTCCCATCATATTCACGGGATTTGCTGCCTTATCAGTAGAAACACAGAAATATTTCTTTGCATTCTGTTCTATTGATTGCTGAATGGTTTTGTCTGTATTAAAGATGTTTACCTCAATCATCCTCATTAAAGTCCAGGGATCCTTTTCACTTCGCACATGTTTAAGAGCCGAAAGATTAAGAACATAATCATAGCCGTACCCCTTTTCAATAAAGGATTCATATTCCAGCGAACCTATATCCAGCGCAAAAGTTTTAAAATCTCCTGATATATACCCCTGTGAACTTCGCAGATCCCGGACTAGTTCAACAAGATTGTTTTCGCTAATATCAACCACATGTAACCTTTTAGGATTTCTATTGAAGATCTCCTTGGTTACTGCCTGTCCAATCGAGCCGGCCCCTCCTAAAACAAGAAATGAAGAACTGGATATAATCTCCTGCAGTTCGTCTTGGTGCGCATGAATATCCGCATCAAAAAACATTCTATCTCTACCAATGAGCTCTAAAATATCCAATATTGTTTCATATTAAAGTGTGATTCATTAAGCACGCGAATTTAATCATATGCTTAGGGTTGAGGCATTTTAGTATTATAAATATATTATAAAATTTAACATTGTAATTCTTGTTTTAAATTTCACCTTTTGGCAGTGACTCTAATCTGAACTGAAAATGGCCATTCCATGCATTTTTATTTCCGGAAAAAAATTGTCCGTAGTAAGTAAAAATGGGAAACAGAGGTTTCTCCTTTTCAGTATAATTTACTACAAGTTTTTGATATGGGTCAACATATTGGTAATCTGATAAATTATATTGATAATTGTATGGTTTGATAATAGAAAATAATTCATTTTTTAAATAGCTATTTAGATCCTTTTCTGTTGCTAAAACAATGTTTTCTTTTTCATTTAAACGTTTTAACATGCCTGCAAAAGCATAAAACTTTACAGGATTTCCCTTTTGGGTGAAATCCACAGTGGCATCCTCTAATATGATAGTTTTAGAAATATCGCTGCTAATATTTTCCGCAGTAAAATAATTTTGAAAAACTTCCTGCTTCATATATCCTTTAAAAAAACTAAACTGGATAAAAACGTTAATACAAACAAAAGCTGCAATACTGCCAGACAATAGCACACGTTTAGCAATAGAAGATTGCAGAAGAAAAATAATTGCACAAAAGCTTAAGCTTGCACCAAAACCAACCAGTAGTTGATGGCGTGACATGTAATCAAGATAAGTAGGATATTTATTTACCATCAGGTAAGGAAAAGCTCCTGCAAGAAATAAAATAATTCCCAAAACAAGCATCTTCCACGAAATTTTAAAATCCAGATTTATTTTTGAAAGAACTAAATAGCTGACATATGCTGCTATTGCAAACAATATCCAAAGTTCCAAGTACTGAAGAGCCTCGTTTATAAAGGGCAAAAGATCTGCAACAAAAATATAAACCAACACCACAAACTTATAAGGTATTTGCAGGAGAGATTCAAGTTTTACTTCATTATATCCTATCTGTTCATAATGAGCAGAAGGCATAAAAAACTGTTGCCGTATAAACCAAAATAGAAAAGGCAGTAGAAGGAAATCAAGATATTTAACTGCTCGTAAAAAAATAAATTTCACAAAAGCACCACTGGAATAGAACTTTTTTTGCAAAAATAAATTAGAGTCACCAATGGTTAAAATGAATAGAAAAGGAAAAAGATAAAAAACTAAAAAAGAGTTTGTGAAAAAGGAAAGGAAAAAAAGAATTAAACTTAAGATTCTGTAAATTATCTTCCTCTCAAATAAATACTTTACCAAACAGAATGTTGCAACAATAAATAAGAACAAACGCAGTGTACTATTAAGCATGATCATTGTAATAAGCGTATCATAATGCGGAAAAATGCTATAAATTAAAATGGAAATCTTCCAGAACATTGTCTCTTTATGTGATAGGCTAAATTTTTCCAGTATTCTAAAAAGGGTAAATATTCCTACCAGTTTAAAAACAAAAGCCAATGCATGATACAGAAGCGGAGAACCGGAAAATTCCTTGAGTAATAAATGAAAGTACCCATTTGGAAGATTACCATTTCCATAGTATTGACTCATTATTCCTTTGGCATCCATATTAAAGATGGTCCAGTCATCCCAGTAAACCCCTGGATTAATAAGCATCAAAAAATAACTCAAAAAATAAAGTAAATACGTGAGCTTTTCTATCCTGCGTCTCATAGCTTATATTTTTTCATATACTGTAATTATTTTTCTCTTAGATAGATAATATACCCTAAGATGCCAATTCCTACCTTTGTTAAATACATTAATAAAGAAATAATTATTGCTATGGAGGTGTCAACTCCGTAAAGGACCATTAACCCTGAAAAGGCTCCTTCTCTTACGCCCAGACCTCCCAAAGAAATCGGCAAAACGGTAACAAAATAGACTAAAGGCATTATAAACAAAAAAGCGGAAAAAGGTAGGTCTAAGCCAAAATAATGGCTGAAAATATACGCAATTATAACATCCCCCATTTGTGCTATAAATGAAAGGGCAATAATTTTAATAAATAACCTGTAGGAGGATTCTATTGAGAATTTTGAAAGAAGCCATTTAAAAAGCGGGATACATACAAGGACGATGACAGGGGAAGATTTAAATATCCATAATGGCAAATAATTGGTTAAACCTAAATCTTTAGGAAAATTCAGGAATAACATACTAAAGGATAACAGGATCAATAAGCCGTAGGTACCAATCAAGCGTTCAGACAACGTAAGAATACCAGCAGACTTTATTGTAATATCTGCATGTTTGGATAATCTTTGTGTGCGCACAACATCACCTCCTATCGCACCGGGAAGGAAAATATTGAAAAAAGCACCTATAAAGTAGTACTTCCATAAAGTTAAATAAGAAAGAGATTTTTCAAGAAAATGACAAATTAATAATTGCCATCTATAACTCATTAAACTTAAAGAGATAGTAGTAATTAGCAATGAAATAAAAAAAGGAAGAAGAACACCAACTTCAATTAAAAGAATCTTGTCGAAATCAAGGTTAAAGAACAAAAAAACTATTAAACCTACTGAAAAAATTACTTTCAGAATAAGTTTAATATTAAAATGTTTCATCAATTTTTTACTTTTTTATTGAAAAAAATTCCGCCGTGACTGTAACCTTTTTTATAGGAGATTCTCGGGTTAAAAGTTTATTAAAACTGTTTTTGTAAGGCACTGAGACGATCCGGAGCTTGACTTTCTTTCAGAAGATCATCCAGTTTTGGTTTTTGCTGTTCTCTCAAAATTCTAATAAGATACTCTCCAATAATGCCTACTGCAAGAAGGTTTAGGCCACCAAAAAAACTCACTAAGGAAACTATGGATGCGTACCCGGGGAAGTTTGTACCCACAATCATTTTTCTCACAACTATATAAATAATAAATAAAACAGATGCTATAAAAACTAAAATACCCACAAGGCCTATTGCTTTTAAAGGAACAGATGAATAATGAAGAAGATTATTAAGGGAATGATTAATTAATTTTCGGACTGTATAATTACTTTTCCCATACTCCCGGCTATTATGTTCAATTTCAATATTCTTAATATTGTTAGTGCTGTTGATGATAAGACTGGAAACAGCAGGCATGGCGTTATAATTATTAACTATTGTATTGCATAGTTCTACAGACATAATCCTAAAGGAGGATTTGTATAAACCTTCTGGCTTTTTCAAAAAAATAACATCCATTTTGTTTAAAAGATAACTACCAAAGTTTCTCCAGGCATCGTGCTTTCTCTTTTTAAAATTTGGCACTGCAAAAATTGCTTCAACCTGAGGATCAGCATGAAAAGCTTTAATTAATTTCGGAATTTCCTTAACTGGATGTTGAAGGTCATCATCCATTGTTAAAATGAAATCACCTTTTGCTTTTTTAAGTCCACATAATACGGCGAACTGCTGCCCCTGGTTTTTCTTTAAAGAAAAGGCCTGAACATTTTCATATCTCACCACTAAATTAGAGAGCGTAGTCTCCGTGTCTAAAAAAAAGGGACTATCATTAACGAAAATTATTTCAAAGTTGTAACCTTTTTCCTTCTGCAGGTCATTAACCTGTGAAGCGATTGTTTCCAGGCTTTTGGTACTTTTATAAACAGGAATTACAATAGAATATAATGTCATTTTACATTTATATTTAATTATTTTAGATTTACAGGCAAAGGCTAAATTAGGTCTCTTAAATACTCACCGTATTTACTTTTGCCGTATTTTTCTATGGCAGTATGCATTTTTTCCTTTCCAATAAATTTATAAATAAGAGCTACTTCTTCTATACAACCTATCATCGTACTTTGCCTGTTTTGCAGGACCCTAATAAATTCTGTTGCATCATCCAGGGATTCTACAGTTCCTGTGTCAAACCAACTCATTCCTCTTGTCATTACCCCCACTTCAAGTTCACCAGCCATCAAATACATTTGATTAATAGTTGAGATCTCTTTTTCTCCTCTTGCTGATGGAGTAACCTGTTTTGCATATTTTACAACTTTGTTGTCGTAAAAATAGAGACCGGGTACAGCAAATCGAGATTTAGGGACTGCAGGTTTTTCTTCAATACTAATCGCCTTTTTGTCTTCGTCAAATTCCACTACTCCATATCTCCCCGGGTCCTTAACTGGATACGCAAAAATAGAAGCCCCATTAATATCAATTTTACTTCTCAAAAGAGAGCCTAAACCATTCCCATAAAAAATGTTATCACCTAGGATCAAAGCTACTTTGTCATTTCCTATAAATTCCTCTCCTATTATAAAAGCTTCGGCTAAACCTTTTGGTTCCTCCTGTATAGCATATGTAAATCTACATCCCACCTGGCTTCCATTACCCAGCAACTTTTTAAATGAGGATTGGTCATGAGGAGTTGTAATAATTAAAATATCTTTTATTCCTGCCAACATTAAAACCGACAGAGGATAATAGATCATGGGTTTATCATAAACAGGAAGCAATTGTTTACTTACTGCAATAGTAATAGGATATAACCGCGATCCCGAACCTCCGGCAAGTATAATTCCTTTCATTTCGTATTTTTATAATTTTTTATAGCCACACGTGTTTTTTAAGAAAATCTAACCTTAAAGAGATAAAAATCATTTATTCCCGTAATTTATAATTAAAGCTGGTTAATATAGATTTACTCTCTTTTTCAAATTTTTGAATATCCCTTTCACTTAATTCTACTTTATATTTACCAATGTTATTCGCGTCCGGTTTCTTTTTCGTTTTCTTTTTCCAGGCAATTGTCTCCAAAGGTTCGTTTTCCGTTTTATAATATTCAAGCATTTGTGAATCAAAATCAAGCCCTAAAAAGTCGCATACCTCACCTAAGGTTTCCTCGGTGTTTATAACGAGGTCTTCGTATCTTATCCACAGATGTTGATGATCCTGAAGACTACTAAAGTAATCCAGAATCATCTTATTATTTTTATTCCATTCCTCTGCTATAAGAGGAATAGAAGAAGGAAGTACGGGTTTGTAAGGTGAATCTGATTCTAAATATTTCAAACCTTGATAGGAGCATGCTACATCCCTACCATCACGGATAATAGCCAGAAATTTAGCTTTAGAGAAATATTTTTTTATAACATCCAGGTGCTGGAGATAATAATTATTTTTATCTCCCATTACTAATGGGCGTTTATCATTTTGCCCCGCATATTGAAGGATAACGGCCTGAGATAATTCCATGTAGTTATTCGGCTGAACCTCAAATATCAATGATTGCAATTGACCGTAATTCAACTTCCAGGTTTCTATTTTACGGGATGATGCAAGATCAGTTATAAAAGAGTTTACCTTATCTTCATTGAGTGAATCGCTATGGCTCCAGTCTCCGTATTTTTCGCTCCACCATTGAATATATCCAGACTCGGGAGGAATAGAGATTTTTGCATGATTGTCTAACATAATCCTCAGGAGCGAGGTGCCGGAGCGAGGATTTCCCAAAACAAAAAGAGAAGTATATCTATTCATAGTTCTGGGTTCTAATCATAATCCGCGCAATGAAATCCTGCTCTTCGGCGCTTAAATCGTAATACAACGGTAAGCAAAGAATAGAAGAAGAAATTTTATCTGATACCGGCGTACCGGGGTTTTCCACATAATCCAAAGTGCTTAAGGAAGGATAAAAATATCTTCTGGGAAAAATGTTATTTTTTTCCAATGCCTTTTGAGTTTTGACGACCATTTCTTTATTTTCAAATATAATAGGATAATAAGCATAGTTGTAACCACAGTTCTCCGTAATGGTAGGTTTCCTAACCTGCAAATTTTTCAAAATCACATCGTAGTATTTACTTTGCTCTTTTCGTCTTTCAAGAATTTCCGAAATATTTTCAAGGACACACAATCCCATAGCAGCATGAAATTCAGAATTTTTACCATTTATGCCCACTCCATTAAATTTGAACGGACTGTCATGGCCAAAATTTCTCATGTACGCCATTCTTTTTACAATTTTTGGATCCTTGGTAATTACACCTCCCCCTTCTGTAGTATGCATTAATTTGGTAGCGTGGAAGCTAATTGTGCTCACGTCACCATAATCCAAGATACTTTTTCCTTTATATGTAGTACCAAAACAATGCGCTGCATCATATATTACTTTCAAATTGTATTTTTTAGCAATATTCTGAATAGAATCAATGTCGCAGGCATTTCCGAAACAATGGGTGGCAATTATTGCAGTTGTTTCTGCAGTTATCGCCTGCTCAATTTTTTCAGGATCAAGATTTAAAGTTTCTTCATCTATATCTACAAATACTGGTTTACATCCTTCCCAAACAATACTGCTTGTTGTTGCTACGTAAGAAAATGGTGTCGTTATAATTTCTCCTTTTAATCCTAAAGCTTTTATGGCAATTTGCAACGCAACAGTTCCATTTCCCAGATATAAGAAATGGTCAATATTAAGGTGATTTTTAAGCTTTAATTCTAGTTTATTCACCAAAGGCCCGTTATTGGTAAGCCATTGCCGTTGCCAAATTCCCTGAATATATTTTTGATAATCCTCAACTGGAGGTAAATAAGGTTTTGTGACCGGTATCATCTCTTACTACTTTTTTAATTCAATGCAATTAGAAGAAGTAAAAATTTTTAAACATTTACTTCTTTAAAAATCTTCAGTAATTTTTTTGTCTGGAATTCCATTTCCGGTTTGAAAGTCTGACTCTCCCAATCATTTAAGGTGGAAACCTGCTCAATATTTACAAAAGTTTTTTCTAAATTAAGAGATCTAAAATAATCCTGAAACTTAAAGCCGCCACCGGCAAGATCCTCACTAAGCTTCACCCAGGCAGAAGGTATCCCATAAGCATGAGACAAAATTACCCCGTGAAGAGAGCTGGAAACAGTAAATTCACAGGATTTAATATCTTTTACAAAAGTTTCAATATTGGAAAAAACATCTATTATTTTTACGTCACTATTACTCCTCCATTTTTTGACAATTTCCGTGTCCTTGTCTACATAATGAGGAATAATACCCATTGTATACCTCTTCTCCATTTGAGGATTATAGAATTCAGGAAGTAAAATTGCAGGGTCGCCATAAACTTCAGGTACCTCCTTTACTCCCAATTGCAACAATTTTTCTCTGGTTAATGGACCGCGGCAGGAAATTACTTTTTTTGGAAGAATATTAAGAGGTGAAGATTCGCTCTTGAAACCTGAGCCCATTACGGTTAGGTTTCGAACTGCTGAATTGTCCAGAACACTCCCAATGAAAGAATAAACCGGGGGAAAACCTAAATTAATAACCTCTTTATAACTTACGATATCTTTTCCAAATACCTCTTTAAAAAGGTAAACATTAAGCACATCTCCAATATTTTTGGAAGTAAATTTCCCACTTGACCATTTCACAATACATTTTTGAGAATCTAAAGATGTTCCTAGATGATTAAAAGCCTTTGATATCATAATTAATTAAATGGCAGTCTGAAAAATGATTTTTACTAGAACTAAGTCCCGTTAAAACGATTAAATATATGGGGATAATAACAAATTCCCATTTCTTTTCTTTTTTTTAATAAAAGTTTATGAATGCCGGCGGCTCGAAAATTTACTATACCAAAGATTGCATTTTGATATATAATTAGTTCTCAACCAACATAATATGTGTGAGGGGTTGTAATAATTTAGATGTGGAAACTTATAAATGCACACCAACTTTTATATTTACAGGGGAACAAATATTTTACACAACTTCAAATCTCAACCTTCCTCAAAATTATAAAATAGGTATTACTAAAATATCTTTTCAGTAACTGTAAGTGAAATAGTATAGATGAAAATTTTCCGGTGGAAATATGCTTTATTTAGTGCTGATCATTCCCTGTTGGAAATGGTCATTGACACCCTTAACACCAGAACAGTTTGGTATTACATCAATGAAGAAATATAAGTGACTTCAACTACTCAACGTGCAACATTAAATTTTTTTGTAGCAATGGATTAAGTATTTACCGGACTAATTTTTCCTGGCTATAAAGCCTATCTTATTTCATAAGTATAGAAAACAAAGAGAATTCCGGCAGACGAAAATTTTTGGGTAATATAAGATTGGATTATTTAAATAATTAAAATTCTGTTGAGTTTTATTAAACCAAATTATATGACAAAGGATATAAATTATGGGTTCGAAGAGTGATCTTAATTTTCGCTTTGCTGAGGTAATAAAACAATTTAAAGCTGATCACTATTTACTGAAAGATAAAGTAGCTGAGAAAAAGGCATTCTATTTCGACAGGAAATTAATTAATACCCTTATTTATTTATTGGCAGAATGAAAAGCCTAAGAAAAGAATTATTGAAGCTTCTTCTGAGATACTTAAAAAGACTTCTTCTCTTTTAAATTAAACATACTGCTTATCATAATATTCCTGATATTTGCCGGAAGTAACGTTTTTCAACCATTCCGGGTTTTCAAGATACCAGTCTACAGTTTTTTCGAGGCCTTCCTCAAAAGTTACAGAAGGTTTCCAGCCAAGCTCCGTGTTGATCTTTGTTGCATCAATAGCATAACGTTTATCATGACCAGGGCGGTCTTTTACGTAGGTGATCAGTTTTGCCGATTCCCCTTTTGCTCTTCCCAGTCTTTTATCCATAATCTCACAAAGAAGTTTGATGAGATCCAAATTTTGCCATTCATTAAATCCACCAATATTATAGGTTGATTTATTCTCTCCCTTGTGAAAGACAAGATCAATAGCGTGTGCATGATCAATAACATAAAGCCAGTCCCTGGTGTATTTCCCATCCCCGTAAACGGGCAAAGCTTTATTAGAAATAATATTATTAAAAAATAAGGGTATTAATTTTTCAGGAAATTGATTAGGCCCGTAATTATTGGAGCAATTAGAAATTATGAAAGGAAGGCCATAAGTTTCGCCATAAGCCCGTACAAAATGATCTGAACTGGCTTTAGATGCGGAGTAAGGGGAATTAGGATCGTAAGCAGTGGTTTCTGTAAATAAACCGGTTTCCCCCAGGGTTCCATAAACTTCATCCGTACTGATATGGTAAAATAATTTATTCTCCAAATCATCCTTCCAATGATCCTTTGCTGCGTTAAGCAAATTGATAGTCCCAATTACATTGGTCCTCACAAATGCCAGAGGATCTGTAATAGACCGATCAACATGAGATTCAGCTGCTAAATGAATAACCTTATCAAAATTATACTTCTTGAACAGGTTGACCATTTTTTCAGCATCATTTATATCAGCTTTTAAAAAAGTATAGTTGGACGAATGTTCAATATCTTTTACGTTCTCAAGATTTCCTGCATACGTAAGCTCATCCAGGTTATATATTTGATATTCAGGATATTTAGTAACAAATAACCGAACTACGTGTGATCCTATAAAACCCGCTCCTCCTGTAATTAATATTTTCATTTTAGTTATAATAATTTTTAAACCAGCTTATAAAATTTTTTACCCCCTTTGATACCGGAGTATTGGGATTGTAATCAAAATCCTCCTTTAATGAATCCACATCGGCCCAGGTTCTGCTTACATCTCCTGGTTGCATTGGATACATCTCTTTTTTCGCCTCCACACCTAACTGCTTCTCAATTTCTTTAATAAAATCCATAAGCTTTACAGGCTTGCTGTTCCCTATATTATACAAAGAATAATTACTGCTTCTGTTTTCCTTTACAGGATTTACAATTTTTACCATCCCTTGAACAATATCATCGATATATGTAAAATCCCGCTCCAGTTCGCCATTATTAAATACCTTAATAGGCCGTCCTTTGATTATTGCATCTGTGAACAAGAACATTGCCATATCGGGTCTGCCCCAGGGACCGTATACAGTAAAAAATCTTAGGCCAGTAGTCTTAAAATCATATAAGTGACTATAGGTATGAGCCATTAATTCATTACTCTTTTTTGTGGCAGCATATAAACTGATGGGGTGGTCTACATTATCTTCAACAGAAAAAGGCACTTTTTCATTTTGCCCATAAACACTGGAACTGCTGGCATAGATTAGATGCTTGACCTTATAATTCCGGCAGCATTCAAGAAGATTTAAAAACCCGACTACGTTACTGTCTATATAAGCCTCAGGATTTTCAAGGCTGTACCTAACCCCTGCCTGTGCAGCAAGATTACAAACCTGTTCAAATTTATGTTCAGCAAAAATCTTGGGAAGAACATCCCTGTCTTCTAGGTTTACCCGAATAAATAAAAAATTTTGATCTTTGCTGCTATATACTGTCTGGTGGAAATTTTCAGCATCTTCCCTGTTTATTCCCAGTTCGTTTAGACGGTTATATTTGAGGTCAATGTCATAATAATTGTTGATATTATCAATACCTACAACCTCATAACCTAGATCGAGTAACTTTTTAGCGAGGTGATAACCAATAAACCCGGCAGCTCCGGTGACCAAAATTTTTTTCATTCTATTTCGTTTCCCGAATCAAAGCTTAAATTAAATTCGTATTATTAAATATCTTCCTGAATTCAGCAAGGAATCTAACTACCAATAGCATAAAATTCAAAACCTATATTTTCTTTGGATCTGCGATCTAATATCCTTCTTCCATCAAATAAAAATGCCGGTTTTAGCATATCCTCGTATATTTTCTCCCAGTCAAGAACATTAAATTCCTCCCATTCCGTTAAAACAGCTACTGCATGCGCATCCTTACAAGCTTCTTCAGCTGAACTAACAATGGTAACAGCCTTCCTGTTTTCTTCATCACTTCGGTAAGAAAGATAATCCAGATCGGCATATATTTGTTCCGGATTTACCTTAGGGTCGTATACCACGATTTCGGCTTGCTCATTGAGAAGGTAATCTGTAACGTAAATGGCAGCAGATTCCCGCGTATCGTTGGTGTCCTTTTTAAAAGCCCAGCCTAGAATGGCAATCTTTTTTCCAGAAACTGTGTTGAACAAGGTTTTCACGATTTTCTCAGCAAATCTTCTTTTTTGATGATCATTCATAATGATCACCTGCTCCCAGTAATCGGCTACTTCATTTAAACCAAAGGTTTTAGATATATATACCAGGTTAAGGATATCCTTTTGGAAACAAGAACCACCAAAACCAACTGACGATTTCAGGAATTTAGATCCAATTCTGGAATCCTTGCCTACCGCTCTTGCTACTTCATCTACATCAGCCCCGGTTTTTTCACAAAGCTCACTCATGGCGTTTATACTTGAAACACGTTGGGCTAAAAAAGCATTGGCTGTTAATTTTGATAATTCTGAAGACCAAACATTAGTGGTAAGTATGTTTTCCTTAGGAATCCAGGTCGCATATATATCAACTAACGCCTCAACAGCCTCTTTCCCTTTATTTGTGTCTATATCTCCCCCTATCAATACCCTGTCAGGATTCATTAAATCCTGAACCGCTGTACCTTCAGCCAAAAATTCAGGATTTGAAAGGATCTGAAATTTCACGCCGTTCCCTGTATTGTCAAGAATATTTTTAAGAGCTGCCGCTGTTCTTACCGGTAAAGTGGATTTCTCAATTACTATTTTGTCATTTTTTGATACTCTCGCAATTTGTCGTGCACACAGTTCAATAAATTTAAGGTCGGCAGCCATTCCCTTTCCTATTCCGTAAGTTTTAGTGGGCGTATTTACTGAAATAAAGATCATATCTGCATTTTCAATGGCGGAGTCAACATCTGTTGAAAAAAACAAATTTCTGCCTCTCGCCTCTTTCACCACATCAGAAAGACCTGGCTCATAGATAGGAATGTTTTCCACATCCTCATCATTCCAGGCATCGATCCTTTTCTGGTTAATATCTACAACAGTGACATTTATTTTAGGGCATTTTTGAGCGATTACGGCCATAGTAGGACCTCCTACGTAACCTGCACCTATGCAGCATATGTTTTTTATTTTCATCAGTATTTGTTAATTGGTTAATTGGTTAATTGGTTAACTGGAAAATTTAATATCCGAGTCAAACTATTAAAGAATTAACTTCCATTTATTCCTTATTTCTATTCCTTAAATATTTGATATAACCATTTATTAACCTGAGACATGATTCCACCTTATTCCGAAGTGCTTCAAGCACATCTTCTGAAATATAATTACAATCTTTTGCCTCAATTCCATGGTCTAAGATTTCAGCTACTGATCCTCTTGCGTTGATTAGGAATTTAATATTCTCTTTATAATGATATCTTCCCCATCCTTCGGCTATGTTTGCAGTACCAGACCTCGCTGATCTCAATAATTGAGAATATAAATCATAACGTTCGTTTTTCGGCAGATTGATTAAAATTTCCCTTTTTATAAAAAGCTTTAAACTGTAGCATTCTTTCCAGCAATCTAATGTCTCGAAATTAGAAGCCATATAAATTATTTTTGAGGCTTTTATAAATTACAAAATTTACCAATCCTAAATTAACCAATCTCCGATTCACCAATCCCTAATTCCCAAGTAACAAAATTAAAGTTTCTTATCACACCTGTCGCCCAAAACCCCTTTAACATCATATACCACGGTATTGCCATTTTTCATGGCGTCAAAATCCAGGTTTAAAAATTCCTTGTGGGCCACTGCTAAAACAACTGCATCATATTTTTCAGATGGTAATGTTCTGGTAGTAGTCAATCCATATTCATGTTTAACTTCTTCAGGATTAGCCAGGGGATCAAAAATGGTTACCTCGGTACCGTATTCCTTAAGATTTTTAATGACGTCAACCACCTTGGTATTTCTTACATCAGGACAATTTTCCTTAAAAGTTATTCCCATCACCAGGATTTTGGATCCCTTAACTTTTATATCATTTTGAAGCATTAATTTTACTACTTCACTGGAAACATATGATCCCATGCTGTCATTCATTCTTCTCCCCGCAAGGATAATTTCCGGATGATATCCAAGCTCCTGGGCCTTTTGAGCCAGATAATATGGATCCACTCCTATACAATGTCCTCCTACAAGTCCCGGTTTGAAAGGAAGGAAATTCCATTTTGTGCCTGCTGCTTCCAGTACATCCTGGGTATCGATCTCCATCATATTGAATATCTTTGCCAGTTCATTTACAAAGGCAATATTTATATCTCTCTGTGAATTTTCTATAACTTTAGCAGCTTCGGCTACCTTAATGGTAGGTGCCAAGTGAGTTCCCGCTGTTATTACCTGGGCGTAAAGATCGTTTACTTTTTTGCCGATTTCCGGCGTAGATCCCGCTGTTACTTTCAATATTTTCTCTACAGTATGCTCCTTGTCTCCCGGATTGATCCTCTCAGGAGAGTAACCAGCGAAGAAATCTTCATTAAATTTAAGCCCGCTTACCTTTTCCAGAACGGGAACACATTCGTCTTCTGTTACACCCGGATATACAGTAGATTCATAGATTACAATATCTCCCTTCTTCAAGACTTTTCCCACACTCTCACTACTCTTATATAAAGGAGTAAGGTCCGGGCGATTGTTCTTGTCTACGGGAGTTGGAACAGTAATAACATAATAGTTGCAGTCCTTTATATCTTCAAGGGTTGTGGTACAATATAAACCTATATCGTCTGAGGGTTGATCTACCAATGCAGATTTCAATAAATCATCTTCTACCTCAAGGGTACTATCATGCCCGTTCTTTAATTCTCTTACCCGGCCCTGATTAATATCAAATCCTATTACCGAAAATTTGGTGGCAAATAACCTTGCAAGTGGTAAACCTACATACCCAAGGCCTATAACTGCTATTTTAATGTCTTTATTCATTATGCGATTTCTTGTGTTCTATTAATAGTTTTTGATGAATTTAAATCATCAATTTGTTGTAAAAAAGAAATATTACTTCTGCAAATTTTCCCAATACCAATCTACTGCTTCCTTAAGTCCGTCCTCTATTTTAAACTCCGGATCATATCCTAATTTTAATTTGGCTTTATCAATAGATGCCAAGGAGTGAGGGATATCACCGGCCCTGTTAGGCCCATGTTTTATTTCAATGGAGGCGATTTCCGTATCATATTTTGATAGAAATTTCTTCAATAGTGTAGTAAGCTCCAGTAAATTTGTTCGGTCACCTACTGCTGTATTATAAACCTCATTTAACGCATCCTGATTTTCGGTGGTAAGAGCCAAAAGATTCATTTGAATGACATTATCGATATATGTAAAGTCACGGGAATAGGTTCCGTCGCCGTTTATTACCGGAGATTTATGATTCATTAGCTGAATAACAAATTTTGGGATCACTGCCGCATAAGCGCCATTGGGATCTTGTTTTCTTCCAAATACATTGAAATATCTCAAACCAATGGTATTGAGATCATAGGAATCTTTGAAGATATCAGCATATAACTCATTTACATATTTTGTAATGGCATATGGAGACAGTGGTTTTCCGATCACATCTTCTACCTTCGGTAAATTTTCAGAATCACCGTATGTAGAAGAACTGGCTGCATAAATAAAACGCTTTACTCCGGCATCGCGGGCAGCAACCAACATATTTAAAAACCCCGATACATTTACATCATTACTGGTGATAGGATCTTTTAACGATCTTGGAACAGATCCCAAAGCAGCCTGGTGCAGTATAAAATCTACTCCTTCCGCAGCTTTATGACAGGTTTCCAGATCACGTATATCCCCTTCTAATAAGCCGAAGGCAGGATTATTTATAATAGCAGCAAGATTTTCTCTTTTTCCGGTGGCGAAATTATCCAGGCATGTAACAGTAGCTCCCAGACTAATAAGTTGTTCGCAAAGATTGGAACCAATAAAACCGGCACCTCCTGTAACTAAAATTTTTGAAGAACTTAATTTTTTGAATTGTTCTTTAATCATTAAGAAGAAATTTTAACAAATATTGGCGGCAAAGATAGTATTTCTAAAATTAGAGATTTAAATAGAACTCATAAAGAATATTTAAAATCTAATTAACCAAAGAATTTCCCCCTTAGCTTCTAAAATTTTAGTTACTTTTTAAAAAGTAGGAAAAGGATGCCATCTCAATCTTTTTAAATCCTTCTTGAATAAGTTTCTCCCCTATTACATTTGGTTGTGATCCGGTTTGGTTTCCGGGGTACGAATCAACCATAAAAATTGCCACCTGTTCTTTATTTTTTATTTTTTCATCTATTTTTGAAAAGTACATTAAATTATCTATAGGCTGGAAAAAAGAGGCTATATTTAAATTGGTTTCAGGAAACTGGTAATGGAAAATATGACTTTTGTCTCCATAAAAATAAATCTGCACATTACGGTTTTTTAGTTCTTTGATTTCAGCATCAATTCTTTCCAGAAAATCTGCTCTTGTTTCTGTGGTGCTTATATTATTGAATAGATCAATATTTATCGTCGTATTTAAAGCAGAAATCCCCCTATCCTCATAGATAATAGATAATTTTTCAATTAAGGCAAAAGGCAATAAAACTATGGCCGTTAAAATCCAATAGGAATTAATTTTAAAATTGCTGAAACTTAAAACAAAGGGAAGCAATAAAAATAAGGAGGTTGCTTTCAAAAGCCCGGTATTTGAGCCAAAAGGATTAATAAATAAAAATAAAATATATAGATATAGAACCAAATGTCTGGGACTTATCCATTCTTTGTTGTTTTGAATAATAGTTACAATAACCATGGATATTGCCATGGATGTGAGAAACAGTGAATAATTTTGAGAATATTTGGTACGAATTACAAACAACCCCATAAGAATTAAAAGAATAGCACCTGCAACAGCATATAAAAGATATTTGGATACCTTGTCTCTTTTAGTTCTATAAATAAAATAACCACCTAATAGTAGAAATAAAAGAAGAAACATTTTTATTCCATGCTGAAAATAATTATTAAATAAAATCTGCAGGTTATGGTAAGAAGATTTACTGGAAGGCCGGAAAAAATCTTCAGGGCTGGAGTAGTACATCGAGTAGCCGAAGAAAATAATTAAAATAGTTATTAATAGGTAAATAGCAGATAATTTCCCGGTGAAATATCCTTTATTAATTTTATCGGAATAAAGTATAACTAAAAAAATGATTGGTATAACTAATAAATTGGGTAGCCTTACTAAAACAGCTACTGCACTTAACGTGGATAACAATAACACAAAAATAAATCCTGGCTTTTGTAAATATAAAACTGTAACCGAAAATATAAATGAAAGTATAAAAATGCTCAGGCTGTCATATCCTAAAATATTGACATTAAAGGGTGCGAATAAAAATAAACAACAAGCAATATATAAATAAATTTCAGCACGCGGTTTTTCCACTTTGATTAAAAAAAACGGCATTACAACTGAGAAAAATAATAATAAGGAGTTTAAAAATCGCAGATAAATTATTTCCGGACCCGCCAATGATATAATACCCTTAATAACAACGGAGCTCAGAAAAAAAGAATATATGTTAATTCCATCAGCAGGGTATAATGCCTGATTGAGATGATAAAAACTGTCAGTAAAATCAAGTCCAAAAAAAATGGAGGAAAAAAAATAACATATTGAAATTATCAGAAAAACCTTTACAAATAATTTTTTATTGAGTTTATGGGGGGAACAAAAGAAGTCTTTCAAATTTATTTTTTATTTACCAGCGATTGTATTAAACAATATTATTTATAATTCCAGATATGATTTCTACTTCCGATTTTCTTATGCCAGTAAATAACGGCAAACATAATATACTATTGGAAATATCTTCCGAAATTTTCATTTCCTGAAATGCTACATAATTCAAATTGTTTAATGATGGATAGAAATATCTCCTTGGGTATATTTTTTTATTATTTAAAGCTTTTTGAACCATCAGTAACTTCTCTTCATTTTCGAAAATTACCGGATAATAACTGTAGTTCCATTCCGATTGCTTACGTATAGTTATCTTCCTTAACTTTTCGAAATTTAAAAGACAATCATAATTCTCTATAATTATTTTTCGGTTATTGATGAGATTTTCTACATAAGGCAACACCGCTAACCCCATAGCTGCCTGCAACTCACTCATTTTGGCATTTATGCCCAAACCATGAAAATCCTCCTCTCCTTTATGTCCGAAATTATGGCTGTAGAATAATTTTTTATAAAGATCTTCATCCTTACAGAACATAGCACCACCCTCCCCTGTATGAAAAATTTTAGTGGCATGAAAACTACAGGTGCTTATATCACCATAGTTAAACAATGATTCCCCGTTATACTTTACTCCAAAACAATGTGCAGCATCATATATCACTTTTAAATTGTGTTTTTTAGCTATTATTTCTATTTGCTCAACGTTGCAAGGATTGCCAAAAACATGAGTTGCAAGTATAGTAGTGGTTTTATCTGTAATAGCCGCTTCAATTTTTGTTTCATCTATCGTAAGAAATTCAGGATGAATGTCTACAAATACAGGAATACAGTTTTCCCAGACTATAGTAGATGTGGTGGCCACATAACTAAAAGGAGTTGTAATTACTTCTCCCTTTTCCCCCAGCACCTTTAATGCAATTTGAAGAGGAAGGGTACCGTTGGCGGTAAGAATCATATTATCAACGCCAAGAAAACCTTTAAGCTCCCGCTGAAGATCAAATAATAATTTTCCCCCATTGGCTACCTGATTGCTGTTCCAGATCTCCTTTAGATGTTGCTGATATTCCTCCAAAGGAGGTAAAAAAGTTTTTGTTACGGGGATCACTTTTTGAGTATTAAATTTGTGAATTCTGAAAGACTGCTAAATTTTAGAAGATAAGCAATCAACAAATAAATTGCAGTCCCCATAAGCCCTCCCAAAACAATCCTTATAATGTAAGTTTGATCCTGAAGACCAAAATTATCAAGAAAAAATATTGCTGAACCGGCAAAAACTGCTAAAATGAGTATCGGAATAACATCTTTTAACTGCTCCCAGCCGGTGTAGCTAATAAATCTTTTAGTATAGCGGGCATTTATAAAAAATGCGACAATAGAAATGATTACCTGCCCGTACAATAAGGCTATAATTCCAAATGGAATCGCCACTGCAATGGTGAGCACGATTATAATTTTCTTTATAACTTCCAGTTTTAAAAAGAGATCACTGCGTCCCTTGACATTTAAAATTGTAAGGTTATAGGAATGTAATGGAAATAGGATTCCGGTTATACACAGGATTTGAAAATAAGGAACTGCAGGTAACCATTTGTCTGTAAAAAGAAAAACAAAAACAGGCTCTGCCAAAACGGCGAGGAAGATTAAAATTGGTGTGACAATAAACATCACCATAAGCATAAGTTTTTTATAAACCCTTTTTAACCTTACATCATCATCTTGAATAGTTACAAATAAAGGGTAAGTTACTTTATTTAAAGCATTTGTAATATTCACTACGGGAAGTTGTTTCATAGTTTCGGCCCGGGTGTAAAAACCAAGTTGAGCAGCCGAAAAATACTTTCCAATTACAATTAAAAAAATGTTGTTAAAAATTCTGTTCAAAAAATCAGATAATGTCAACTTATAACCAAAGTTAAAATGTTTTTGAAATTTCTTTTTATTAAACTGTATACTAGGTATCCAATCTGAATATATCCACAAATGTACGGTACTAACCGTAGAGGTTACCAGGCTGCTCCATACAAGGCTCCATACTCCAAAACCTGTATAGGCCATCCCCACTCCCACAACCCCTCCCACAATAGAAGCCGGAATAGCAATAATGGCCAGTGTTTTGAAGTCCATTATTTTAGTTAGCCTCGCCATTTGAACAACTGAGAAAGAGGTAATAATTATAGATAAACTATATATTCTTGTAATAGCGGTAAGCTCCGGCTGCTCATAGAAATCAGCTATAAAAGGAGCGATAAGGTAAACAATAAGATAAATGAAGATACTGGCAAAGAGATGAAAAGAAAATACTGTGGAATAATCGTCCTGATCACAGTCGGGTTCACGAATTAAAGATTTTGTGAGTCCTCCGTCCAAAAGCACATTTCCTACAGCCACTACAACTGTTATCATACCAATAAGTCCAAATTCCTCCGGTAATAAGACCCTGGCTAAAATAAGGGAAACAACAAAACCTATTAACTGATTTCCGAATTGTTGAGTATAGGTCCAAACCAGACTTATGGCTGCTTTCTTTTTTAAGGACATCTAATAAAGATCTATATCACAGGATTAATTAAACCAATTATTTTTTACGAATGTATCCTTTTTAGAGTTAGTTCTTGAAGTATAGCTTAGAAAGCTTTAACATCAGGAATAAAAACCAAATTTATAATTTAGTGTCATCCTTCAATTTTTATTAAGAGTAGCGGTGTGAATTATTTTTCCCTTCTTTGTTTTGGAAGAAGATATTTTAATCATATAAATTTATAGTTACAATAATTACTAAGCCAAACTTAATGAATAGAGCAGAATTATTAAACAGCTACACCCGGTTAAATAATTCATTTCAGAAAAAAGTAACCTTTCACCTTGGAGCTGAGGCCGGTTTTTTTTCGGAATTCAATAATATGGTGTTAGCAATGATATACTGTCTTGAAAACCAAATTAACTTTTCTCTGTATTCAAAAAAAGGAAATTTTGCACTTTCCAGGGGTTGGACAGATTTTTTCGAACCTTTTTGTGAAGAAAAAACTTTTTTTCTGCATAGCAGATATAACAGGAGAGCTTATCAAATGAGAAATGCTAAATCCTATCCACCAATAGTTTTAAAATATTTATCCGGAGACGATTTTTTAACTCAGGATTTATGGGAAAATTTTCGAACTGAGGAATTTGCTAATAAAAGATTTACTTTTCCAGAATTAAAACTTATTGATGCTCCATTACTTGAGGCTACCAAAACAATCATTCAAATGATTTGGCATTACAATACCATTAGTCAAAAACTAGTAGAAAATTATAAAAAAACTGTTGTGATGCCGAAGAATTTCCTAAGCATTCACATAAGGGAAGGAGATAAAATCAAAGAAACAAAAACATATTCTGTCCACAAGTATATGGAGAAAGCAATGGGCGTATACACTGAAAAAGCAGCATTTATATTAACCGACTCCTTCTCTGTAATTGAAGAACTCGAAAAGTCCTATGGAGATTGGGATTTCTATACGCTTTGTTCACCTGCTGAACGAGGATATGATCATTCAGAATTTACAAAATTGGACAAAGATAAAAAGTACCTTCAGCACCTAAAGCTTTTTGCCAGCCTTGATATTTGTGCCGAGGCTGATAAGTTTATAGGAACCTACAGCTCAAACCCCGGAGGTTTTATGGGAATGAGAATTGGAGAAGAAAAATGTTTTTGTCTGGATTATGATTCCTGGGTTTTATGGTAAACCGGGAAAATCTCCTTCCACCTATCTGCGAAATTTGCTAAAATCCTTATATTCTGTTTTCTATACTGCTCCTCATAGAAATTTCGGTAAGTTCCGTTAGTAAAATTTTCACCAATCTATCTTTACAAAGAATCAACTTTTCAGGAAACTGAGAGTTGCATGGTTTATATCTGCTTTATGAAAGGTGTAAATTAAAGCTTCTTCTATATCTTCTAAATTCTCAAATTTTCCCGCATAGGTGGGAGTCAGGTTAACAAATATTATATCAAGAAGATTCATATACAAATAACCGCACTACGTGGGATTCTAAAAACCTGCACCGCCTATTATTGATTTTTTTGCCTCATCAGTTATTGAATGATAATATGGAATACTTCCCTAATCCCCCTCATTTTGTTTAAATAAAATTATTACTTTGCCTTAGTAATAAAAACAAATCCAATTTTTATTGGACAAATGGAATATCCAATACTATTTATATAAAAACCCAAAACATATTGGGACTTGAATGCTGAAAGTCCTACTGCTAGTTTATTCTTAAGCAAATTATGAAAACAATAAAATTGTGGTTTACAGATTTTTATCCCGGGTTTGAACCTAAAGACAACTATTTCCTTGACCTTTTATCTGAATCATATAAAATAGAATTAAATAAAGCTAGCCCAGATTATCTTATTTATTCCTGTTACGGCAGGGAATTTTTAAATTATGATTGCGTACGTATTTTCTACACCGGTGAAAATTTAAAACCCGATTTTAATCTTTGTGATTATGCCATTGGTTTTGATTATATTCAATTTGAGGACAGATATTTAAGGTATCCTAACTTCGCATTTTATTATGGCCAATTTGAGCAATTAACTAAAGTTCCAAAAATTTCCCTGCAGGATATTCATGCTGAAAATTACTTTTGCAATTTTATTTACTCAAATTCAAATGCAGATCCCACACGGGATAATTTTTTCCACCTTCTTAGTGCCTATAGACCGGTTTCCTCACCCGGCACTCATTTAAATAATATTTCCATACCCGTTGGGGAACGATTTGCCAGCGACTGGATGTTTACTAAAATTGATTTCCAATCCCAATGTAAATTCTCTATTGCCTTTGAAAATTCGTATTCTCCCGGTTATACTACAGAAAAAATAATGCACGCTTTTATTTCCAATACCATTCCTATATACTGGGGAAATCCGGATGTAGCAAAGGATTTCAACCCTGCAGCTTTTATTAATTGCCACGATTATGAAAGCTTTGATGAAGTTATTCTTAAAGTAAAAGAAATAGATCAAAACGAGGAACTTTATCTTTCTATGATAAATGAACCCGCCTTTAAAAATAATGCTATTCCCGATAATTTGAAAAGCAAGAAACTTCTCGAATTTTTACAGCAAATTTTCAATAAGGATAAGACAAACGTTGGAAAAAGACCATTGCATGGAGCCGCAAAAAACTATGAGAAAAATCTAAAGGACCTTTTATTGACTAAAAAGAAATATTTAAAAATCAGGAAGTTTTATAGTTTCTTATTACCTTCTAAAGAAAAATCTTGATCCCATGAGATTCTTGAGAATGTACTGGTTCTACTTTGTAGCTGCGGCCATAACTATAATTGGTCTGGTCACGGGCTGGTATTTGTTTATTTTCTTTGCCATCCCCTTCGGATTTTTTAGAAAATCTGGCAAAAACCGATAAAGGCTCAACCCGCGTTAAACTTATACTAAAGAGAGATTTCTCCTTGGGAATCTTCAAAAGCAAGAGTATCTTAAACGATTAAACAAATCAACAAATGAAAGACTACGGAACACTATCTCAGGCAATTAATAAATTGAAACTCGAGGAAGGATATGAATATGATTTTAATCTTCTCGACGAAAAAATAGAAATTAAATCGGAAGAAGAGACTTATAGTATCAATCAATTTAATGTTGATAAAGTCTTAAGATTTGAAGGACCAAGTAATCCCGACGACAATGCTATTCTTTACGCTATTACCACTGATAATGGTAAAAAAGGGGTACTGGTAGATGGTTATGGCATCTCGGGAGGCCAAATATCTAAAGGAATGCTGGATAAACTTAATTTAAAATCAAACCGGCCAGTAGATTAATCCCCCGTTAAAATAGTACTAAAAAAACTCGACAAAATTGCATAACCGTCGGTGCTATTGTATTTTTGTATGGAATAATTAGAAATAATAAATAAAAACTATGAGCTACTTAGGATTAGATGAAGAAAAAACGAATAAGACTGTTCAGGAGCTTAATACGTTGCTTGCAGATTATCACATTTATTATCAAAAACTTAGAAATTTTCACTGGAATGTTATCGGAAAAAATTTCTTTGATCTTCACGAAAAATTCGAGGAATTATATGATGATGCAAAATTAAAGGTAGATGAAATTGCAGAGCGAATATTAACCTTGCGATTCCAGCCAACAAGTAATTTAAGTGATTACCTAAAATCTTCCAACTTAAAAGAATCTTCATCAGATCTCTCTGATACTAAAATGATAGAAATTCTTCTTGACGATCATGGGGTAATACTTAATCAAATGCGAAAAGTAATAGATGCAGCTGAAAAAGGTGGAGATGAAGGGACTATTGACCTCATTGGCGCTTATATCCGGGAACTGGAAAAAACAAGCTGGATGTTGGATGCCTGGAAAATGAAAACCAGCCAAAATCACAAACCAGCGTAATCTTCATTTAATCTAAAATACTGCACTTGGAAGAGTTTGACATTAATGAGTCCTTTAATAATTTATGGGAAAAATTAGCCGGTTGGTTAGATTCTTTAATTCTTGGCTTACCCAATTTTATTACGGCCATTTTAGTATTTTTTCTGTTTATTATAGCAGCCAAATTGGCCGCTAAAGGATTAAACAGAATTCTGAGATTAAAAGTTCGGCAAGATTCCATACGAGAAATTACAGTAAAGGTTTTTAAGGTCATTATTATTCTTATAGGATTTTTTGTTGCCTTAGGAATTCTGAACCTGAATACAATTTTAACATCTGTACTTGCCGGTGCCGGGGTAGTTGGTTTAGCAATAGGTTTGGCCCTGCAGGGAACCCTCAATAACACCTTTTCTGGTGTGATCTTGAGTTTCTTACCGGAACTACAGATTGGAGATTGGATCGAAACAAATGATTATGCCGGTTTTGTTACCGAAATAAATTTGCGAAGCATTGTAATAAAGGAATCTGATAATAATTTGGTTGTGATCCCAAATTCAAAGATTATTGAAGAGCCCTTTAAAAACTTTAGCCGCACGAGCCGCTCAAGGGTAATGCTGGATTGCGGAGTTGCATATAACTCTGATCTGGAATTTGTACAGGACCTTACTATCAAAACCATGCAAAACCTTTTCCCTCAAAGAGGAAATGAGGAGGTTGAGTTTATGTACAAAGAATTTGCTGATAGTTCTATAAATTTTGTAGTCCGCTTTTGGACAGATGTCAATAAGCAAAGAGATATCCTTCAGGCAAAAAATAAAGCCATTATTGCTCTTAAGAAAAGGTTTGATGAAAATGATATTAATATTCCATTTCCTATCAGAACTATTGATTTTACCAATAAACTTTCCATTAATAAACCTGGAGAAGAGAATTAGTAACATAAAAAAACAGGTAAAACAATTCTTTTTGAAAAAAAGCCTGGGATATAAATCCATAAAAGTTCCATCCTCATCCTGGATGGACTTTTATCTTTTAGCCCCTGAATATCCAAAAATCAATTAAACTGCTCCGGTACAATCTCAGCAGCTCTTCTCTTCTCCTTAAAAAATCAAAAGGCTTAATCTCTATTTCTTTTTAAATAAGTCTAAATGAGTTTGAGAAAACAGTAAGGTGATATTCAGAATCTGTATTTCTTTGAGAAAAGAATTTATTAATAAAATAAATGCTTTTCCTTTCCAAAATAAAGATGAGAAAAAATTATTCTTGAAACGGGTTCTTTCACTTTCATAAAAAAGCCCCTTCTAAAAAAAGGGGCAGTTATCTAATATCTTCTGAAAGTAATCAGGGAACTTATCTAAAAGCTAAGGCCAAATCCAAAAGAAAACCGGAGTCCATCTTCGCTCCCAAACAAGCTGAAAGTTCCACTTACAGCTTCTGCACTATTTACCCAAAATCCGCCACCGTAACTATCGTGCCATTCATTACTAATGTCATTTTTCACCCAAACCCTTCCAACGTCGTAACCTCCGAATATTCCTATTTGAAAGGGCAGAAAAGAAGTTTTGAACTGATTAAAACTATACCGAAGGTCTGCTCCGGCAGCAAAAGCCGTTTTTCCGGTAAAACGTTGCCATCTGTAACCTCTTAGGCCTGTATTGCCACCCAGGACAGCTGCCTGGTAAAATTCATAATCATCTCCTATATTAAAATGTGCCTGAGTTCTGGTATTTAAAACTAATTTTCTGTTCCGCGTTAAGGCATTGTAAAATTCAAGATATGGTTTAAAATATCCAAAGTTATCATTCACTTCTTCAAGATTTGCTTTACCTCCTGCTACCATTTCAAATTTCATTCCGCGGCTTGGGTTTAAAGTATTATCATAACTTTCGTAGCGGTAAGTACCTTCTAAACCTCCGAAGAATTTTCTTTCAAAGAATTCCGGATCCTGTGGTTCAAATTCTTCAGTAATAAATCTGCCATCTGTATCATCAACTTTTATTCCCTCAAAATTGGCCATATATCCAAAATAACTTCCAAAAGGTGTTTTCCTTACAAAGCCTACCTCAGCTCCATAAAGACCGATTCTTGTTCTGTTATAATCGAAATCCAGTTCATCATCAAAGTTTTGAGTTTCGTTTCCAAAACCAAAGAAGTTATTTGCAGAATTGGGACTTGAATAATATGCTCCAATTGCCAAATTAAAATTACCCAGAATGTATGCAAACTCTCCTCTATATGCAAGGTCAAAACCACTGGTGGCGAAGTAATATCCTGCCGCAAGTGTATGTTTGGCAGTAAAAGGATTTCGTTTAAACCCATTGGTGACAAATGAATTTTGTAGCCCTATTTTAAATCCATCATCAGGATTATACCCGAAACCGGGAGTAAATGTTCCGGAGTTAAAAACCTTTTTATCCTTATCAAATGTATTTTGTTCATAATTATCCCGCAGCCGTACCTTTGCATTACCCGCTGATTCTACAGTATTAGGTCTCGTCCTGTGATCATAGATCTTAACTTTGCGCCCACTATTGTCTGCCACTCTGTAAACATCATTATTATGACCCCCTATTGCCCTTATAAATATCAGATCCTGCTTTTCATCTCCTGTCACTTCAAAAATATCATCGTCATCTAAACCATAAACCCAGATCTCTTCCGTCTCATCTTTCTTATATATCTTATCACTTACCACATCAGATTTTTCCCCATCTTTAATTCTGGAAATTTTTATCTTAGTTTCACCATTTGGCAATCTTGTGATCTCCACAAAATCGTCTTTATCTGTTCCCGTAACTACAGCCAGTTTGGCCATATGGTCATAATATCTTTTTGTGATGTCCACAATATTTTCTCTTCTGCCTTTAAGATCTTCTACTATAGATTCTGTAACCTCTCCTCTGGTTTCAGGAGGCAATGTTTCAAAAGCTTCTCTTATCACTTCGTCAGAAAGATTTTCCTGGATAAATTTTGCCTGCTCCAGCCAGGTATCTTTACCCACATTTTGGGTTAGTTCCCTGTCCAGCCCTATAGCAGCAATATTAAACCACTTTACATCTTCTATATCCTCACCATAAACTCCAAATTGTTTTGAGAAACCTGCCAAAGCACGCAAGGTTCCAAAAAAGGCACCATCATAGTTTGAAAACACCTGATCCCTGTCCCTTGGAATAGGTTCAAAGGTGCGATTGCCTTCCTCATCTTCAATTTCTGCCCAACGCCATTGATCCTGATGCCTGTCCCAATCTCCTACGAGCATATCAAATATTCTTGCCCTCACATAGGCTTCTTCATTTAATGCATACTTCTCATCCCTTCTAAGCCGCTCAAACATTCCTGAAGTACTAACAATATCATGATTGGCATTTCCAAAATTGTTAGCTCCTTTCCAGTTTTCTTCGGGACGTTCCTCAATCATATACACATCATCTCCATGAACTACGTTGTATCTTTCCAGTCCCTTTTGTTTTGGTAAGTAATAGATTTCAGGATTTGTATAATTTACATTAACAGCCGCTGCCAAAGTAGGCACTGCTAAGAAAGCAAAGGGATGCGAAGCGGTATATAGATCTTTCAGCAAATCTTCTGCTACTGTATTTTCAAACTGTTCTTCAACAGGTTTATCCTTAAAAGCTACCGCTTGTATATACTGCACCGCACTTTTTTTGATCCGCCTCAAATTGTATTCCCTGTCCAGGCTGTCTTTAACTCTTAAGGAAATAGTTTGGTGTCCGCCACCCATTCTCATAGGTGTAAGTCCCCCGTACAATGTATCCAGATCTGCTGTTTTAAATTCAATTTCTTCTCCGTAGATCTCTCTGTACCTTTCTCCCCATAAGGTCGTAAAAACATCTCCTTTATCTGTTTCATCTAATGGATAAATTGAAGTGGTAACGGTCTCAGCGAAACTTTCGGGTAAAACGGATGTATTAAAATATTCAGGTGCAGGATGTACCTCTTTTTGGTAAAGGAGCTTGGCTTTGTTATTTTCGTTGCCATAAAAACTTGCCCAGGACGATCCGTCCTCAAAAACATCATAGACCGCGAAACCTTGTCCCGGGTAAGCAAAAAGGCCATCATCGCTAAGGGTCGCATAACTTGCCTTAGATCCCGATCCGGAAACTATTTGTTTAATATTATCATGTTCAATGTACTGTATCGAGTGCTCGTGCCCCGAAACAAAAATTAGTCTCTCAGCATTATTCCCAATAGTTTGAAGCCTCTTAACAAGAGATTTGTAACGTTCGTTTTGAGCATCCTGAATTGATACTCCACCGGTGGTTCTAATTAAAGTAGCCAGTGAACCCAGTATGGGCACAGGTATTTTCTTTTGTGAAGGAAAAAGATGCTGATCAAAATTATATTGCCCCCCATGCACCCCGTTGGTAAAAAGCGGATGGTGCAGAGCGATGATTACCGTTTTATTTTGACTCTTTTTCAGTTCAGATTCAACTTCCAGGAACATGGCTTCCCTGGTTTTAATTTCAGCACAATCTTTATTGACGAGTGGATGATTATCCCAATCTGTCAAGTACCATTGAGAATCAATAACTATAAGCTGGATATCATCACTTATGTCTACGATTTCCAAACCGCAACCGGTTTTGGGAGACCAAATAAGCTGGTCACCCAAACGTTCTTCAAGATACTCCTCCTGGCGCTCGACACCGGGTATACCTTTATTATACCAATCATGATTACCCGGAATAAAAATTACATTTCCGTCATACTTTTCAATAGCATCGAGCTGAGCATCCAGTCGATATTCTGCTGCTTCGCGATCGGGACTATCTTCCAACGGCATACCGTCAGGATAGATATTATCGCCTAAAAATATGGTGTAATTTGCAGTGACTTTGACTGAATCCAGGAAATCCTTAAAAGCGATCAACCCCTCTGAAGTACCTCCGGGTGGTGAATATCCACCATCCCCGATAAGGTAAAATGACTTTTCAATCTTTTTGTTGGACGGGTAGGAAAAATTGTCTGTGGGTTCTCCCTCTCTGTATTTAGGATCTGAAGTGGCACATCCATATAAAACAAGCAAGGAGAGGAACGTTAGAAATATGTTATTTTTTTTCATTCAATTAGGGGCGGGGTTTTTTTTTGTAATTTGGCCAACTAATTAATCACCCGTTAATGACTGACATAATTAATAAAGCAGATAATTTCATTCTGGAATTGTTTAAAAAAAACTTACCAAATACCTTTATATACCATAATTACAACCATACACAAAGGGTTGTTAAAAGTACTAAAGAATTAATTGAGAATTCTGAATTAAATGTTAAAGAAGAACAGGCTTTACTACTCGCTGCCTTGTTCCATGATACAGGCTACACGGTAAAATTTGACGGCCACGAAGAAGAAAGCATTAAAATTGCAAAGGATTTTTTATCCCGTAACCAGGTGGCAGATGATGTTATAGAAATGGTTGAGGAATGCATAGGTGCAACTAAATTCAGCTCTACTCCAAACACAAAGCTTGAGAAGATCATTCGTGACGCAGACAGTTCACATCTTGCCAAGGAATACTTTGAAGATACCAGTGAATTTTTAAGACAGGAACTTCAATTAATGAATATTCACAATTATACCTCCGAAGAATGGTTGGATGAAAATATTAAACTCTTTACTGAAAAGCATAACTACTATACTCCTTATGCTGTGAAAAACTGGAAACCGGGTAAAGACCAAAATCTTTCTTCCTTACTTGAAAAACAGAATAAAACGGAACAAAAATTAAAGAAGGAAGAAACCAAAGCAAGATTAAAAGCAGAGTTTAAAAACAATAATCCGGAAAGAAGTATTCAAACACTTTTTAGGGTAACCCTTAGAAATCACATAAAACTGAGTGATATTGCAGATACTAAAGCCAACATTCTTTTATCTGTAAATGCTATTATTATTTCTCTGGCGCTGGCTAATCTTATTCCCCAGTTGGACTCAGTGACCAATAAGCACCTGTTGATCCCTACATTAATACTTGTAGTTTTTAGTGTAGCCTCTATCATTCTTTCCATCATGTCTACCAGGCCAAATGTAACCTCCGGTGAATTTACTAAGGACCAGGTGGAAAAAAGGGAGGTAAATCTTCTGTTTTTTGGTAATTTCCACAAAATGCCGTTTGAGCAGTTTAAATGGGGAATTACCAAATTAATTAAGGATAAGGATTACGTATACGAATCAATGATGCTGGATCTTCATCTTTTAGGAATTGTTTTACAAAGAAAATATATGCTGTTACGTCTTACCTATACGGTATTTATGATAGGAATTATAGTATCTGTGGTAAGCTTTGTAATTGCATTTTACCTAGCTTAAGTTTAATTAGAATAATTAACTAATTCATCATAAGTTATAGTGAGATCTGGGGCTTTCTCATCAGGGGTATAGAGCACACTTACTCTTATAGCTTTTAGCCCCACAACTCCCTGTACATCTTCAAGTTCCAGAAGTTCAACATCATCACCTAGATATTTTTTGGTTTGAAGGTATTTTACATACCTTAAATATTCCCGTTCATCTGAGCTCTGGGAGTAAACAATAGCAATTTTTCCCTTTACTGTGATCCTTTCCTCGGTATCTTTAATATAAGCCTTGTCAATCCTCTTTTTAATTATTTCGTACCTGGCGTTGTATGTACCATCAACATCAAACTTTTTCTCATCCATTCTGTATCGAATAGAAAGGGTGCTGTTAAAAACCAATATAAGTGATGCAGCATCCAATTTTATAGGAGTTGACTTTTGTATTTGGTAAAACCTGTTTTCCATTTCGCACATAGTGCTCAATTGCCACAGTCTTAGATTGTAAAGGTAAACCTTATTAAAAGGCTTGTTATATGTGAGAGAGGCTCCTATATAGATATTATGGTCTACCCCATCTGTTTTATACCTTTCAAAATAGTGAGGGTATATTTTTTGGGCTTCTATTTGTTTTCTATCAATAAACCTGGCCATAGTACGATTTATTCTTTGCACGGTTTCATCATATTGTTTCCTGTGGTTGTAGACCACTCCGGTTTCAGGATTTAACTCGGCCTCATATTTCTGAACCATTTCCTGGAGTTCTTTTGTTTGCTTACCGATATGCTCCATGATAGGATTTATCTCACGCTGAAGGAGATTTAAAACCTTTTGTTCACTCGCCGCGTTCAAACTATCCTCAAGTTCTTCTTTAAAATCTTTGATCCGGAAACTTACCTGATCATAAATTGGCAACTTTTCTTTGTTATAAGCATCTGCAATAATTTCTTCTAATACGTCCAATTGATGTAAAAGATCCTTTTGAATTGCGTTATTTCTAGCTTCAGAAGAACCAACGATATCTATTTGTCCATAAAGGGGATAAACATCCTTGAAAGTAATATCTTTAAAAGAAGCTAATCCATCCTGCTCCATATCCCTGATAAACCTTTTAGCTTCGTTTTCAAAGATCCACAGTACACTTGGGTGAATGGAGGTACATTCGCTTTGTATTACTGCTTTAACCCTATTTTCAAACTCACTTTTATTGCGCTCCACCGCGGTTACTATATAAGGTAAAATGTCATCCAGCTTAATAGCGTTTATACTGTTGAGATCATTTTTCCTTTGAGATACCAACTCCAATACTCCCAAAAGTTCATTCCCATTGGCAATAGGCGCAAGAATGCAACTCTTTACATTATTCTTTTGCAGGTTTTGGGAAAGTAAATTGTTGCCAGTCGCTTTTGCGTAATTTTCAACATTTGAGATCGTAAAATAACTCTGTTGATTAACTAATTTATTGAAAGAGTCCTCGCAAACCCCTGTATTACAATCACTCACTAATTCTTTATGAAGAATAAAACTTTTAGCATCTTTATTATTCATACGTTCAAACACCATTTCCCTTTTATTAAAAATGGTAAATCCTACCCGTAGATCCTGGATTTTATAAATTGAGCGAAATATCTCCTGAAATTTCACAAGCTCTCCCGGGGTTGATGATTCCTGGTGTAAAAGTGTAGCTTTAAGTTCAGAGATAGCATCATCTACGGTAACATCGGTTAAATTTAAAATTGTAAATCCTTTGAAGATCCAGCTTTTGGGAGGAAACAACTTTTTCCAGAGTGCTAAATCTTCAATATTTTGAGTAAGTAGATCAACATCCTTTTCTGTGATCTCTATGGCCGTTTTGCCTGGTAATATTTCAATAAAATCTGCATTTAGTGCAAGGCGGTAATGTTTGATTATCCCGTTTTCATCAGGTATATCGTAATACAGGGGCCGGGAAAAGTCAATATTGTATCCATAATGATGATTTAAAATAAGTACACATCCAAAGATGAAGTACATAGTCTCATCCATATTTCTCATTTCAAGCCTATAATCCGGGCCGGCGTCTTCTAATATCTTTCTAAACCTCCTGGAAGAATTAAAAATAATGTTGTGAAAAGGTATGGATGCAGTTTTTATTTCATTATCAGTCAAGATGACCGGAAAGAGATCATTCAATAATATTCTTATGGGATCCTGAAATTTTCTGAGGTCCTGAGGATCATCTATGCCTTCAATAAGTTTAGGGAATGCAGAAACATATTCAATGACTTCCTCTTTGTAATTTTTGGCAATACTGCTCTGCTCATTTTCCAGCTGCTGTTTATATTGCTCAATGATCTTATGAAAACTTATTTTTATTTCTAAAGGAAAATCCTCTAATTGGTTCTTCATAATGGGTAATATTCTATAAATTTAATATTTCTAAAGCCTCCTAAAGTTATACAGGTTGAAATTAACATTATTTTACAAACTTCCTCCCGGTTACAAAGGGGAGTTATGTATTTTTGCAAAAATTAATTATTTTATGAAATATATATTCACTTTTTTGAGTCTCTTTGCTCTTTTAGGGTGTGATAAAGACACTGATGGATTTGCTGTTTCCGGTAATATTGATAACGTTGAAGAAGGAAAAATGATTTATGTCTCAACACTGGATCAAAATGATCAACCTGAAAAAATTGATTCCGTAGCAATTAAAGACGGAAAATTTTATTTGGATCTTCCCGATGTTGATGCTCCAAATTTAAGTTTTTTGACTGTTGATGAAACTAATGGAAATGTTATTTTTATATCTGAAAATGAACCTATCCATTTTGAAATCTACAAAGATAGTCTCCAAAGCTCTAAAGTAACAGGCGGAAAACAAAATAAAGTTTTAAATAGTTACATACAGCATCTAAAAGACCTTAATCAACGTGTAGTTAAGGTAAGGAATGAAATGAGACAGCAGATGGCCTCTTCCCCAGATTCTGCAACTATGGTCAAATTACAGCAGGAGGAAGAAGCTCTTAGAGATAATGATATAAATTTTAAGAAAAAGCTGGTAAAGGAAAAACCGGATGCCTTTGTTTCTGTTTTGATCCTCACAGACATGCAAAATATGAATGTACCCGCCGGAGAAATAAGGGAGCATTTCAACCTTCTTTCTGATGATCTAAAGCAAACTTCTTTGGCACAATCCTTACAAGCAGATCTGGAAAAGGGAAGTGCTACAGAAATAGGAGTCAAAGCCCCAACCTTTTCCGGTCCTAATCCTGAAGGGAAGGAATTGGCTCTTGAAGACCTTTTGGGAAAAGTAACTTTAATAGATTTTTGGGCTGCCTGGTGTCGCCCTTGCAGGGATGAAAATCCTAATATTGTTCGGGTATACGAGAAGTACCACGATCAGGGTTTTAATGTAATAGGGATCTCTTTAGACAGGGAAGGGCAAAAGGATAGATGGATCAAGGCTATTGAAGATGACAACCTGGACTGGCCGCAAATTTCTCACCTCCAGTTCTGGCAGGAGCCCATTGCGCAAAAATATGGTATCAAAGCTATTCCTGCAGCCTTTATACTAGATGAAAACGGAGTAATTGTAGCAAAAAATGTTCGAGGAGAACAATTAGAACCTACAATAAAACAACTTTTAGAAAATTAGATCTTTTTGATCTTTATTGAGATGCCGCATAAAAATTACTTTTTGCGGCATCTTATATTTTGATTTAATTCAAAATAAATCCTACCGTAACTTTTACATTAATTTCCATTTTGCCGGGGGATATACTTTCCTGCTCCCCTCCATCAGCACGGGATTGAAGCATTTCAGTTTTATACATAGGCTGAAAATTATTTTTTTCCAATTCAGATATATTTATGGCTTTCCCAATAGTTTGATTTAAAGGAGCAACGTATTCTTCGGCTTTCCTTTTAGCATCCAAAATTGCTTTTTTTCGGGCTTCAGAAGTATACTCTTCTATTTTTGAAGATTGAAATTCCACCCCGTCTATACGATTAAGACCTACATCCAACAATCCGCTCATGATCTTTTCATAATCTGCAAGATTCTCGAGTTTAATGGCTATGGCTTGATTGGCTGAATAACTATAGATTTTATCGTTGTAATTATAATTTTTGTTCAGATTTAGGTAATTAGTTCTAATATTTTTATCGGGAATACCTTCAGATCTCAAATATTTTATAACCCTGTCCACCACTTCATCATTTTTCTTTTTTACTTCAGCCACATCATCTCCTTCATGTTCAATACGAGAATTAATAATAACCTGATCTGGAGAGACATTCACAGCACCCTCTCCGGTTACCAGGACTTGAGGTTGAAAGTCAGAATTATTCTGAGCCAATAAGCTTAGGTTACTTACCAGAGCAATAAAAACGATAATATATTTCATAAATTCACAAGGATAATGTAGAAATTTCCTAAACCAAAAAGAATACCAATTTAAATTTTCCCGGTTTTTTGCAGAATAAATAAAATTAAAATAGGAATTGCCAAAAGTATCACCATTAGTAAATGATGCTGAAAAATCCAGGGGGCAAGTAAAAGCGTGAGAACATAACCACCTACGGCCCCTCCAAAATGTGCATCATGACCTATATTATCGGCCCTACGTCTCATGCCGTAAATAGTGTAAAGTAAATATCCAATTCCAAAAACATATGCGGGGATAGGAATGATAAAAAATAGCCCCAACATCATATCGGGTCTCAACAAAATAGCCGAATAAAGGATTCCCATCACAGCTCCACTGGCTCCTACTGCAGAATAAGAATCTTCATCTTTGTGAAAGAAATAGCTTAAAAGATTTCCCAATATTAAACTGGCAAGATAAACTATTACAAAACCAATGGAACCCAGATCATAAATGACCACATTGGCGAAAAAATAAAGGGTAAGCATATTTACAAATAAATGAGACGTATCCACATGTAAAAAACCTGAGGTAAAAATTTGATACTTCGCTCCCTTTTTAATTTCTCCAATATTAAATTTATATTTTTCAAAGAAACTTACATCACCAAAACCTTTATAAGATGCAATAACATTTATCAAAATGATCACGATGGTCACCAAACCCAAATCTCCCATAGATGCTTAACTTTAGTGCCAAATATACCATATATTTGCCTAAAGTTTTCCCCATGCAAAGATTAGTTTACTGGTTGGTCTATCCCATTTTGCTCCTTATTTCCTACCTCCCCTTCCGGCTGTTTTACCTTTTTTCAGACTTGATCTTTATTTTGGTATATTATATTTTGGGGTATAGAAAAAAGACGGTGATGGAAAACCTTCAACTTGTTTTTCCTGAAAAATCGAACAGGGAATTGAAAAAAATCAGAAAATGCTTTTACAGCCATATGGTTGATATGTTCTTAGAAATGGTAAAAAGTATTACCATTTCAGATACTGAAATAAAAAAGCGTTTTGAATTTACTAATAAGGAGGAGATCCTTAGGATAAGGGCTGAAAATCAAAGTATCATTCTTATGTGCGGGCATTATGCCAGTTATGAATGGATGAACGCCTTACAATTATTTGGTATTGATTACGGTGGATTTGGTATTTACAAAAAAGTAAAGAATCCATACTTTGACAAATTAGCAAGGGATATAAGAGGCAGATATAACGGAATCCTTATTCCCACTGTTGAAGCCACAAGAACCATTACTAGAAATGAAGCTAATAAAATTTTGGGGGTTTATGGAATGGTAGCAGATCAATCTCCGAAAATTGACAGAGCCCGGTTTTGGATGGATTTTATGAATATAAAGGTTCCTGTTTTTACCGGGTCAGAAAAATTAGCTAAAGATCTGGACATGGCAGTGGTTTATCTCAACGTGGAAAAAATCAAACGCGGATACTATCGTGCCTCGTTCATTACTATAACAGAAAATCCCAAAGAGGAACCTGATTTTCACATTACCAAAACCTTTTTTCAACTTCTTGAAAAACAAATAAGAAAAGCCCCCGAATATTATCTCTGGACCCATAAGCGATGGAAACACCGCAATGAGCCCCTTCCCCGGCACAGTGTGATTATAGACTAGGCAATGATCTCCTTTATTTCCCGGATCATCTTATGAGCAAGATTGTCTGCTTCTTCCTGGCTTTTAGCTTCAGTGTAAATTCGTATAATGGGTTCTGTATTAGATTTTCTTAAATGAACCCAATTTTCCGGAAAATCAATTTTAACTCCATCAATAGTCGATATTTCTTCTTTCCTGTGGTTTTCCTGTACTTGAAGAAGGATATTGTCAACATCCAGCCCCGGTGTAAGCGCTATTTTGTTTTTGCTCATAAAGTAAGCAGGGTATTCCTCTCTTAATGCTGAAACCGCCTTTCTTTTACCTGCCAGATAAGTTAAGAAAAGAGCAACTCCTACCAGGCTGTCACGACCGTAATGAGATTCAGGATATATAATCCCTCCGTTTCCTTCACCTCCAATTACCGCATTATTATCTTTCTTTAGGTGAACAACATTAACCTCCCCTACCCTCTCGGCCTAGTAGTGTAGGCAATGGATACTGGTGAGATCCAATAGAACCCGGAGGACGAAAAGGTGTTATAAGATTAGATGATATTTATGCCAGATTCTTTCCCCAGTTTGACCAAGTTTCAAAAATTCAATACTAAAATAAAAAAACAGCCCGAAAAATTCCGGACTGTTCTAAAATAATTTTGTTATAATTTTTTAAGCGTAATACCATACATCATTTTTTAGTATCACTTTTTTCCAACCATAAGGACCATTGTAATACCAGGAATCATAAAACCGAAGAACTGTTAAACCGAATATGGTGTAATATTCTCCATTTTTATACTCTACTGTGGTAGTAGATGAAGGGTACATCGTATTGATGCCCTCCATATCGCCCGAGGATAAAGAAGTTCTCTGTACAGAATAGGAACTTCCATCTGCCTTGGTAATAGTGGGTTCCCCGTTTTTAGAAAAAGCATTAGGGGGATACATCATAATTGACATGAAATCCAGGTGTGAGGTAAATTCCTCTCCATCAAATCCCATGTCTTCATAAGTTTTAAAATTATGTTCCAATCCTGTTTGGATGTTATCCCACTGAATTTTAATATGGCTATCTCTGTCCACACGGCTTTGTTCGTGCCAAAGGCCTGTCGCATGGCCTATTTCGTGTATCGTACTACCAGTGGTACAATTGGTGGCTAGATTAATATTCTGCTTTCCTCCTATCATTCCAATATAAGAAGAACAACCAGTTCCCGGGGTGAAATAAACGTAATTGGACTGGGTGGTGCGTTCTACAAATTTTACCGAGGTATTGGCTGTCCAATGTTTAATGGCATCAGTAACACGGGTTTTATCGGGTAAATTACTATCTATAGAATAGTAAACCGTGTTGTCAGGCCATCTTGCAGATGTTCTTCCCACACTTTTTTGATTATCCGGAACTTCACCCTGTTCGTATACCAGTTTCACTGGGTTGACGGAAAGCATATCGGGTGAAAATAGAATGTCACCTTCATAGATGAAATCACCATTAATTTCTTCGACAGCAATTTTTTGTCCTGCAAAATAAACTTCTGAAATGTTACCTCTCATTTGTGGGTAGGCGGCTTCTACATTGGCAGAAATTTCTTCTGTGCCTTTGATCAACGCTACTTCTAATTTTAATTCTTCGTTTGTTGCATCTTCACTACAGGATAGGAAAGTCAGGGCCGGTAGCAAAAACAGTAGGTGTGTTTTTCTCATAACTTGGGGGTTTGGGGTTTGGGGGTTTGGTGATTAAAATTTAATAAGAACAGATTTTTTTCCTTTTAAAATTCTGTTCCAGGGGTTAATAAATAGATTAATCAATTTTGGTTTCGTTATAAAATATTAACATAAAATTCCTTTAAAATAATTAAAGGCTTTTAGAGATTATTAGAGGCCAACTAAAATGTATAATTATCATTACTATTAATTATTATGATAATTAAATTCAAAAACCTCGCATATTACCTTATTTTCAAAGAAATAAACCATCGGGGGGAAGATTGGTTTACTTTTTCTTTCTTAAGATTCGACTAACTTACAAAAATATTTAAAACATATTATGTTAAAATTAACTTATTTTTAACTTTATAAAAGTAGGGCATTTTAAAATAATAGTGGTGGTTTTAAAAAATTCAAAAAAACGAATCCACATTTGAAAAATTTACATGAGAAAGTAGAGTGGGGTATAAGCGTAAAACCTATTTTCCACCATGAAGCGACCATCAGACTTATTGCGAAAAAGGACGAAAGTGGAATTTATGTTTATATATGGAACGCTGGCAAATCTATCTAAAACAAACTGCACTAAATACTGGTGGGATTTTTTGGAAAACAGTGTTCCGGTTTTACCGGATCTAATAATTAAACCAAAGATTTAGATAGAACTATTGGTTTTTCTGCACGTTGTTATTATCGAAGAGCCCCAAAAACTTTTTGGGGCATTGTCATATAAAAAATTAGGTCTTACTTTAATTTCTCTAAGTAGGTACTTTTAATGAGTTATCTTTTGAAATATCTTAAAATTTAAATAGCACAGAAAACGAATTTGATTAACTAGGTTATAATTTTCTGAATCTCGAAAATCATATTTTGGGCCAGCTCATCAGCTTTGACCTGAGTTTTAGCTTCCGTGTAGATGCGTATAATGGGTTCAGTATTGGATTTTCTAAGATGAACCCAATTTTCAGGAAAATCTATTTTTACCCCGTCTATTGTGGAGGTTTCTTCTGCTTTATAATTTTCCTGCACTTCTGTTAAAATAGCATCTACATCAAGATTTGCAGTAAGTTCAATTTTATTTTTACTCATAAAATATGTCGGGTAACCTTCTTTAAGAACTGAAACTGGTTCTTTGCGCTCTGCGAGGTAGGTGAGAAATAAGGCTACACCTACAAGGCTGTCCCTGCCATAATGTGCTTCAGGATATATAATTCCACCATTACCTTCTCCCCCTATTATCGCATCACGATCTTTCATAAGCTGTACAACATTGACTTCCCCTACCGCACTAGCGTAGTATTGTTGGCCATAACCATTAGTAAGATCTTTTAAGGCCCTGGAGGAGGAAAGATTGCTCACTGTTGATCCCGGAGTCTTACCAAGAACAAAATCTGCACATGCCACTAATGTGTATTCTTCACCAAACATTTGACCTTTTTCGTCTATTATTGCCAAGCGATCTACATCTGGGTCTACAACAATTCCCAAGTGGGCTTTTTCCTTGACCACCAATTCCATAATATCTCCCAAATGTTCTTTTAAAGGCTCCGGATTATGAGGGAAATGTCCATTTGGGTCACAATGCAATTTCACAACCTCCACGCCCATTCTTTCCAGTAACGCAGGAATTGCCAATCCACCTGTTGAATTTACTGCATCTACCACCACCTTAAACTTAGATTTGGCAACCAAATTTAGATCTACAAGCCGAAGTTTCAGTACTTCCTCTATATGCAGTTCAATATAATCTTCCACGATGGTAATTCTTCCAAGATCATCCACATCAGAAAATTGGAAATTTTCCTTATCTGCACTTTTTAATATTTTCTCTCCTTCTTCCCCGTTTAGGAACTCTCCTTTATGGTTAAGTAACTTCAAAGCATTCCACTGTTTAGGGTTATGACTTGCGGTAATAACAATTCCTCCATCTGCATTTTCCATTGTAACAGCAACCTCAACGGTGGGGGTGGTAGAGAGACCTACATCTACAATGTCTATTCCCATGCCTATAAGCGTGTTCATTACTAAATTTTGAACCATTGCTCCGGAAATTCTTGCATCCCTTCCTATCACCACCTTCAAATTTTTACCGGGATATTCATTTTTTAACCAGGTGCCATAAGCTGCTGCAAATTTAACGGTATCTATAGGTGTAAGGTTATCTCCGGGCTTACCTCCTATTGTTCCACGTATTCCTGAAATAGATTTTATTAAACTCATGTATTATTTTATTATGTATAAATTTTTTAATGTTCATCCTCCTAATAGACAAAGGAGGTTGCTGATTTTTTATGGTTGCTCGTTTTAATAATCACTATAAAATCTATTATATTCATCATAAAAAATACAAATATACAAGCCTATGCAACAGCCTACCAAAATTTATAGGAAATAAAAGTGATGGTCCCTTATAATTAGTAACTTGGGAAAATGAATTTTTTAGCCCATATCTATCTTTCCGGTGATGATGAAGAATTACAAATAGGAAATTTCATTGCCGATTCTGTCAAAGGAAAAAAATATCTTTCCTTTCCTCCTAAAATACAAGAAGGTATCATTCTGCATCGTGCTATAGATACTTTTACAGATACGCACTCCGTAGTGAGAAAAAGTGTGCGTCGTCTTTTTCCCGTCTACAGCCATTACAGCACTGTTATTGTTGATATATTATATGACCATTATCTTGCAGCCAACTGGAAAGATTATTCTGCCATTCCTTTAGATCAATATGTGCAAAACTTCTATAATTCGCTGAATAAAAATTATAAAGTACTTCCTTTGAAGGTACAGCAGTTTCTACCCTATATGATCCGCGATAATTGGTTATTGGATTATGCAACTATAGAAGGCATTGGTAAAATTCTAATGCAAATGGATCAACGAACGGGGAACAAGTCGAAAATGGATCTTGCTGTTCACGAGCTAAAAATGTTTTATCCTGAATTTGAAAATGAGTTCAAAATATTCTTTAAGGATCTGGAAAGGTTTGCACTGGAAAGAATTCCAAGACTGTAGAATTAGATTAAATTTCCTTTACCCAAAATACATCTAAAAAACCCAGAGGCTAAAAAAAATTGCTGCGGGAAATGTGGTATTACAATTATCGTCTGGTCCAGAACAACTATAACATTGGGGGAAAGCACCTATTTATGTCCAAAATTCAACTTATTTAAAAAATTTATTTACCATAAATTTATAATAAAAATTATAAAATAAATTGTGTAGAAATATTTCACAGTAAGTGTGATTTATTATTCCGATTTCCCCCACCCATTCCACAACAACTCACCGTGTCCTTCTCTTTTAAAATGAAAAAGGTCCAGCTCTTAAGCTGGACCTTAACTATTATTTTACTATAAAAGGCGATTATGCGTAATACCACACCGTTCCTTGGAGAACAACTTGTTTCATTCCATAAGGTCCGCTGTAATACCAGTTGTCATAGTATCTAAGAACGGTAAGTCCATAAAGAGTATAATACTCTCCATTGATATATGTAGGGCTTGTGGTTGTATCACTGGGATACATACTATTTATACCTTGTGTATCCCCTGTAGAAAGCGATGTGCGCTGAACGGAATAGTTACTCCCATTCGCCTTTACTATGGTTGCGTTACCATTTTTTGAAAAAGTATAGGGACCATACATCATTATAGAACCGAAATCTAAATAACTGGTGAATTCTTTACCATCATAACCGCTTTCCTTATAGGTTTTAAAGTTATGCTCCATACCAGTTTGAATATTTTCATAATTGATCTTTATATGATTATCCCTATCGGCGCGGGATTGCTCATGCCATAGACCAACGGCATGGCCAATTTCATGGATGGTACTTCCTGTTGTACAATTGGTAGCAAGAGTAATGTTCTGCTTACCTCCAATCATTCCTATATAGGAAGAACAGCCTGATCCTGAAGTAAAATAGATATAGTTGGACTGTGAGCTTCTTTGAACAAAATTAAGACTGGTATTGGCTTCCCAGTGCTTAATAGCATCTGTAACACGTTCTTTGGAAGCAAGGTTGCTGTCAATACTATAATAAACGGTATTATTTGGCCATCTGCCAGAAGTTCTTCCTACGCTTTTATTAGAGGGGGTTTCTCCTTGCTCGTATACAAGTTTCACGGGATCCAAAGAAAGCATGTCGGGTGGTAGCATGATATCGCCCTCATAAATATAATCTCCGTTAATTTCCTCGACTGAAATTTGTTGGCCAGCATAATAATATTCGGAAACTTTCCCTGTTTCTCCCGGGTAAGCTACCTCAACGTTTGCCTGTGTTTCATTGGTGATTAATTGCTCTTCCTGATCAGGGGTTAGATCTTTACTACAAGACACAAGAGCTAATGTCGGTAGAAAACAAAATAATGCGATTCTTCTCATTAGTTAGGGTGAGATTTTTAAGGAACAGTTTATTTTTCTTTCTGTTCCAGGTTAAAATTTAGTTAAACGATTTGAAGTAATTCAAAGTCCATTCCAAAAAAAATTAACAACCCGATCTTTATTTCAAAGAAGCATCACAAGAATCTTCAGGAGTTATCTCTTATCCTTTATAACATAAAAGACAAAATTTTATGTATAACTATGTGTTATTTAAAAATGAAAACCTTTATTCAAAAACTTAATCCTCATAAGAGGAAAAGGAATTAAAATTTTAACTTTTCACATTTGGAAGCTCAACTCACATAAATAAATTGATAAAATATTAACATATCATTAACGTTTAAATAAAAAAACTGCCCGGATTTCTCCGGACAGCCTCCTCGGCAAATTGGTCATCCCCCCGGTTGACCAATCGCTAAGATTTTTCTATTGCAGCTAATTTATAGTACCTATTTTACACAATTTTTCCATCTGCAATTGGTAAATTAACAGTCTGCATCCTGAACCCATAATATTAATATTTCTAAATCCAGGTGATCGTATTCGTAGTCCCCAGGTTAAAAGGGTTATGCAACAATCGCCTGCCAGGGTTATGTGTCCATTCCGTTTTGATCATTAACAACTTTAGAATATATTTGTATATATAATAGACAACTTTGCAAACCTGAGCCATCAGTGACCCTCCGAGATCTGCAAAGTGATCTATTTTCTTCAATTTTTATTCCGTTGTTATTATAACGTTAGCCCGGAAACTAACTTCTAAAGGATAATTAAGATCTGTATCGTTCTCTCTATCCCAGGTTATAGCAAATTCATTTGCATTTATATTAGATACACAGAGAGGATCGTCATCAATATTGGATAAGGTTAGTTCAGCGGTAGTGACAGTATAATCCCTAAATTGATTTTCTTCTGAACCGTCAAACATGTCAACCCTCACTACCAAATTATCACCAACAGTAAGATCAAAAGTAATAGTTCCTACTTCTTCTCCATTTAAAAATAAAGGATAGAATGGATCAATACCTACGGGGAAACCAGAGATGTCCACGGTTTCCTCAAATGTAACCACATTACCACTTTCGTCAATACAATCATCTGTATCTACAGGGCATCCATTATTGGATGCAGGACCGGCTTCATTTGGACATGCATCTTCAGTATCCGGAATGCCATCTCCATCAGAATCTACTGGCGTAGTTTCGGGACATCCATTATTAGATGCAGGACCTGCCTCGTTAGGACATTCATCTTCAGTATCAGGGATCCCATCTCCATCAGAATCTACCGGGGTAGTTTCAGGACATCCATTATTAGATGCTGGACCGGCTTCATCAGGACACTCATCCTCAGTATCCGGAATGCCATCTCCATCAGAATCTACCGGTGTAGTTTCAGGACATCCATTATTAGATGCTGGACCGGCTTCATTAGGACACTCATCCTCAGTATCCGGGATGCCATCTCCATCAGAATCTACAGCACCACCTCCATTACCATTGTCATCATCTGCCGCGCAGCCAAATCTTAAGTGATTATAGTTGCTGTCATCATCACCTTCCCAGGTATCCATGATATCCTGCTTACTAAGGGTACCACTCATAACCATAGGATCTACATCTCCATATACCCCATCCCAGTCGCTAAGTGTTACCTCATAATATAAGTAATCCTCATTCAGATCACCTTCATTGTCTGGAAGAGCAAAACATAATGGAGTAGCAAAATAATCTCCGTTGCTATACTGTCCTGTATTGTTTGCCACATCTAAATAAAGTGGTGTTCCTGTAGAATCATTACCGGCCCAAATACTAACAGTGTAAGCGGCGGAGTAATGTCTTCCGTCATCAGCACAGTAATTTGCGAAAAAGCAGTACTGTATGGCTGTATTAGTATTTACTTCAAAGAATAAATAACCATATTGATTAATTTCTCTATTATCGAAACACAATACCGGAACATCAACATATTTTTTAACTCCTGCATTTAGATCGATTGCCATTGGCAGGGTGCGGTCCATATATCCCGCCAGATCACTTCCTGCTCTTGGTGCAATCCAAATGAGCTCATCATCATTATTGTAAACAGAAAAATGAACCAGGGAATAATTGCCCGCGACTAATTCCAGATTTTCATCTTCCACGGTGAAAACTTCTCCCGCAGCTAAATCTACCTGATAAGGATCTTCTGTAGTTCCTAAAATGTATTCATCCCCCTGCATGAGAACTATCTCAATATAAGTGGGAGTATCATTTGAACAATCAGGAATGTCACCTTCAGATTGTTTATCTGCAGATCTGTTAGTTACTAAATCATTTACTATTGCTCCAAAAGTCAATGTTGCTTTTTCAGAATCAACATTTACTCCGGATTCTTCTTTTGAACAGGAGGTAAAAAGCATAGCGAAAACTGCTACAAAACTTAAGTACCTTTTAAAATTTCTCATAATTTTAGTATTAAATTAAAAATATTGGTTAGTAGGGTAAATCAAAATCAATAAAAAGGCTGAAGATTATTCTTCAGCCTTTTTATTGATTTTAATTAATCAATTTTTGCAACTTCACCGCAGGCTACAGGCAGGGTTGCTTCATACTCCCCTCCTACTGTGAGCCCGTGGGCTACCACTGCAGTCCTTTCAAGGTTAGGTAAAGACAAGGAACCTACATTAAATGATCTTTGGAACATATAATTCCCATGTGAATCGGCTGTAGGATAATTTCCGGCTTCATCTTCCAATGCCAATAAAACTCCGCCATAGAACGGCACTCCTTCTGCCAAACTAATTAGGCCATCACCATCGGTGTCGGCTGAAGCAGGAGGACATACAGCATCAGTTCCATCGGTAAATCCATGGATATGCTGTGGATGTTCCCTGTTTGGTTCCATTCCTGAAGCCAATACGGTGGTGCTCAAAACATTATTCTGCAGCTCAAAATAAGCCAAAGCTATCGCCCCCGAACCATTTATAGGATACAAACAGGTTTTATAATACTCTGCCTGTACTTCAGGATTTTGCAAGATCGGTGGAGAATCTACCCCATCACAACCTTGTCTGAAATGGTAGTAATCAAGATTGTTTTCACCATCAAAGAAGTTTCTCACCTCATCATCATTAATAACCCCTCTTCGAATTACAGTTTCTTCAACCTCTCCATACTCAGAATTTGATTGTAAAGTGATTTCAAAATAGTATTCATCCAGGCCATCAAGATCTGGCAAAGCGAAACATAACGGATCAGCATAGAAATCTCCGTTGTCATAAGTACCTGTTACATTTGACACTTCAGTATATAATGGAGTTCCGGCAGCACTTGTACCATACCATACGCTAACGCTATATGAAGCAGGGTAGTGGCGACCAGATGGAGGACAGAAGTTTCCGAAAACACAGAATTCTATTGCCTGAGTTGTGTCAAGTTCAAAGAATATATAACCGTATTCATTAACATTTCTGTTATCAAAACATAATACCGAAACGTCGACATACTTCTTAACACCGGCATTAAGGTCAATATTTAATGGTAATGCACTCTCTACAAAACCTGCAAGGTCACTGTTAGATTTAGGTGCTACCCAAATAATATCCCCGGCTGAATTGTGCACTGTAAAATGGTCCAGCGTGTAATTACCCGGAACTAACTCAAGCTCATCAACTTCTTCTGTGAATATTTGTCCAGATACAAGATCAATCCGGAAAGGGTTAGTTAAAGATCCCACCTGGTTGGTTCCATTCTGGCTTACTACCACCTCAACAAAGGCAGGTGTGTCACTGGAACATTCTGGTATATCACCAATAGATTGTTTTTCTGCAGATCTGTTGGTGACAAGGTCATTGACAATAGCTCCAAAGGTCAAATTGACCTTATCTGCGTCTGGACTATCCAAACCGTCATTTTCTTTACTACAAGAAGTAAAAAGCAAAGCAATTATTGCTATAAAGCTTAAGGAGGATTTTAAATTTTTCATTGTGAAAATAGTTTTTGATCATATAAAAATTCTTCTTCTATGATTGAGTTATTAGTACATAGTTATCCCTGTGGGAGTTTGATGAAAAAGTTTCACCACCCAAATCAGGACATTTATAAGTACAAGAGTTTTTTAAAGAAAAAAATCTGCCCGGAAGAAACTCCCGGACAGATTGTTTAAGTTTATTTATTCACAAGTAACAGCGTGAACAATTATCCAGAAATCTCCATCTCCACTATAAGTGTAATCATAAGATTCTCCGGAAGCATTAGGATCTTCATCAGTATTTCCATACTGTCCTGGTGCTGTTGTGGTAGGAGCCGCATCCTCAAGATAAACATGGACTTCATTTAAAGAAATGCCATCTGCAGGGTCAATAGACACGTTTACATCATCTCCGTTTACAGTTACTGTTACAGTACCTGCTACATAACCATTGTCAGTATTGTTATTACCGGCAGCTGCATATAATGTATGTGTAAAGGTTCCGGTAGTACCTCCAGTATATTCAGTAGCCCATCCCCAGCGATTACCTATTCCAAGCTCCCTGAAAGAATCTTCTCCAAACATAAAGGCTGTTTCACAGTTATCATCACCGTCACCGTCACCATCACCGTCACCGTCACCGTCACCGTCACCATTTCCATCACCTGGGGTTCCACCATTTCCATCACCTGGAGTACCCTCACCTGGTCCACTTCCAATAGGAATTCCACCATCACCATCACATCCAAATCTTAAATGTTGGTAATCCACATTGTTTGCTCCATCAAAATTGTTCATGATGTCCTGCATGCTTAGCGTACCATAGGCTACAGTTGTAGTAACAGAACCATAGTTATTTGGCCAGTCTAATAAGGTTACTTCATAGTATAAATATTCCTCATTTACATCATCATTGCTCGGCAATGCAAAACAGGTAGGATCTGCAAAATAATCCCCATTGTCATACTGTCCTGTTTCAGCCATATGATCTGTGTAAAGTGGTGTTCCGGTTGCATCCGTTCCCTGCCAGATACTTACGCTGTAATTAGCGGTATAGTGACGTCCATTTGGAGGACAATAGTTAGCAAAGAAGCAGAATTCAACAGCTTCTGTTGCATCTAATTCAAAGAACAAATACCCATACTCATTGACATTTCTGTTGTCAAAACATAATACCGGTACTTCAACGTATTTTTTAACTCCATTCTGAAGATCTATGGCAAGTGGTAAAGGGTTGTTAATCCAGCCTGCAAGTTCACTTCCTGCTCTGGGGGCAACCCAGATCACTTCATCATCAGCATTATATACTGCAAAATGATCAAGAGAGTACATATCAGCAGTTAATTGAAGTTCTTCAACTTCTTCAGTAAATACCTGGCCGTTTACCAGATCAATTTCAAACGGATCATCATCAGACCCTACGATATCCACACCATCTCTGGAAAGAACAACAGATACGTAAGCAGGATCATCACTAGAACAAGCAGGTATATCACCTATAGCTTGTTTGGTTTGTGCCCTGTTGGTTACAAGGTCATTTACAATAGCACCAAAAGATAAGGCTACCTTATCAGAATCTAAGTCTGGTCCCACTTCATCTTTACTACAAGAGGTAAAGATCATCGCAAACACTGCCAAACTGGCAATGGAAAGTTTAAACTTTTTCATTTGTTAATTGTTTTAAATTAATAATTATTTAGAATGGTTAATAAATATATGTAAGCACCCTTATGGGTAATTTACCGGTAACTAAAATATGGGATATCCTATATAAAAAATCAAATTCATGTGGGGGTAAAAATGATGGTGTAAATATAAATTCAAAGCTGATCCAAACCTATAGGGGTTTTCCCCTATAAATCCATAAAGCCCATCCCTACGCCACTTTTAGGTCTATTAAATTGTGATTAATTGCATAAATTATACTTTCAAGTATGGTTTCTGAATTGGTTCTTTTAATAATATTTGCACGATGTTTTTCAATAGTTTTAGGGGATATGAATAAGGTTTCTGAAATCTCTTTTGTCTTATATCCTTTACATAATAATTGTATGATCTCTTTCTCCCTTTTTGTAAAATTGTACTGGGTCAACTTGGTGTTTTCTTCAAAACAATTCTCAACAGAAACGGCATTGCTGCCTATAGTATCTGTAACTAACTCTTCTTCGTCAAAAAAATGTATCATCATGATATATTGACCATTGATCATTTTATCTAATTTGGAAAAACTGATCTTGGCATTCCTTACTTTATCGTTGTTTAAACGCAGTGCTGTCTTAGTCACAGCTTTCATATGTTTACCCCGGGCAAAACTCCTAAGGCTTTCTTTGACTTTGGCTTTATTCTCACACTTAACAAAATCTGTGAGTTTTACCCCTTCGGCCTGCTCTACTTTAAATATCTGTTTAAAAGCGTCATTCATAGAAATTACAGATTCCTGTTGTAACAGCACTACCGGATTGGAAAGAAGATTAAATAATCCTAAAAATGAATCTTTCCAGTAATTGGTCAAGGTTGAATTAGAACACACCCTGTTGATAATTTTAGAGCATAATACTACGGGAGTAATTGAGGAATAAAAAACTTCGTCCAGGGTTGGTTTAAAAGATTTTTCAATTTCATTTCTCGAAGAATCTTCGGCGTACATCGTAAGCCAGCATTTGTTTAAAAAATGAGTGGATTTAAAATTTGACAGGTTTTTAAGACTTCTAAAACTTAATGATGTTTGATCAATTAATATAATGTCCGGCAACAGGTTAAGAGCGGTGTGAAAACCCGAGTGCATGGAATTCACAATATTGATCTCAAAAGTTAAACTTAAACCTTCTTTAATTTCAGCAATAAATCCCGGATCGGTGCTGATAAGTAGCAATTGTTTTTTCTCAGTGTTCATCCCTTATTTAGTTTTTTAAACTGTTAGCAACTATGCCTAAGGGGAAATATAAATGTGATTGGGACAACACACAATTATTCATCCTTAAAGGCATTAAATACAACCGGGGTAAATCATTAATGTCCTTTCGGACATGAAAATTGGGTTTAAACAGGTGGGGGAATAATAAAAAATTTTTGTCCTCTTGGGGGTAGGCGCAAAAATTCTGGGGGGAAAAATAATATTTAAAGATATATGATTTCTGGAAGTCAGAAGGAAGCTTCTCTAAACTTTAGGAGTAAATTATAATTTCCTATTAAAGTTAACTTAAACGGCAAAAAAATAATTTTTCATCGTGTAAAAAAGCATTTTTATCATAAATTAACACCTATAGGTAAAGCCTTTCTTTTTAGTTAGCAACAGTTTAAGTACCTTTGCCCCCTTGAATAAAAATATGGCTAAAGAGGAAGAAAACATTGAGGTTTTAGGGGCCAGAGTACATAATTTAAAAAATATAGATGTTTCCATTCCCCGGGAAAAATTAGTTGTAATTACAGGTTTATCGGGGTCGGGAAAATCTTCTCTTGCCTTTGATACAATTTACGCAGAAGGTCAGCGTCGTTATATCGAAACATTTTCCGCTTACGCCCGTCAGTTTTTAGGTGGTCTCGAGCGTCCTGATGTCGATAAAATCGAAGGATTGTCTCCGGTCATTGCCATTGAGCAAAAAACAACCAGCAAAAATCCGCGCAGTACCGTTGGTACAATAACTGAAATATACGATTTCCTTAGGCTGTTATTCGCCCGCGCCGCAGATGCTTATAGCTTTAACACCGGAGAAAAAATGGTGAGCTATAATGATGAGCAGATCAAAGAGCTTATCGTGGAGAATTTTAAGGATAAGAAAATCAGTATTCTTGCTCCTGTAGTGCGGTCTCGAAAAGGACATTACAGGGAACTTTTTGAACAAATTTCAAAACAGGGATTTCTAAAAGTTCGGGCAGATGGCGAAGTACGGGATCTGGTTAAGGGTATGAAGCTGGACCGATATAAAGTCCACGAGATCGAAATTGTTGTTGACAGGCTTAAAATTGATGAAAATGCAGAAGCCCAAAAACGGCTTTCAGAAAGTATAAAAACAGCAATGTACCATGGGGACGATGTACTTATGGTCCTGGAACAGGAAACAGGTGATATTAGGTATTTCAGCAGAAATCTCATGTGCCCAACCACCGGAATTTCTTATCCAAATCCCGAACCCAATAATTTTTCCTTTAATTCGCCAAAAGGCGCCTGCCCTACCTGTAATGGTATTGGTACTTTGCACAAAGTTAATGTTGACAAGCTTATCCCCGACAGGTCAAAGACCATAAAAAATGGTGCCTTAGCACCTCACGGCCCTCAGAAAAAGAACTGGGTTTTTTCTCAACTGGAACTAATTGCTGAACGTTTTGATTTTAAACTGAATGACCCGGTAGAAAAAATTCCACAACCCGCTATGGATATGATCCTGTTTGGTGGAAAGGAAAAATTTACTAAAGAATCAAAATCCCTGGGGATCACCCGCGAGTTTAAAATAGATTTTGAGGGAGTGGCCACATTCATAGAAACCACTTTCAACAATAATGATTCTACATCGCTTAGAAGATGGGCTAAAGAATATATGGATAAAATTGTGTGTCCTGAATGCCACGGCACACGATTGACCAAAGAATCTCTGTATTTTAAGATCAACGAATTAAATATTGCTGACCTTGCCAATAAAGATATTACCGATCTTGCCTCCTGGTTTGCTGTGCTAGAAGATCATCTTTCAGAAAAACAACTTTTAATCGCTGCAGAAATAATAAAAGAGATACAAACCCGTCTTCAGTTTCTTGTAGATGTGGGACTCACCTATTTATCCCTTAACCGAAGTTCAAAGTCTCTCTCAGGAGGTGAAGCCCAACGTATTCGCCTTGCTACCCAAATTGGTTCGCAGCTGGTAGGTGTTCTCTACATTCTGGATGAACCCAGTATAGGTTTGCATCAGAGAGATAATGATAAATTAATAAACTCTTTGCTGGCTCTCCGGGATCTTGGGAACTCCATAATAGTGGTAGAGCACGATAAGGACATGATAGAACGTGCAGACCATGTGATTGATATAGGGCCCAGGGCGGGTAAATTTGGCGGAGAGATCATAAGCCAGGGAACCCCGGACCAGATCAAAAAACACGACACCATTACTGCCTCTTATTTAAATGGAACCAAGGAAATCGAAGTTCCAAAAAAGAGAAGGAAAGGAAACGGGAAGAATATTATTCTGAAAGGTGCAACCGGCAATAATTTAAAAAACGTTTCCATAAAGATCCCGCTGGGAAAAATGATAGCGGTAACCGGAGTCTCAGGAAGCGGAAAGTCCACGCTTATTAATGAGACGCTATATCCTATCATGAATGCCCACTATTTTAATGGAGTAAAAATACCTATGCCGTACACAGGCATTACAGGTCTAGACTACATAGATAAGGTCATTGACATCAACCAAACCCCTATTGGAAGAACGCCGCGGTCAAATCCGGCTACCTATACCGGGGTATTTTCTGAAATACGTAACCTTTTTGCCAAGACCCCGGAGTCGTTAATTCGCGGGTACAAACCGGGACGATTTAGCTTTAATGTGAAAGGCGGAAGATGTGAGACTTGTAAAGGTGGAGGATTAAGAGTTATTGAAATGAACTTTCTTCCTGATGTTTATGTTGAATGTGAAACCTGCCAGGGAAAACGTTTCAACAGGGAAACACTGGAAATTAGATATAAAGGAAAATCCATTTCTGACGTTCTGGAAATGACCATAAATGAATCTACTGTTTTCTTTGAACTCATACCCAAAATTTACCGAAAACTTAAAACTATTCAGGATGTTGGCCTTGGATACATTACCTTAGGCCAGCAAAGTACTACCCTATCTGGTGGAGAGGCTCAAAGGATAAAACTGGCAACAGAACTTTCTAAAAGGGACACCGGTAATACTTTTTATATTCTCGATGAACCCACTACAGGATTACATTTTGAAGATATAAGGGTATTGATGGATGTATTAAATGAACTGGCCAACAAAGGGAATACCGTTCTTATTATAGAACACAATATGGATGTGATCAAAATGGCCGATCATATTATTGACATAGGATACGAAGGCGGAAAAAATGGAGGAGAAGTAATTGTCTACGGTACTCCAGAAGTGGTGGCTAAACACCCGAAAAGTTTTACCGCATCTTATCTTAAAAAAGAACTACATTGATTTATACTGTTTATTTATACTTGAAGAATGAGAGCAAAACAAGGAAATAAAGCCTGGAATGAAATTAAAACAAATGATTCCTGGGCTATTTTTAAGATCATGGGCGAATTTGTAAAAGGCTATGAAAAGCTGAGCCAAATAGGCCCCTGCGTTTCTATCTTCGGATCGGCAAGGACAAAACCTGATCACAAGTATTATAAATTAACTGAAAGAATTGCTCAAAAAATAGTTGACCACGGATACGGAGTTATAACAGGCGGAGGGCCGGGAATAATGGAAGCCGGTAATAAAGGAGCCCATCTAGCAGGAGGAACTTCTGTGGGGCTTAATATTGACCTCCCATTTGAACAGCACGACAACCCTTATATTGATAGGGATAAAAGTCTTGACTTTGATTATTTCTTTGTGAGAAAAGTTATGTTTGTAAAATATTCTCAGGGGTTTGTAGTTATGCCAGGAGGGTTCGGTACTCTGGATGAACTGTTTGAGGCAATTACATTGATTCAAACTAATAAGATCGATAAATTCCCAATTATTCTTGTGGGGTCAGATTTTTGGGGAGGTATGATTGATTGGGTAAGATCAACTCTTTTAGATTCTTTTCAGAATATAAGTGACGGGGACATTGATCTACTCCATGTTGTAGATACAGAGGATGAAGTAATAGAAATTCTGGATAAGTTTTATGATGAATACAATCTCAGTCCGAATTTCTAATCTTACAACTTTCAGATCTTCGGCATACACCCCGCTTTAATTTATAATTTAATAGCAAATTGAATATAAAAGAATATCTGCTTGTTTTTCTGGGGGTTTGGGGATTTGGCCTGAGCTATGGCCAAACAACTATAGATATTACTGCTGTTCTTAACGATTCCACGAGGACGATGAATATTCAGCAGGAACTTGTATATGAAAATACCAGTAATGATACCTTGCACGAGATTTTCCTCAATGATTGGGCAAACAGTTTTAAAGATAAATCCACTCCCCTTGCAAAAAGATTTGCTGAAGATTATTTAAGACGATTTCATTTTGCAAAAGAAGAAGAAAGAGGATCAACCAAAATTTATAGTATTACAGATAAAAACGTCCAGGGTTTTACCTGGAACAGGCCCGATAGTTCTCCAGACCTTGTTAGGGTTGAATTAAAAGAACCTTTGACTCCCGGGGATAAGGTTTATTTGAATTTGTTGTATCAGGTTAAGATCCCTTCAGATAAATTCACCAGGTATGGTTATGATGATCTGGGAAATTTTAAATTAAAATATTGGTATATAAATCCGGGGGTTTATGACGAAGGATGGCAAATATACAGCAATAAGAATCTGGCCAACCAGTATACAGTTCCCTCCAATATTACTCTTAAACTTACTACCCGCCCTTCTTATTATATTAGTTCAAACCTTAATCATGATGAGATGAGAACTGAGAATGGTTTTAAAACAAACTATCTCTCGGGAACAGATCAGGTGAATTCTCAGTTATACCTTTCCAGGACTTATAGATTGGAATCTTTGGAAGTAAATTCGGTAGAAGTAGTAACCAATATTAAAGATGATGGATTGATCCTGGGAATAAAGGGAATTATTCTTAATAGGATTCTGAAATTTTTGGAGACCAGGCTTGGGACTTACCCACACAAAAAAATGTTGATCACCGAGGAAGAGCATCTTAATAACCCGGTTTATGGTCTAAACCAATTGCCTCAATTTTTAAGACCCTTTCCAGATGGTTTCGCATATGATATCAAGCAACTTAAAACCATTACTGACCACTATTTAAAAAATTCAGTTTTCTTGAATCCCCGGGAAGAAAAATGGGCTTATGATGCTATTCATATTTCATTGATGATGGATTATGTAGATGAAAATTATCCGGATATGAAAATTCTTGGCAGTCTAAGCAACATTATTGGAATTAGATGGTTTCACGCTGCCAGTCTTGAATTTAATGATCAGTATCCTTTCCTGTATCTGCATATGGCTCGGTTGAACATTGACCAGCCCCTTACCACTGCCCAGGATTCGCTGGTGAAATTCAATGAAAACATTGCTAATGCTTATAAGGCCGGTACAGGATTAAAATATGTCGAAGATTTTGTAGATAATGATGCTGTTGAAAGGTCAATTAAAGAATTTTATCAGGAAAACAAACTCAAGATCACCAGTGCAGAAGATTTTCAAAATGTATTAGAGAAAAACTCTGAAAAAGATCTCTCCTGGTTTTTTGATGATTATGTTGCCAGCAGTGGGAAGATGGATTTTAAAATCCAGAAGGTTAAAAAATCAAAAGATTCCCTGCGGGTAACGATCAAAAACAAAAAAGACAATAACATGCCGGTATCTCTTTACGGCCTGAGAGATAACCAAATAGTTTTCAAGACCTGGGTTGAAGACACACAAGAAGATCCCACCATTACTATTCCTAGAAAAGGTGTTGATCGTCTGGCATTAAATTATGAAGGTAAGATTCCTGAAATTAACCAACGGGATAACTATAAAGGAATTACTTCTTTTCTTGATAAACCGGTTCAGTTCAGGTTGCTTCAGGATGTGGAAGATCCGCGTTATTCCCAGTTGTTTTTTATGCCCGAAGCAACTTTCAATCTTTATGATGGCTTGGCTGTAGGCCCAAAATTGTATAACAAAACTATTCTAAACAGAAACCTGGATTTTAAACTGGCACCCAAATATGGTTTTACAAGTAAGACTGTGGTTGGTTCGGCTTCTGTAAGTAATACTCATTATTTTGACGATGATAATTTATTTGCCTTGCGATATGGGATTGGCGGAGTTCGCTTTTCCTATGGGTACGACCTCTTTTACGAGAAATTCACTCCTTATCTTGGATTTTATTTCCGGAATCCATACCTGAGGGATAATGAACGCCAAAGCTTAACCCTTCGAAATGTAAATGTACAGCGGGATATGGATCCCCTTTTTCCCATTGACCAGCCAAATTACAATGTATTTAATGTAAGCTATAATTATAGCGACACCAATCTGGTAGATTACATAGCGGGTGGTTTGGATTATGAACTTGCAAAGAACTTCAGTAAAGTCTCACTGGAAATGGAATACCGTAAATTGTTCAGGAATAACCAACAAATCAATTTACGCCTGTTCGCAGGAACTTTTCTTTACAACGAAGAAAAAGATAACGATTATTTCAGTTTTGCCCTGGATAGACCTACAGATTATTTATTTGATTACAATTACTACGGAAGAAGCCAGGGAAGCGGACTCTTCAGCCAGCAACTTATTCCGGCAGAAGGAGGTTTTAAATCTCAGCTGGAACCCGGGTTTGCAAATCAATGGCTTACCACAGTTAATGCAAGTACCAATATATATAAATGGATCTTCGCCTATGGGGATGCTGGTTTGGTAAAGAACCATGGAGCTACTGCAAAATTGGTTTACGATTCCGGAATCCGGGCAAGTTTAGTACAGGATTATTTTGAAATTTTTTTCCCTGTATATTCCAACTTAGGCTGGGAAATTGCGCAGGATAATTACGATCAAAAAATACGTTTTATTGTAACCCTGGATTTAAGTACACTCTTAAAGTTATTTACCCGGGAATGGTATTAGAAAATATTTATAAGTATTTAGTTAAGCTGATAAATTTAAGGATAAAAACGTGAGCCAATTACATTATTCTTACTAAATAACGGTATAACATATTATTTTTGTGAATATCACAATTTAATACCCGATTATCTAATAATATAAAATTTTAACAACCAAATATTGAATTGTTTTTAACATTAGATTTCGTTACATTTGTGAGATTCAAAACAAAAATAAATGCACAGCAACACACCTACCAAAGAGTCCATTTCTTTTGAAGATTTCAAAATCCAGGTTATTGATGATTATAAAATCGCCGTTACCAGTAGGGAATGTAGTCTTTTGGGAAGAAGAGAAGTGCTAACAGGAAAAGCAAAATTCGGGATCTTTGGTGATGGAAAGGAACTACCGCAACTTGCCATGGCAAAAGTCTTCAAAAATGGAGATTTTCGTTCCGGATATTACCGCGATCAAACTTTAATGATGGCCATTGGCGCTCTTAATATTGAACAGTTCTTTGCAGGATTATATGCCAATACCTCTATTGAGGAAGAACCAATGTCTGCAGGAAGACAAATGGGCGGGCATTTTGCTACCCATAGCTTAAAGGAGGATGGAACCTGGAAAAATTTGATGGAACAAAAGAACTCCAGTGCAGATATTTCTCCTACCGCAGGACAAATGCCAAGGCTTTTAGGTCTGGCCCAGGCCTCCAAGATATATAGGAATGTAGAAGGAATAGATGCTGCCAGGTTTTCAGATAAAGGAAATGAAATTGCATGGGGAACTATAGGTAATGCAAGTACCAGTGAAGGACATTTCTGGGAAACCATAAACGCAGCCGGGGTGCTTCAAGTACCTATGGTAATGAGTGTATGGGATGATGAATACGGAATTTCTGTCCACGCAAAATATCAGACCACAAAAGAAAACATTAGTGAGATCCTGAAAGGCTTTCAACGAGATGACGAAAATAAAGGATACGAAATAATTATTGTTAATGGCTGGGATTATGTAGCCCTTGTTGAAGCTTATGAAAAAGCTTCTAAAATTGCACGTAAAAGTCATTCCCCGGTCCTTATACATGTTAAAGAACTTACTCAACCTCAGGGCCACTCCACCTCAGGATCACACGAGCGCTACAAAAATGAAGAAAGGTTGAGCTGGGAACGGGAGTTTGATTGTAATGTAAAATTCCGGGAATGGGTGATCGAGAACAATTTTGCCAGTGAAGAGGAATTACAGGAATTGGAAAAGGATATAAAAAAGCTGGTCCGCGATGGTAAAAAAGCTGCCTGGGAAGCTTATGCCAATCCTATGAAGGTTAAGCAAAAAGAACTGCTCCCATTGCTCGAGAAAGTAGCAGAGGATATTACTAACAAAGAAACTATTCTTTCCTTAAAAAAAGAAGTTTCAGAAACTAAGGATCCGCTAAAAAAGGATCTTTTGGTAGCAGCAAGAAAAAGTCTCAGGTTCTTAATTGGTACTGAAAGTGAAGCCAAAACAGAACTGATCAACTGGATTGAGGAATACACCCGGAATTCTCAACCGGAATACAGCAGTAACCTTTACAGCGAATCAAATCAAAATGCCCTTCAGGTGAAAGCTGTAGAACCTACATATTCTTCAGATTCGCAGGAAGTGGATGCAAGGATAATCCTTCGGAACAATTTTGACAAGATCTTTGAAACCCGGCCGGAAACTTTGATCTTCGGGGAAGACAGCGGAGAAATTGGAGATGTCAACCAGGGACTGGAAGGTCTTCAGGAAAAATATGGAAAACTGCGGGTGGCAGATGCCGGCATAAGGGAAGCAACTATTCTTGGACAAGGCCTGGGAATGGCAATGCGAGGCTTAAGGCCTATTGCAGAGATCCAGTATCTGGATTACGTTTTATATGCCTTACAGATCATGAGTGATGACCTTTCGACCTTACAGTACCGAACAAAAGGAAAACAAAAAGCGCCGCTAATTGTAAGAACCCGTGGCCACAGACTCGAAGGGATCTGGCACAGTGGATCACCTATGGGGGCACTGGTGCATCTTTTAAGAGGAATGCATATTCTTGTACCCCGTAATATGACCAAAGCCGCCGGATTTTATAATACCTTGCTACAGGCAGATGAACCTGCACTGGTAGTAGAATGCCTTAATGGATATAGGTTAAAAGAAAAACTTCCTACCAATATCGGAGAATTCAGAACTCCTCTTGGGGTGGTTGAAACCATTAAAGAAGGAACAGATATTACGCTGGTCTCCTACGGCTCAACCTTGAGACTGGTAGAAGAAGCAGCCTACGAACTGGAGGATGTAGGTATTAATGCAGAAGTTATAGACATACAGTCCCTGCTGCCTTTTGATATTAGTAAGGACATCATAAAGAGTATAGAAAAAACCAACCGATTACTGGTTATTGACGAAGACGTTCCGGGAGGGGCATCAGCTTATATTCTGCAAAAAATTGTAGAAGAACAAAATGCTTATATACATCTGGACAGTAAACCGCAAACTCTTGCCGCCAAAGCTCACCGACCGGCATACGGAACTGATGGCGATTATTTTTCTAAACCTTCAGCTGAAGATATTTACGAAAAAGTATACGAGATCATGCGCGAATCAAATCCGCAGAAGTTTCCAAAATTGAGATAAGGAATAATGTATATACCTATATAAGCCACGAATGCACTAAAATTATTAGGGCGTATGTGGCTTCTTATTTTAAAGTTATTAGGTAAAAGATTTTCAGAATGACCAATTTAATTTTTGTTGTCCGGCAACATTTTTATTTATTTGAATCGATTGTTTTCTGCTAAAATCCATCCTCAGCGAGGCGCCAAATTTATAGAATCATCGGAATATATTAATAAGAGCTCCAGAGGAGCGGCACATCATGTTCTGAATCTTATTTTATCCATAAGGCTTAACCGGATATGGGCGATTGCAGCAGCCCCGGCTCTTTTCCCTGACCACTTTTTTTAATTTACAATGACTTATTCTTTGTCCAGAAAGCCTTTCCCCCCAGGTTTTTCATATGCACTACATCCACTTCCTGTTCGTAGATTCTACTTTGTACAAAATATAATTGATATATGGCAAAATGTCCTTATTTACTGCTTTAAATGAAACATCTCCCCCTGCTGTGTGAAAAACAATATTGATAAGGTTCCTCTTCTTGTACCAAAAGGGTTGACTTACCGTTACAGACTGCATTTTGAACAATTCGAACCTTTCTTCCCGCTCATTCCAAACCCCTTGTTTTTTCTGAAGAAACTCTGCTGAAAAAATCAATTTCAATGACCTGAATCTAATGTATTGATATATGCCTCCTATAATAGTAAAGCCAATTGCCAGTCCCGTCCAAATGGCATGGCTGGTATATGGAAACCACTGCAAGATCAGGAAACTAACGGCTACTGGTAAAAAAACAAAAAACAGCCTTCTTATTAACATCAGCTTGTGTGGAGAAAACATTTGTTCAAAATTACTTTCCACATCTCCATATAAAAACAACGCCACCTTTTCAACCGTATCCTTGCCTAAACCGGGAATATGAATCTTTTTTTTGAGCAGGGCATTTTCACTACTGGCAAGGGCAATGCGGGTTTCATATAAATTGAAATACTTTTGAACAGGATTTGTAATTATCTGCATCAATTGCACTCGCCGTGGTTTCAGGGAGACTTTAGTGTTGGTTTTTAATCCCATTTCCAATTCCAGGCTTTCCCGGGTCTGGACCAGGGTCAACCCATAGTATTTCAGGTATACCTCCACCACTGTAATAATAATGCTTATTAGGAGCAAAATAAAAAACAGGACCAGGAAAACTCCAATGGATTCGGTAGGTGCCGGTACCTGCTTATAGTATTCGCTCACCTCTTCAGCATAATCCTTGAAAAATGAATTTAGCTCATTATATATTGTGGTAAAAAATGCAATAACCAAGGCAAGACCTCTGATGTAGTTAGTACTTATTCCGATCTTCAGAAGGGTAAGAAAATCAAGTTTATGGGTCCATAATCTGGAGTGCTCAGAAGAAGGAGTTTCTTCAGAATCCAGATACTCCCCACCTTCCTGAGGGCGATGTGCCTGTTTTACCTGAATTAAAATGGAGGATAATTTTTGGGCATCTTCCCTGGTGACGGCTTTGATATTTACTTCGTCCCCTTTGCTCCCCGCCGTTTCTATAACAAGGCTGTATACATTAATAAGTCGCTGTAAAAGGGATCTTTTTAAATAGACCTGTTGGATCTTATCAAAGGGAATAGCCATGTCTTCAGTAGAAAAAACCCCTTTTTGCAAAACAAATTCCTGATTTGTGTAATCGATATGAAAAAGAAATTTTCGGTAATACAACCAGCTATATCCCAATGCCAGGACCCCTAACGCTACTAAACCCAATGAAACCATTAGGATTGTGGCTGAAGAAGGATTGCTCAGAATAAAATAAACCCCTAATACCCAGAATCCACGTAAAAACCGGTAAAGGGTCGTTGAAAAAATAAGCGCTACTCCTAGAATCGACTGGCGTTGCGGAACGCTAAATGCTTCAGGATCCATTTTCTGAAAGCTTAGCCGCAAGGGCATCCTTTAGCTGAACAGCTAGTTGCGGGTTAAGCCCCGGAATTCCAATATCACTTCCACTGCCTCCTGCTGTAAATACCTGCACTGAAGACAGATCCAGCATCTTATCCAGCACATCTCTGGAAACAGAGACATGCTGCACCCTGTTGAACGGAACCACAGTAGTAGAACTTACCATAAACCCCCGGCGATAGAGAATATCCTTATCTCTGAGTGCATATCCGTAATTTTGCTGAAGCTTATAATTATTCCAGAAACGAAATGCGAAATACAGCAGAATTGCAAATAAAGCAAGCCAGAGGGAATATGGATTGGCTCCGTAAAAGAAAAAGAAGCCCCATATCACCAGTACCACCACCATAAAAATCCCCGTCTGTATATTTGATTTCAAAAGGTATTTTCCTGATATCGATTGAAATTCAACGTCTTCATATTGTGGAAGGGAGTTGATATCAATAATATTATTACTGAAATTTTCCATTAAGGCAGCCATTTCTTTTCAAAATTCGGTTTGCGTTTTTCGAGAAAAGCATCCCGGCCTTCTTTGGCTTCCTCGGTCATATAAGCCAAACGGGTGGCTTCTCCGGCAAAAACCTGCTGCCCAACCATTCCATCATCGGTAAGGTTCATAGCAAATTTCAGCATCTTTATGGATGTTGGTGATTTGGCTAAAATTTCCTGAGCCCACTCATACGCAGTATCTTCAAGTTCCTCATGCGGAATTACAGCATTCACCATTCCCATTTCAAAAGCTTCCTGTGCAGAATAATTTCTTCCTAAAAAGAAGATCTCCCTGGCTCTTTTTTGACCCACCATTTTAGCCAGGTAAGCAGATCCGTATCCCCCATCGAAACTGGTAACATCGGCATCTGTTTGTTTGAAGATAGCATGTTCCTTGCTGGCAAGAGTAAGATCACATACCACGTGTAAACTATGGCCACCTCCTACTGCCCAGCCCGGTACCACCGCAATAACCGCTTTTGGCATGAAACGAATAAGACGTTGTACCTCAAGGATATTCAGCCGGTGCATTCCGTCTTCTCCCACGTATCCCTGATGTCCCCGTGCTTTTTGATCTCCCCCACTGCAAAAGGAATAAACCCCATCCTTAGAAGAGGGCCCTTCTGCAGATAGCAGCACCACTCCAATAGAGGTATCCTCCTGTGCATCATAAAATGCTTCAAATAATTCACTGGTAGTTTTTGGTCGGAAAGCATTCCGAACATCGGGCCGGTTAAAGGCAATACGGGCAACTCCGTTGGATTTTTTATACGTGATATCCTCATATTCTTTTACTGTTTTCCACTCAATGGTATCCATATACTTTCTTTTAAAGTAAAAATATAATATTAAAGTTAATATACAGGAGGAATCAGCAGCTACTTAAGAATAACTTATAGCTTGGTATACTACTCTTTCAGGAAAAGGAGTTAAACAGAATATAAAGATGATGCGCTTTATTAATTTGCACAATTCTTGATATATTTGAGAAAACTCAGGAAATGAATAAAATAGGATTGCTCCTTTTTCTAATTATATTCTCCTATGCAGGTAGCGCCCAGGAAAAACCGGCTGTACCTGAAATTTCAATTATATCTGAAGTTCCGCGGGAATTGCTTATTCAAAGAATTGAAATCAGGCCTTCCTTATCCAACCTTTCTCCTGAAATTCCCAATACCGGCAATTTTAGAATTCGAACTGTGAATTTTAATACCCAAAATGTAAGAAGAGAAGTTGATATGGCTGCAGTAATGGCAAGGGAAGAACGAATGAAGACCCGTTATATTGAATTTGCACCCCCGGTTCAACTTCCTAAATTGACCAATAGTTCTACGGCTAAGGGCGAAGAAACCTTTAGCATGACTCCCAGATTTTACAATCAGTCCTTTAGTCCGGATATGCCCGGAAGAGCTACGCGGAATTCAGTGTATAGAAATGCCGCCGATGTTACCGGCGCCAGTTATTTTAATTCCTACAATCCTTTTTACCGCACAGGCCGTGGCTACGGATACTACTATTGATCCTGATCCTTCAACAAATGTATCCCGTCTTCTTTGATCTCTATCTGCCGTTGTTTAAATAATGTGCCTACTGCTTTTTTAAAGCTTTTTTTACTCATTTGAAGCACCTTCTGGATTTCGTCTGGAGAAGATTTATCATGCAGAGGCAAAAACCCTCCCTTTAAAGACAATTCGTTCAATACTTCCTGGGCATTGGGTTCAATACTTCGGTAACCAGGCCGCTGAAGCGTTACATCAATTTTCCCGTCAGGCCTGGTCTTTTTCACCCATGCTTTTAATCGCTCTCCCGGCTGAAGTTCCTGGAAAACATCGTCCTTGAAAATCAGTCCCTGGTGTATTTCGTTTACTATGACATTAAATCCTAGATCTGTAGGATTGGCCACGATGATTTCAACTTCCTCAAAAGGTTCTACCGTGATCTCGCGGTTATCGAGAAAAGCGTTGGTCTTACTTGAAGCCACCAGTCTTCCGGTCTCTTCATCCAGATAACAAAATACAAGATACCAGCTTCCTTTTCGCATCTTGGAAGCCATTTCTCTGTAAGGAACAAAAAGATGTTTTTCAAGACCCCAATCTAAAAATGCTCCAATATCACTTACTTCCACACATTTTAAATAGGCAAATTCATCCAGCTTTACATAAGGAGTAAGGGTGGTTGCAACCGGCCGTTCCTGGTGATCAAGATATACAAAAACCTGAATTTCATCGCCAATGTCAAAGGACTCCGGTTTGTATTTATTGGGAAGTAAAACCTCATCCCCCGCTTCATTTCTTAAGAACAGACCAGGTTCTGTATCCCGGTCAATTTTCATGGTATGGTATTCCCCAATGCTCAACATAGCTTTATATTTAAAAATGTAAAGATACTTTAATATAACAGATTATTATGAAAGTATACTTTTGATTAGGATTTCATAAAACTGAAATACTCCAGTAAAACTTCATCATTGACCTTTCGCGGAGTAAATATCTCAAGCAATTTTGGCTTTTCTGAATTTTTAAAGAACTCCTGTAATTGTCCTTCAATATCTTCGGAATCTTTTGCTGAAAAATATTCGAAACCAAACAGCTCACATAGCGGTTTTGCATTCAGCTGATGGGTAGTTTCAAAATAGGTGTCAAAATTTGCTGTGTTTTTGTTCCCCGGCAATATTCTAAAAATTCCGCCACCCTCATTATTAAGAATGATGATCCTGAAATTCTCAGGAATATAGTTGTTCCACAGCCCGTTACTGTCGTAAAAAAAGCTAAGGTCACCACATATTAGCAAGGTTGGCTCATCTTTGATGACAGCTGCTCCTACTGCCGTTGATACGCTACCGTCGATCCCGCTGGTGCCCCGGTTACAAAAAAGTTTTTGTGACTCATCCCATTTAAACAGCTGCGCATATCTCACCGTGGCGCTGTTTCCCAGTTGCACATTATAATTCTTCGGAACTGCGGGAACAATGGCCTGCATCGCCTTAAAATCGGAATAAGGGATCTGCTCCACGTATGTGTCATGCCGCCCCTGCCGCTTTTTCTTTATTGATTTCCAGTGTGTAGCATAATTTCCGCTGCCGGTTTCGATCAACGGCAAAAAGGATCTAAAAAAAGAATTCGGCGCAGTTTCAAAATGTTTATTTAAACAAAAAAAGGTATTATATGCCTTTTTAGGATCCACGTGCCAGTGATGATTGGGCTGGTAATTACGCAGGAAAGATTTGATCTTTTTGGATATGATCATTCCCCCAAAAGTCAAAAGGATATCCGGCTGCAGCGCTTTGAATTGTTCTTCAGCATCTTCAGATCGTTCTATTGGTCCTATCAAAGTGTCGATCCGGGAAAAGAATTCCGGGTGCTGAAGATTGGAAGTGGTTTCCGTAAACACCAAAACCGATTCGTCCTTCGCCAGCCTTTCCAGGTACTGCTGCTCTACTGCGTTTGGATGCATCACACCCACGATAACTATTTTGCGCTTTGCTCTGTTCCAAAGCTCTCCATAAGGCTTCAGCTCTTTTTCTGAATATTCTCTTTCATTGATCTCGGGAAGTATTTCCAGGGGCTTTACTGAAAGTTCATCAACCATATCGTATAAAGGCTCATAAAACGGTACATTGATATGCACCGGTCCCTTTTCTTCCAAAGCCTTATTCAATGCCAGATTGATCTCCCGCTGATTGTGCTTTTGGGATTCAAACTGTTTCTGCTGAAGTTTTTTATCTGCATACGTTTGCTCCAGTACAATCTCAGAATGTAAATTAGCCGAATATAAAATGTGATTCTCAAAAACATTCTTTTGCCTGATGGTTTGTCCGTCCCCAATATCGATTCGTTCAATAGGCCTGTCCGCTGAAATTACCACAAGGGGAATATCACTGTAAAATGCTTCTGCAACAGCAGGATAATAATTTAGTAAAGCCGACCCCGAAGTGCAAACCAAAGCGACCGGCTGCTGTAACTGCTGAGCCATTCCCAGGGCCATAAAAGCAGCGCAGCGTTCATCAACTATACTGTAAGATCTGATCTCGGGATGATGAGTAAAACCTATGGTCAAAGGGGCATTTCTTGAACCCGGGGAGATCACAACGTGTTTTATATTTTTTGCCACACAAAGTGTCACTATTGATTGTGCAACAGGAATTTTAGAGTATTTCACAGATGCTTGTTTCTTATATTAATGGTTCCTGCTTAATTTCTAAGGTAGCTTCAGGTTGAACCGGTTTCATATACATCAAAAATACAATAATAAAAAATTTATCAGCCTGCCTTTCTGTCCAACATATCCAGTACAGCTTTCATAGTACCAGCTTTGTTTTGAGTTTCCTCCCATTCTGCAGCAGGTACACTTTCTGCGGTAATTCCTCCTCCAACAAAAATATGAACCACATATTTCTCAAGTTTCAGGCACCGTAGGTTTACATATAGAGAAGTTCGTGGTATATGTGCGGCATAAGCCTGATTCTCCTGATTCCTCCTGTTACTGCTCCTCTTGATTTCCTGTTTCATATTTATCTCCCCAAGAAATCCTGTATAAAACTCTCTGTCATAATTTTCATTTCCAAGTATAAATCGTTTTGCCAGATCCCTTGGAAGGCCACAAATTGCAGGGGTAGGATGAATGGCAGAAATTATATTTTTCAGTATCCCGCCCCCCATAGAAACGTGATGCATCGCGTCTCTACGGGGATCCATTTCTTCTGTATTAGGTTTATTATTCACCACATCAATTTCCCCTGTAATGTCTGTTCTTAAATGCAGTAAATTTCCGGCAACTGTAGTGTAGGGGCCCTGGGTTTGGATATTCTTTAATGATCCCTGTAGCTTATCCACAACAAAATCTGTAACTATTTTTTGCTCCTCCTTTTCTTTATCACCCCATTCTACCTCTTCGGTTCCACGATAGATCTGTGTACCGGCAAGAGCCATGGTCCTGAACCTGTTCCGTTCCACTTCCAGGAGCTTCTCCGGGGTAGCACCAAGCCAGGTGCCTACCAAAGGGTGATGAAAGAGATAAACATAAGCTGAAGGATATTTTTTAAGCAATCTTTGAAAAAGCTCCAGGGGGTTCTGTTTTCCAATTTCCAATGTTTCTCTTCTGGAAAGCACCACCTTTTTCAAATTTCCTTCTTTAATGGTGTCAATTCCTCGCTGGACCAGGTCAATATGTAGTTCTTTTTCTTTAATGGCCCGGGAGTTGGAATAATCTATGGCGGGGGATAAATCCAGCGTATTCTCGTGTTTAAAAATAGTTTCCAGATATTCAGAATTTTCCCTGGGAATAAATACATTCTCGGTTTGCTCATTAAAAGGCGCAAAGACAAATCCGCTTTCAAAATAAGTTTTTGTGTTATATAGTTTGGAATTATCCTGTAGTAATGCCTGGACTTTTCCGTTATTGGGTCCCTGTGCATGGTAAGCAACAAACGGCAAATTTTTCTCCATTTGTTCTTCCAGCCGCTGAAAAAAATCTTCTAAATCCATTATTGCTTTTTTTTGGGTAATGAGATGGTAGTAAGTTTAACAATGGATATGAGATTGTCATCTTCATCGGTAATCCTGATGTTCCAAAGCTGGGTAGTTCTTCCTTTGTGTAAAAAGGTTGCTTTTGCGTAAACGTCACCTTCAGAAATGCTCTTTATATGGTTCGCGGATATCTCGATCCCCCGGATAAAAAATTCAGAAGAATCGAGAAAGATATGTGATGCCACACTGCCAACACTTTCTGCCAGGGCTACTGTAGCTCCGCCGTGTAAGACTCCATCCGGCTGATGCACTTTGGATGTCACCGGCATTTTTGCAAGCACAAAATCTTCACCAAGGTCAATGAATTCGATATTGAGGGTTTCCATCAAAGTATCCTTAGACATTTCCCTGCATTTTGCCAGTATTTCTTCTTTCTTCATGCTTATAAAGTTGTTTACTTTGTAAAAATACAAAAGCATACATATGAACACCACCGAAAAAAAGGTTTCTTACCAAATAAGCAATTCCTACAGCTCATTAAACTCTTTTACTTCCAACACGAAAAATGTTTGGGTGGTACTGCACGGGATTGGATATTTAAGCCGATATTTTTTAAAATATTTCAAGGATCTCGATCCGGATGAAAATTATATCATAGCCCCCCAGGCCCAATCAAAATATTACCTGAACAATGAATACAAACACGTAGGAGCCTCCTGGCTCACCAAAGAAAATACCGAAGCTGAAATTGAGAATGTGCTGGAGTACCTGGAAGCTGTCTATACTGCTGAAGCACTTCAAAATGCACCTAAATTGATCCTTCTGGGTTATTCCCAGGGAGTTTCAATTGCAGCCCGCTGGGTGGCCAGAAATAAAATTGAGTGCTCCCATCTTGTCCTTTGCTCCGGCGGACTCCCGGTAGAATTACAAAAGGAGGATTTTGAGTTTCTTACCAACCTGAAAGTTTCCATGGTTTACGGAACAAAGGATGAATATTTAAATGAAGACCGATTGGCAAAAGAGCACGTAAAGGCTAAAAATCTCTTTGGAGAGAAGCTTAACATTATTTCTTTTGAAGGAGGCCACGAGATGAATACAAAGATCATTTCTGAATTAGTAATTTGATTCAGTCTCGCAAAAAAAAATAAGAGTGGAGGTTACAAACTCCACTCCTATTTAATGCGTTCAAATCTTTATATATTACAGATATTAGCCCGGAAAATTAAAGTGGTAGGTAACTCAATTTCCGTTATAAATGGAAAATCCGGTTCTTCGTAAATAACGGTGTGAAATTCAAATGAACCAAATCGAATACACCGGGAATTATCATATTCAGGTAGTACAATCTCGGCATCACGAATTTCTGTATTTTCCCCTGCACCAATAAGAATTGCGAGGTCGTCATCATTTTCGGTTATATTGATCCCGAATAGGTCAAAATATAAAGATCCTACAACTTCATTTTGATATATTATATCATGGGATCCATGAGTGGTTATCGTCATTTCAACGTATACCTGAAAACATTTTTCGGGAACAGGCGGATAGCGAACACAGGTTCCCAGTGAGCACCCTATTTCTGAGACTACAGCGCCCTCAGGAGTGGCAGGGCACTGATCTATATCATTAGGTACTCCATCGCTGTCTGCATCTGCATCGCACAAATCACCCGTTCCATCTGCATCATAATCTTCCTGAGGGGGATTATAAATTGATGGACAATTGTCACAAATATCTCCTATCCCATCCTCGTCTGTATCTGTTTGCTGTGGGTTTGAAGTATTTATACAATTATCCTCTGCGTCAGGAATTCCGTCCTGATCTGCATCTTCATTTGCACCGCAGCCAAATCTAAAATGTTCGTAATCAATATTATTTTCTCCATCAAAATTGGACATTATATCATTCCGGTTAAGCGTTCCGGAAATTACAGTGTTTTCCACATCTCCATATACTCCCTCCCAATCGAGTAGGGTAACCTCGTAGTAGATGAAATTTTCATAATCAGCAAACCATGGCAAATTAGGTAACGCTACAAACACGGGCTCTGCAGTGGGGTCTTCTCCCTCTGTAGAAACTGAATTCTGCATTTCAGGATCAGAACCTGAATACAACGCCCTTCCGGTATTATCTGTACCAATCCAAATATCTACAGAAAAAGCAGCGGGATAATGACGGCCGTCGTCATCACAATAATTGGCAAAAAAACAAAATTCCAAAGCCTCTGAAGGATTTAAATCGAAAAATAAGTATCCATATTCATTAACATTGCGATCGTCAAAACATAATACCGGCACATCAACGTATTTTTTCACTCCGGCATTTATTTCTATGGATAGCGGAAGAGGATTGTCAATAGCACCGGCTAAAACCCCTCCCCGGGGAGCCAGCCATATTATTTCGCCCCCAGCATTATACACTGCGAAATGCGCTAAGGTATAAGTTCCCGGAATTAATTCCAGCTCGGGAACTTCTTCTGTAAATATTTGTCCCGGTACCAGGTCAATCCTGAAAGGATCGTCTGCTGATCCTACAATCTCATTTTCTCCTTGCGCCAATATAACCTGCACATAAGAAGGTTCATCCTCTGCACACTGAGGCAAATCGGTCATTGCCTGCTTACCTTCTAAAAGATCATTAACAATAGCACCAAAAGATAAAGTGGTTTTTCCAGCCTCCGCTGAAACTTTACTTTCATCACCTTCACTACAGGATGTTATTACAAAAAGGAAACCTGCAAAAAACAGTACAAAACTTTTAAAATAATTCATAATTAAAAATGTTAAGTTGGATCGTTTTTCTACTGCACCTTTAGTAGAGGAAAGGGCATTGAGGTTCAATAAGGGATTGCTTAAAGATTTAAGTAATAATAAATTATAAAAAAGAGGCAATTAACTCAATGGGGAAAATCCATTAATTTATTCCCACTCCTATCCCTCCCTTGAACTATAGGATTTCTTAAAATTGATCTAAACAAATGAAAATTACTGAGGATCAAAATTTTCAAATTATTTGGTGAATTTGTTTAAATTTCATCCAACAAGCGAAGTGAGGGACATCTATTCATTAGGTTTCCTGAACATTTTCTTTAATCAAAATTTTATATGAAGAGAGATATTACCCCCTCAAAAAAACCTGATTCTCTTTTAAAAAGCATTGGTCCGGGGTTCTTACTTGCGGGAGCTGCCATTGGTGTATCTCACCTGGTGCAGGCTACCCGGGCCGGAGCAGATTATGGACTTATCCTTATATGGGTGCTGGTGTTAGCCTGCGTTACTAAATATCCCTTTTTGGAATTTGGCCCCCGTTTTGCCGCAGGAACCGGAAGACACCTCATTTCCGGATATAAGAGCATGGGGAAATTTCCCTATTGGACCTATGTGATCATCACCTTTGGAAGTATGTTTATTATCCAGGCAGCTGTGACCATTGTAACCGCGGGCCTGGCAGAACGATTATTTAATGTAGGCCTCTCCCCTTTTGTGTGGAGCCTTATTATCCTCGGCGCCTGTATTGCAGTGCTTATTATCGGAAAATATCCGGGTTTGGATAAAAGCATGAAGATTATCGTTACCTTTTTAACTCTCGCAACACTTGCTGCTGTCCTTATGGCTCTTGGAGCCGGCACAGCAGGAAATGCCATAGCTACTGAAGCTCCATCCCTCTGGACCACGGCCAGCATAGGATTTATGATTGCGTTCATGGGTTGGATGCCAATTCCGCTTGATGCTTCGGTTTGGCATTCCATCTGGACCAGGGAACGTTCGCTGCAAACAAAACAGAAGCTCTCCATCAAAGGCGCTTTTGCCGACTTTAATGTAGGCTATTTATCTGCTGCTTTTATCGGATTGCTGTTTTTCCTGTTGGGTGTATTGGTGATGTTCGGAAGCGGCACCTCCTTTTCATTGAACAGCGTAGAGTTCTCATCACAGCTCATAGATCTCTATGGCCAAACTTTAGGAAACTGGAGCAAACCCTTGATCGCTGTCGCAGCCTTTGTTACCATGTTCAGCACGGTTCTGACAGTAACAGACGCTTATCCGCGTGTGATATCAGAGTTAAAACATCCTGAAAAAGACGAGCCGGAAGATCTGAAAGAGAAATGGAAAATCTACAAAGTTTCGATCTTTATCATACCCTCTTTGTCGCTCGCGATATTGTTTTTCCTTTCCGGTTCTTTCACCATTTTAGTTGATTTTGCAGCAGGGCTTTCTTTCCTTTCTGCTCCTTTCATCGCCTGGTTCAATTACAAACTGGTCACAGGAGATCAAATGCCGGAACAAGACCGGCCCGGGAAAATTTACAAGATCTTTAGTCTATGCTGTTTTGGATTTCTCGTAGTTTTCAATTTGGTATACCTGTATTACCAGATCTGGTTGTAATTGGTGCATCCTTAATATATGATACCCTATATGCCTCAGGTATAGAAATCAAATACTATCTACAAATTAAAATATAAACAATAAAATTTCTCCTCTATTCCTTCCCCTCCACGGGAGGGGTGTCCGCAGGACGGGAAGGCATTTTGTTTATAATGAATGCTATTTTATTTTCCAAAACTTTGTGTTTCCTGGTGCTCCTGGTGTCTTTGTGGCTAAAAAAGAACTGAAAAAGTTTAACCACTAAACGTCGGTGGTAGCCACGAATGCACGAATGTTGTTTTAATATGAGTACGCAAAAAAGATTAGCCGCTAAGGCAGAAAGGCACTAAGTTTCACTAAATCTTTTAATATGAAAAAGCGTGTTAAAAACACCCTCTGGGGGGGGGGTGTCCGCCGGACGGGGTGGGCATTCCTCTAATAAAAAAAACGCAACCCAAAAAGGATCGCGCTTTTTCTATTTTGTAAAACGAAGTTATTAATTCTTTAACCCCGGGCTTCTCTCAAGAAATTCCTCATACAGCTCAATATGGCGACTACTCATTGGGATCTGCCAGCCTCCAATAAAAACGTGCTCCACATCTGTAGAGGTTTCAAATGGGTGACCGGTAGAAACAAACAAGGTAGCTTGTTTTCCTTTCTCTAATGATCCTAATTCATCTGCGACATTAAAAAGTTGAGCAGGAATAATGGTAATAGCTTTTAATGCTTCTTCTTCAGACATTCCGTATGCTGCAGCAAAACCGGCATTGTAGGGAAGATTTCGTACGTTCTCTGTTTCCATGGTACGAATAGCCACCTTTACACCTGCTTTCTGAAGAATTCCCGGATTTGCATAAGGCCTGTCATAACGGTCGTAATCCTGCGACGGAGTGCTAAGAGTAGGGCCAACAATTACCGGAATATTGGCTTTTGCCAATTCATCAGCTACACGAAATCCTTCACTTACCCCTGTAAAGATCACATCAATATCCTGTTTCTGCACCCATTCTATGGCCTTTTTAATATCCTTGGCCTTGTCAACTTCTATTAATAACGGCACTTCTTTTCTAAAAACAGGTAATAATGCCTGCATTTCAGGATAGTAACCCAATTCAACAGAATTTGAACCGGCAGCTCTTGAACTGTCGATCCTGTGGTACTGAGCCACCTTTTCCCAAACATCATCAAGCTGTTTAAAAGACTTTTCTACTGCTTTTTTTATTTCCTCATCTGATCTGCGATCCCACCAGCCTCTTTTTCCGGATGCAGGAAAATTCATCACCGGAGCTGAAAACCCTGTATGCATTTGCTTCGGGGTATATCCGTGGAGATTAACCAAAGCGGCTGTTCCGGGAAACAATCCTCCCGAAGGAACTGATAGCGTTGTGGTAACCCCGCTTACCCGCGTAACTGGAATAAGAGAAGAATTAGGGTTAATTGCAGTTAATGCCTCCATGTGGGGAATGATATCCCCTACTTCGCTAAAATCCTGCGTTAAACTTACAGATCCCACTTCAGAAAGTCCAAGGCGGGTACCGCTATCGATCATTCCGGGAAAAATATGTTTCCCGCTGCAGTCAATTACTGTTACATCTGTTCCGAAATTCGAAATAGTTCCAACCTCCTCTATTTTACCATCTCTTATTAGTACCGTGGCATTCTCCAAAGTACCATTGGTGATGGTATGTACTGTAGCATTAGTAAGTGCAAAAGCTCCATACTCTCCCTTGGGGCTTTGAGCGTTCATGGTGCTTAAACCAATAACCGCCAGTATAATTGTATATATTGTTTTTTTCATGTTTTTGATTTATTCATTTAAAAATAGCCATTCCGTATTTGTCATACACTTCTCATGCTCGGTCATTTTATTCATCACATCAACTTCTTCAGCCGGATTGACATAAGTTCTTACATCATCTTCGTCTTCTTTGATATCAAAGTATTTTACCCCATCTACAAAAGTCATTTGAGGTACAGCATATATTGAAAGCGGATGATTATTAAAGATCACCACATCCCCATCTTTTCCTACTTCAAGAGATCCTACCCTGTCATCTATTCCAAGTTGCTTGGCCGGGTTTAAGGTGATCAATTCCAGAGCCTGTTCGTCCGTTAGCTCTCCATACTTCTGGGTTTTGGCTGCTTCATGATATAAATGTCTTATCAATTCTCCACTATCAGAATTTATGGAAGTTGTTACCCCATTCTGTACGAGTATCGCAGCATTGTAAGCTGTAGAATAATACACCTCAAATTTGTATGCCCACCAGTCGGCAAAAACAGAGGCCATTGCTCCAAATTCAGCTATTTCCGGAGCTACTTTAAAAGCTTCATTTGCGTGTTGAAACACCAGTTTTTCTACTCCATAATCCTTGAATACGTTCATAAGCATCAGGATCTCATCGGCACGGTAAGAGTGGGAGTGCACTATGATATCTCCTCTTAATATGTCTGCAACCACCTCTTTTCTTATATCGTAAGTAGGTTCAGTACCCTTGTAATTCCTTTTCTTTTTATTCTGTTCATGTTCATCCCTGGCTTCCATATACTCTTTGGCTTCTGAAAAGGAGCGGCGAATTACCTGCTCTACTCCCATCCTGGTACGCGGAACCAAGCCGCTTCCCTCACCGTGGACCCGGGTAGGATTTTCTCCAAGGGCGAACTTTATTGTTCTTGGAGCTCCTTCCATTCGGATGTCGTCCATTTTTACTGTTCCCCAACGGTGTTTAATAGTAGCGTTCTGCCCGCCAATTGCATTTGCTGAACCATGCATAGCATGCGAGATCGTAACTCCACCGGCAAGTGCGCGATAGATCCCAACATCCATGGGATTGAGGGCGTCGCCCGTCCAAACCTCAGCAGTAACAGGGCTTGTTGCCTCATTTACCGCATCAAGAGCTATATGGGAATGGGCATCAATAATTCCCGGCATTACAAATTTACCTGTTGCATCTATAGTTTGAACCCCTGAAGGTGCCGAAAGATCTTTTCCTATTCCGGAAATCTTTCCATCCCTTATCAGGATATCAGTAGTTTCCTGGGTGCCGTTGGTAACTGTGATCAATGTTCCGTTCTTGATAAGAACATCTCCTTTTTCCGTTTGTGCAGAAATACTGCCCACAAGGAATAAACTGAACATGATGGTTATTGAAAATCGTTTTTTCATTTTATATATTTTTGTTTTTAATTCTGCCATCTACAGGATTACTGGTTAGGAGATCTAGTTCCTTTTACGGAATATGCCTCACCTGCTCCACTAAAAGTTCCTTCCAATTCATCTTCAGAAACTGTAAGCACTGCCAGCACATTCATCGTTTGGCCCTGAATAATGACGTCAAAGCTGAAGGAAAGGTTATCGTCTGCAAAAACCAGGTCCTGCAGCGTTGTCTCCTCCCCGGTGAGGCTGTTTGTAATAGTTCCCGAAAGTACTCCCCCGCTCTCCTCCAGTACCATGTCCCCCGTTATGGGTCCATCTGGGGTATCAGCAGTGTAACTCCAGCTTCCTGTTACTTTTTCCAAAGTTTCCGGATCAGATTCTTTAGCCTCTTTTTCTTCATTCTCGTAAACCATTCCCTCTACCATCACATATCTCACTTTTGCGTCTTTTTCAAAATACGGTTTTGAAGAGATTACCAGATTTGCCATTTTTCCGCTTTCCACAGTTCCTGAAATATTACTTATTCCCAGCATAGAAGCGGGGGTGGTGGTAAGTGCTGTAAGCGCGGCTTCCTGAGAAAGGCCATGTTCTACCATTTTTTGTACTGCTTTTTGAACATCTGCCGGTTTTCCTTCTACACCGGAAAAACCAAAAGGCACATTTGCAGATGCATATTGTCCCATTTGCTGATAATGTTTTTTGGTAAATTCTTCCCTTCTGGATTCCAGCAACTGCTTCTCTGCCGTTGGCGTCTCATCCTTAACAGTATCTTTTTCCTTATCCTTATCCTTGAGCTCAGGCAGATCCAGGCTAAAAAGTACTTTGGTATTTGTTTCTGAAATATCACTTGAAATATCCCAACCCTGCTTTAATTCAGCAAGAACAAGGTCAAACCCAAGATCCTCCTGCAGGAGCATCGCCCTTTGTGCAGAAAGGACTTCCTCTGTATTAAATATAAAAGGGATCTGCTTTTCAAGAACCGGTAAATAAGCTTCCCTTACTTTACTGTAATTTGGCCTTGTGCGCCCTGAAGGATCATCCATATAAGTTTGTCGTGATGATCTTGACTGCTCGGCCTGGCGAAAAAGGTCCCGGTGTTTTGCCATCACCCCCAGGATGTTGGAAGGATACATTCTCCTGGCACCATCAAAAGTCGCATATAAGGCAGTACCGGGTTTTAAGATCATATCTTCTATTGACTTTCCTTTTAACAGAATAACCGCTGCTGTTCCGGGAAGCATCCCTCCGGAAGGAGCCGTTTGTGCCAGCGTAAATCCTGCAGCTCTCCAATCGGATATTGATCTATGACCAGGGTCTAAATATTCATTTACCGCTCTGTCGGGAGTTATTCCTGCCTGATCATTGGGAGGGTTTCCCGGATCTTTTATATCAGGCCTGTCCTTTTGTTCAGGCATTTTAATACCAATATTTGACATACCCAGGATAAAACCTGAGTACAGATACATACTGTCTGCCTCTATGATCCTGGCGCCAGGAGGAACCGTTACATTATTGCCCACAGCCGTAATAAGGCCGTCTTTAACAAGTACCGTCCCATTTTCTATAAGTTCTCCCGGGGATGGGACAATATTAACGTTAGTTACAGCTATAGTTCCCGTGACCGGTGCCAGCTGGTCATCCTGTGCTTTTATAGGCCCCAGGACCAGAAAGACAAAGAGAAATGTCCAAATAATTTTCTTCATTGTGTATTGATTAAAATTTTAGATGTGGAAGATAAATTAAAAATTGAAATAATCCCATTCTTAATGGAATCTTAAATCTAAGTTCCTATTATCATATAATTTATTGGAAAAATGTCTTTGGTAGTCTGTTTTTATTTGTTTTTATAAATACTCAACACACCAATTTTTAATTATTTAATATTCTTTAGAGTTTGTTTCATGAGGATTTGATCCATTAATAGGAAAATCCCCTCCAGGGCGAGGTATCCGCAGGACGGGGTGGTTTTTTTTCAAAAAATATAAATAAGAAAGCGCAACCAACTAAATGATGGCCTTGAAATTCCTCTCCTATTTTTTCTACCCTAACTAAATGATCGCGCTTGAAATTCCTCTCCTATTTTTCTACCCAATCCCCTCCTGGGAGGGGTGTCCGCAGGACGGGGTGGGTTTTTCTCACCACTCCTATTAACAATGAAAAAAAGCGCAACCAAATTAATGATTGCGCTTTTTCTTTTTAATATGTCCTACCCAATAAAGGGAAGATATGAGAGGGGAATAGATCCCGAAACAAGTTCGGGATAAGCGATTCTCACACTTTTCACTTACGCTGCGCGTAGTGAAAAGTGGCTCTCTGCTTACTTCACCTCTTCAAAATCCACATCTTCAACATCGTCACCCTGCTTAGAGGAATCTCCGCCCGGTTGACCATTTTCAGATCCCGGTGCACCTTGTGGTCCACCTGCGCCCGGCTGTCCGCCTTGTTCAGCTTGTGCTTTGTACATCTCTTCAGAAGCTACTTTCCAGGCTTCATTGATCTTGTCTAATGCAGGAGTAATAGTTTCAACTTCTTTGGTCTCATAAGCTTTCTTCAGTTCTTCCAAAGCATCTTCTATTGGCTTTTTCTTGTCTGCAGAAAGTTTATCTCCAAATTCCTTAAGTTGCTTTTCAGTCTGGAAGATCATAGCATCAGCTTCATTTAGCTTATCTACTTTCTCCTTCGCTTTCTTATCACTTTCAGCATTTGCTTCCGCATCCTGCTTCATTTTCTTGATCTCATCTTCAGTAAGTCCGGAAGAGGCCTCAATTCTAATGTCCTGAGACTTATTAGTGGCCTTATCTGTAGCACTTACTTTTATAATTCCATTGGCATCAATATCGAAGGTTACTTCAATTTGAGGAGTCCCTCTTGGTGCCGGTGGAATTCCGTCAAGGTGGAATCTACCAATGGTTTTGTTATCGGCTGCCATTGGGCGTTCACCCTGCAACACATGAATTTCAACAGACGGCTGATTGTCGGCCGCGGTAGAGAATGTCTGCGATTTTTTGGTTGGGATCGTGGTGTTTGATTCAATAAGTTTGGTATTTACACCACCCATTGTTTCAATACCAAGAGAAAGAGGAGTTACATCAAGTAACAATACATCTTTCACATCTCCTGTCAATACCCCACCCTGGATAGCTGCTCCAATTGCAACAACCTCATCCGGGTTAACTCCTTTTGAAGGTTTCTTTCCGAAGAATTTTTCAACCTCTTCCTGGATCTTAGGAATACGCGTTGATCCACCAACAAGAATTACTTCATCTATATCACTTTTTGAAAGACCTGCATCATCCAATGCTTTCTTCACAGGAGCCATAGAACGTTTTACCAATTCATCGGCCAATTGCTCAAACTTTGATCTTGTCAAAGTCTCTACAAGGTGTTTTGGACCGGTTGAAGTTGCAGTAACGTAAGGCAGGTTGATCTCTGTTTGTGTAGAAGAAGATAATTCGATCTTCGCTTTTTCTGCAGCTTCCTTAAGACGTTGTAATGCCATAGGATCTTTTCTTAGATCAATATCTTCAGCTTTTTGAAAAGAATCGGCAAGCCAGTCAATGATCACTTCATCAAAATCATCACCACCTAAATGAGTATCTCCGTTTGTTGATAACACTTCAAATACGCCGTCACCCAATTCAAGGATAGAAATATCAAAAGTACCTCCACCAAGGTCATATACAGCGATCTTTTGATCTATGGATTTTTTGTCCAATCCGTAAGCAAGTGCTGCTGCGGTTGGTTCGTTAATTATTCTTCGCACTTTAAGACCCGAGATCTCACCGGCTTCTTTTGTAGCCTGACGTTGTGAATCGTTGAAATATGCAGGAACAGTAATAACCGCTTCGGTTACATCATGTCCAAGGTAATCTTCAGCAGTTTTCTTCATCTTCTGAAGGATCATCGCCGATAATTCCTGCGGAGTATATTTTCTTCCGTCAATATCTACCCTTGCAGTATCGTTGTCTCCTTTTAAAACTTTATAAGGAACCCTTCCTGCTTCTTTAGAAGATTCAGAAAATTTGTTACCCATAAATCTTTTTATAGATGATATGGTTTTGGTTGGGTTAGTTACCGCTTGTCTCTTTGCAGGATCTCCTACTTTTATCTCTCCACCTTCTACAAATGCAATTACAGATGGAGTTGTTCTTTTACCTTCGGCATTAGGGATTACCGTTGGCTCATTACCTTCCATTACTGCAACGCACGAGTTGGTAGTACCTAAGTCAATTCCAATTATTTTACTCATAACTTTATACGTTGATTATTATTTATTGATTTAATATTTATTCTTAATGTCATCCTCTAATAGTCAATCTTTATGCCAGCGGAAAAGTTCTGACATCATGTCAGAAAAGGTTTATTGGAGGATTTCTGAGACGGAATTTTACATTTCGGAGTTTGGCTGAAAAGGACAACATACTCGCTCTTACAAGTAAATTCTCTCATGGGAAGTAGAGGATGGAGAGAGTAAATAAAACAATTATGGCCTGCTGTTCCACCCATCCGGCTCCCTTTACACCTCATAATCATGTTGCTGAGACTATATAATCATATCAAATCCTTAGTTGGAATATTTATTATCTCCCTAATTCTGAATGATTGAAATCAGAAACTTAAACTATCCAATCCTCAATTAATTAGTCCTTTGAATTTCTTCTTCCGAACCTGTTTCCCTTTGAGGAGATACTTCCATTTTCTGGTTTCCAAAAGAATAGGTAATGCTAAGCATTGCGACCCGGGAATCAAAATCAAGACTGTAATTCTGTACAAAATCTGCGGCCTCACCAAAAATCACTAAACCATTTGTATGCAGAAGATCCTGTCCGCTTAATTTGACTTTCCATTTTTCACCAAAAGATTTCTGGATTCCTACATCTAAGGAGCCCCGCCACCGGGTTTCGAACATAGCTTCTACAGCTGGAGTATTGACCCATCCCGATATCTCACCACGCCAACCCTTTCCCAATAAAATAGAGTTGGAAAGATTTAGCCTGCCGGAGATCTGTTCAGCTTCCAGGGGGGTTCCCTGAAATTGATAACTAAAAGTACTGTAAAGGCCTAATAAATTTGCCTGAATTTTCCAGGCTTTGGAAATATTCACCGGAAAACTTAAATTTAGGTTATAAGATTGCGAGGTACCAATATTTTGCGGAACCCGTTCAGCATTCCGGCTATCTATTGGTTGAATGATGTGTAGCACATAATCCTCTATAAAACTTGATCCGAAAGAGATAAAGATTTTGCTATTTATGCCGTATTGAAGTTCTAAGGCGTGTGTATATTGTGGGTTTAGGAAAGGGTTACCACGTTGTATTGAAAATGGGTCCAGGTACCATCGGGCCGGATTTAGATTTTGATAATTTGGCCGGTCGATCCTGTAGCTGTATGAAAAATTTAGCTGATGTTTTTCGGAAAATTGATTAGAAATAAAGAAGCTGGGAAAAAAATCAAGATATTCCCGCTCCACTTCCTGGTTCAGGGTAAGGGAATGTCCCAGGGAATTTGTTTGCTCAGCCCGCAAGCCCAGTTGGAGTTCAGTGTTTTCAAATAGTGATCCGCCTACGTTGAAATAAGCCGCCTGCACCTGCTCAGTATATCGAAAATGATTAGATAATTCCGGATCAGGTTCAAGATCCCCTACAGGACCGCTCTCCAATGTGAGATTGTTATCACTCTCTACAGTACTGCTTTTTACACCTATGTCAAATTTCCATCCTTCCCACAAAGTCTTGCTGTAATCAATTTTAAAGGTGAGGATATCTATATTCGTAGGCATTTGGGTGACCAAACCATCAGGAATATTTGATGCGTCTTCGGGAATTATGGTTGCAGTTAATAATTCATTGTCATTTTCTCTCGTAAATCGGCCTAAAATAAAATCAGCAGAGAGCTTCCCTCCCTTCTCCTTAAAATCATGTTGCAGGCTTAGATTGCCAACCTGGTTAGAGGAGATATTTGACATTTTAATAGTTGATAAGGTTTCCAGATATGCCGGCCCGGTTTGCTGCCTGCGAAAAACAGAACGGGCTTCCGGCGTTCGCGTTTGACTGTCGTTCCAGAATCCTGTCCAGCCCAGCCCAATACTTGTACTTTCACTTATAAAATAGTCAATACCGGCTTTTGCATTTTGCCCATGGTTCCTGATGCGCATAAACATTTCCTGTTCAATTATATTCCGCTGGTCTCCATCGGTCTGATTTCTATATAAATCAAAATCGTAATATTGTCCGGCACGGTTAATACTGTAATTACCGTAAAGATTAAATCTTTTGGAGCGGTGATTGAGATTAATACTCCCTCTCTCCCTGGTAAAGCGGCCGGACCCTCCTGCGATGGATATATTTCCGTTGGTCCCGATGCTGGTATTTTCCTTCATCACTATATTAATTATACCGGCATTACCTTCCGCATCATACCTCGATGAGGGGTTGGTAATAAGTTCAATTTTATCAATATTTTCGCTGGAAGTACTCCTTAGCATGGCTACAACATCGGTCATATCCAAATAGGTTCGCTTGCCGTCAATTTGAACAATTACCCCCTCCTTTCCCAGCAGGGAAATATTATCATTTTGACGGTCAACTATTACTCCGGGTGCTCTTTCCAATACCTCCAGAGCTGTACTTCCGCCAGATACTATACTGTTGGCCACATTGACAATAGTGCGATCTACTTCCCTTTCTATAAAAGGGCGTGTGGTTACGATCTTAACCTGATCCAATTGCTCAACATCCTCAAACAGCACAAGAGCAGGTATTTCAACTGGCGAACCGTTCCCGCCCTTAATCGCAAAAGAGGAGCTATACTCTTGAATATATCCTAACATAGATGCAGTGACCAGGTAATTGGCTGCAGGAACTTCTTTGAACACATATAACCCATTTTCATCTGTTAATGCTCCTTTAACCAAAGAGGAATCGGCACTTTTTAACAGCAGGACATTTACAAAAGGAATTGGATTATTCTCCCCGTCCTCTACCTTACCTGTAATGCCGGTTTGGGCATTCATATAAATCACGTTCATCAGCAAAAAAAGATTTATAAAAAACTTCTTCATTTCAAAAATTTTTTGATTTGGATTTTTTAGGGGAAGGACCTTTTTGTTTAAAGGTGATTTAGAAGTGAACCGTTTTTTCTTCAAAAGATTTGCTGCCCCAAAGAATATTAGGTTTCAAGGTTCAACTTCAATTTTGATCTTTGTGGTTGGTAGGGCCACAATGGCGCTTCGGATATCTCAATAATTTTTATTATCCGGGAATGTGTACACGGAAAAAACTCTGGTTGTAGGGAAGAATTGGAGCTGAGATTTACTTTTCCGGAAAAATTAGAGCCTTAAATTTTCATTTGCTCTATGGCTCTTAAAATAATAGTTTAATAAAATTATGAAAAATTTTATAGTAAACCAATATAAATCAACGATTTACGTGAAGCATGAAAGAAATAAGCATTGCTTTTAGCTCTCCTCAATGTAAAGTAAATCTCTCCCCTTTCCATCTATTTTATTATCTGAAAAGTGCCTGCGCCGGTTTGCAGGAATATCATTGGATTTGCGCACTCTTAAATAAGCTGTCCGAAAAATTTTCCCTTTTTCTCATAATTCTTTCCCTGTAAATATTCTCCCGATGCCATTACAAATCATTATTTTTGCAGCTCAATAAGTATTGAATGCAAAAAAGAGAAGCTATAAGTGTTTTTGATATGCTGAAGATAGGCGTAGGCCCATCAAGTTCCCATACTTTAGGCCCCTGGAGAGCAGCACAACGTTGGGTTGAAGAATTAAAACAAAAAGACATATTCAATGAAGTAGCCGGAATTCACATTGATCTTTACGGATCCCTTTCCCTTACCGGAAAAGGACACGCTACAGATATTGCGGTGATGTTAGGCCTCAGCGGCTTTGATCCTGTATTGATGGAGATTGAAAAAATAGATCCCGAAATAGAATATATAAGGGAAACAAAAACCATATACCTCAAGGGGGAAAAGATCATCGATTTTGATCCTGAACAGAACATAAAATTTAACCGAAAATTTCTCGATTTTCACCCCAACGGAATGACCTTTAAGGCTACTTTAAATTCCGGAAAGATCTACTCCTCCTCGTTCTACTCTATAGGTGGTGGATTTGTGGTGAAAGAGGAACGGAAAAACGCGAAGAAGAAAATGGAAAGCTTCGCCGGATTTCCTTTTCCCATAGAAAAAGCGACTGAGCTACTGGTATACTGCAAAGAACAGAATAAATCCATTTCAGAGATCGTACTTGAGAACGAGAAATCCCTTCGCAGCGAAGAAGAGATCTATAAAGGACTTCGGGATGTTTGGAACGTAATGCTGGAATCCATGTATATTGGCTGCCATACCGAGGGTCAGCTTCCGGGAGGACTCAATGTGCACCGAAGGGCATACGATATTAACAAGCGACTAATTGGAGACGCTCAATACAATAATCCTGAGGAATGGCTGCATACCATCAGGCAAACCGAAGTAAAATTTCGCCAGATCCTCAAGTGGGTAAGCTGTTTTGCCATAAGTGTAAATGAAGTCAACGCATCTCTGGGGCGGGTAGTTACTGCTCCCACCAACGGAAGCGCAGGAACAGTTCCCGCAGTACTAATGTATTACCTGGTCATTGAGAACCACAATGCCACCTTTGAAGATATTAAGCGCTTTATGCTGGTTGCAGGTGAAATTGGAAGCCTGTTCAAAAAAGGAGCAACCATTTCTGCCGCCATGGGAGGTTGCCAGGCTGAAATAGGAGTTTCTTCCTCCATGGCTGCCGGCGCCCTTACCGAAGCTATGGGAGGCACCCCGGAGCAGGTCCTGATGGCCAGTGAGATCGCGATGGAACACCACCTGGGCCTTACCTGCGATCCTATTGGCGGACTCGTACAAATTCCCTGTATAGAACGAAATGCTATGGGAGCGATCAAAGCTATTAACGCGGCTGAAATTGCAATGGAAAGTGATGCTTCAAAAGCAAAGGTTCCGCTGGACAAGGTGATCGAAACCATGTGGGATACCGCTAAGGACATGAATTCAAAGTATAAAGAAACTTCTGAAGGTGGCCTTGCCGTTAGGGTAAATTTAAGCGATTGTTAATAAGGTCGAGATGTTGGACTGTTGGTCAAAATGGTACAATATCTCCTTTTCCTTCCAGTGAAATTTATATCATCGGAAAAATTTTTCAGTAACTTCAGAAAAAATCGCTACCCATACCAATGGAAAATTTCCTTTCAGAAAAAATCATGAACCTGATAAGGAATTTCGGTTACTTGCTGGGATGCTACTTTGTATTCTTCTTCGCTCTTGGCCTGGTCAATACCCTTTTTCCTGAATTTAGTATGGACAGGTATGAGCAATCTGACCTGAACCGGATGCTGGAAGAAAACCCCTTTCAGTTGATCTTACTGGCTGTGGTCTTCGCACCTATCATTGAAGAAGGAATGTTTCGCACCATCATTAGGCCTTCTCCCAATGAACTCATCTTTTTCCTGTGTTCCTGGCTGCTGCTTCTGGAGCTCGCATTCTTTCCCGATTATGCGCATTGGGGTTTAAAATTCTTATTTCTGGTACTTCTCTTTATAATTTCCTTTCTTTTTTTAAGAGAGATCATCCCTTACCGTTGGCAAAGGTTACTCTGCATTTTCCTCAGGCATTATTATAAATTTGTGTGGGGCTTAACCGCATTAGTTTTCGGACTCGTTCATATATTCAATTATGTAGATGCCTTTGAAATTAACCTGGCGCTGTTTCTTTTGATCGTCCCCCGCATCATTGCAGGTTATTTCTTCGGAAAAATTAAAATTGAAAACCGCCGCCTTATATGGCCGGTAGCCATGCATGCAATGAATAATTCCGCTGTTCTGCTCATTGTGCTGCCTAAATTCCTCTTTCCTATTTAACAGCCTCTTAGAATTTGTTCCCTTTAAAATTTTGTATTTTGTTTTAAATAAAAAGTTGAAATATGAAAGCAGCACAGATCCAGGAAAAAGGCGGAGATTTTATTTTAGTAGACATAGATAAACCTACTCCACAGGAAAATGAGGTATTAATAAAAGTGGAAGCCTGTGGAATTTGCCACAGTGATGCTTTTGTAAAAGACGGAACTTTTCCAGGAATTGAATATCCGCGTGTTCCGGGCCACGAAGTGGTAGGAACAGTTGAAAAAGTGGGAAATAATGTTTCTCTTTGGAAAGAAGGACAACGAGTTGGAGTGGGGTGGCACGGCGGGCATTGCTTTATCTGCGAGCCCTGCCGCCGCGGAATTTTCATCAATTGCGAAAATGCAAAAGTAAGCGGGATCTCCTATGACGGGGGTTATGCTGAATATATGTGCGCACCCCAAGAGGCAATTGCAGCCATTCCTGAAGAATTATCTTCAGCAGAAGCAGCACCGCTATTATGTGCAGGAATTACAGTATATAATGCCTTGCGAAATTCGGGAATAAGACCGGGGGATCTAGTGGCGGTTCAGGGAATTGGCGGACTTGGACATCTGGCAGTACAATATGCCGTAAAAATGGGAATGCGAACTGTGGCGATCTCTACAAGTGACAGCAAGAAAGATTTAGCCCGGGAACTGGGAGCCCAACATTTCATCAATACCGGAAATGAAGATCCCTCAGAAGCACTTCAGAAGCTGGGTGGTGCGAAGCTTATATTGACCACAGCTCCCAATGGAGATGCTATAACTTCGGTTGTAAATGGTCTTGGGTTAGATGGAAAATTGCTCATGGTTGCCGCTACCATGGACCCGGTGGAAGTCTCTCCAATGCAATTATTAATGGGAAGAAAATCTGTTTCGGGTTGGCCCAGCGGTACTGCAAAAGATTCTGAAGACACCTTACAGTTCAGTGCCCTCACTGGAACAGCGCCTATGATAGAGGAATATCCTCTTGAAGAAGTTGAAAAAGCTTATGAGAGGATGATCAATAATAAAGCGAGATTTAGAGTTGTACTGAAACCATAGGTTTTGTGTAAAAAAAATTAGCCACGAACCTGCCTTGCGGTAGGCAGGTGCACGAATATTTTTTGGAAAGACCCCTTTGTTTGTACGTTCAATATGTGACGCTAGTTCGTAGTCATTAATTTAGACAAAAGCCCACCCCGTCCTGCGGACACCCCTCCCCGGAGGGGATTGTTTTAAAGCTTTTTTTCATATAAAAATACTTAGTGAAACTTCGTGCCTTTCTGCCTTAGTGGCTAAATTTTTTTGCGCACTCATATTATAAAGACAAACATTCGTGCATTCGTGGCTAAACTTTTTAAGTTGTTATTATTAGTCACAAAGACCCCAGGAGCACCAGGAAACACCAAGGTTTTGGAAAAGGTAGAATTCTATGGTTGATTAAAAAAAAAGCCCACCCCGTCCTCCGGACACCCCTCCCCGGAGGGGATGGTTTAAAGACAATTTTCATATGATGACTTAGTGAATTTTTGTGGCTTTCTGCCTTAGTGGCTAAACTTTTTGCGCACTCATAATTAAAAGACATTCGTGCATTCGTGGCAATTTTTTTGAACTAAAAAGAATCACAACCCTCTTTTTCTCTAGTATCTATCAGGTACACGATCTTCCATTCCGTTTCTTCCTTTACCAGCGTAAAAGAATTTACGCCACAATGACTCAAATTATCATTTACTAAAAATGTATATGGAGTAATAACATGCGCCAAAGGCCCATTAACTGTAATTATAAAAGAATGCAGTTTTTCCTCAAATTTAGTAGTGGAGGGAATGGAAGAAATAGATAATAAAAAATCCCCGTAGGAAACCGCAGAAATTTCTGTTTTACCTTCTTTATTTGCGCCAACAGATTGCATTTTAATTTCCGAATGTGCCAAATTTCGCAAGGCTACAGAATCCTGTTTGTGAAAAGCTTCAAAAAAATTGGTGACAACCTTCTTGGCTTCAGCCTCTTCAGCAGTTTCTTGTGCAAAAGTCGAGAAACCTGTAAAAAGGATGATCAGGAGAAATATGTTCTTCATTGAGGCAGGTTTGAATGTAGTGCACTAATTTACTACTTTTACTCCACTAAAAAACTACAAATGTCGGTTGCCAAAAAACAGTACAAGCGCATCACCACCAAATCCCTGGTTGAGATGAAAGCAAACGGAGAAAAAATAGCCATGTTAACGGCCTATGATTACACCATGGCTCAAATTGTCGATGGCGCCGGGATGGATGTTATTCTTGTTGGCGATTCTGCCAGTAATGTAATGGCGGGTCACGAAACCACGCTTCCAATTACATTGGACCAAATGATCTACCATGCGGCCAGTGTGGTAAGAGGAATAGAAAGATCACTTGTTGTCGTTGACCTTCCCTTCGGAAGTTACCAAAGTGACCCAAAGGAAGCACTTAGGTCTTCTATCAGGATCATGAAAGAAAGTGGCGGTCACGCAGTAAAACTGGAAGGCGGAAAAGAAGTAAAAGAATCTATTAAAAGGATCCTTGCAGCAGGAATTCCGGTAATGGGTCATCTTGGCCTTACCCCTCAGTCTATCTATAAATTCGGAACCTATACGGTTAGAGCCAAAGAAGAAGAAGAAGCTGAAAAATTGAAGTCTGATGCTCTTATGCTGGAAAGACTTGGCTGCTTTGCCATGGTATTGGAAAAAGTCCCTGCAAAACTCGCTAAAGAAGTAGCAGAGAGTGTATCAATTCCTGTAATAGGTATTGGCGCCGGAAACGGAGTAGACGGGCAGGTTCTGGTTACTCACGATATGCTTGGAATGAACCACGAATTTAATCCGCGTTTCCTCAGAAGGTATGCCGATCTTCACGCTTCAATGACCGAAGCTTTTGTCAATTATAAAGAGGATGTGAAAAAGAAGGATTTCCCTTCAGATGAAGAACAGTATTGATTTAGTCGTTAGTCATAGTCGTTAGTCGTTAATAGTTTTGCATGTTTGAAAAAGAAGATTTTTTGTGGGCTTTCCTAACATTAAAAACATCAAATTGAAAACCGAAAAGATCATTTCCACTCCTGAAAACCTTCAGGTGCTTTACGAGGATAATCACGTTATTATTGTGAACAAGCGTCCGGGAGATATTGTGCAAGGAGATAAAACAGGTGATACTCCTTTAAGTGAGGTGGTCAAGGAATACATAAAGGTAAAGTACGACAAACCCGGAAATGTATATCTGGGTGTGGTACACCGGCTGGACCGGCCCACCAGTGGCATAGTTTTGTTTTCAAAAACTTCAAAGGCCTTACCAAGACTCAACAAGCTGTTCAAAGATAAGGAGGCTAAAAAAACCTATTGGGCAATTGTCAAAAATCCACCTCCCAAAACGGAAGCTACATTAGAACATTTTTTAAAGCGAAATCCCAAACAGAATAAATCAATAGCCTATAGAAAGGAATTTCCCGAAAGCAAAAAAGCCGTTCTCGAATATAGAATGCTTCAAAAACTTGACAATTACTTTCTACTGGAGATCGATCTTCAAACCGGAAGGCACCATCAAATCCGCAGCCAGTTATCTGCCATTGGCTCTCCTATAAAAGGAGATCTCAAATATGGCTTTGACCGCAGTAATAAAGATGCGAGCATAAGTTTACACGCGCGCAAACTATCCTTTATTCACCCGGTGAGCAACGATGGGATTGATGTTATTGCTCCCCCGCCTGCAGACCCATTATGGGATGCATGTATATAATTATTGAGTTTGAAAAAGTAGCCAAAAGGTTATAATTTCTTTAAAAAAATTCCTCCTTCAGCTATTTTGATTAATTTAATCTATCCCTATCCCCTATTGTTTCCCCGTATAACTACCCCAGAATTTATGATTTTTAAAACCAAATATTTCACTTCCTATGATCAGGAATTGCATTTCTCTTGCTGTCTTTTTCCTGCTCTTTGGATGCAGTACTACAGAGCCATGCGAAGAAAATTCCTGTTTCACTCCTCCTCCGGCAATAATATTTGAAATCTTAGATGCGGAGACGGGAAAAAATCTTTATTCTGATGGCACATTAAAAGTTGAGGACATTGTATTGCTTGATAAGAATCAAAATAAAGTAAATTTTCAATTTTATTCTGAAAATGGTTCCAACCTCCTTTATCTTAATATCGGGTGGGAACCGGGTACAAATCTGTACAGGCTAATCCTTAATCCCAATGTGGAAATTACCATCAGTCTGCATTCTGAACTTAAAGAGGATAATTGTTGTAGTTATTATGTGATCAGTGATTTTTCTATTTCAGAATACGATTTTGAAAGATCTGCCACCACAGGGAATTATAAAGTATTTATAAAGAAGCTGCCTGATGCAAATTCCGAAATATATTAAGTAATAATTAATAGCCCCTGCTTTTCATTTCCTTTAATTTTGCAGTTCATGAAGGCTACCAAAGGAAATAAATATACTGAAGGAAAAATTATCAATTCTCTTGTAAGCCTGGCCCTCCCCATTATTTTTGCAAATATTCTACAAACCGCCTATCAGCTTATCGATACATTTTGGTTAGGAAGGTTGGGAGCAAATGCGGTAGCCGCGGTAAGTTTAAGTTTTCCCATACTGTTTTTGGTATTATCCATAGGTTCCGGACTCACCCTGGCGGGAACTGTTCTGGTGGCTCAATACAAAGGAGCTGAAAATCAAAACCTCATCGATTTCAGCTCCTCGCAAAGTGTTTTCCTAATCCTGATCATTTCTATTTTATTGGCGGTGGGTAGTTATTTTGCTGCAGGTCCGCTGATGACCATAATAGGTGCAGGACCCGATATTTATGATGATTCTGTGTCTTATTTTAAAGTTTCATCATTAGGATTTGTTTTCCTGTTTCTGTTTTTCATTTTCCAGTCCCTCATGCGCGGGATCGGAAATGTAATGCTTCCGGTCTACATCGTGCTGTTTACGGTTTTGCTCAACCTGGTGCTCGATCCTCTGTTTATATACGGATATGGTCCCATCCCTGGTTACGGAGTTGCAGGGGCTGCGGTAGCCAGCGTGATAACACAGGGATTGTCGGCGGCTATCGGACTTTACATTCTGTTCAGGGGAAAAAGCGGAATTAAGATAGACGTTTCATCAATGTATTTTGATGTGGCAAACTTAAAAAGAACTTTCAACCTTGGTTTCCCCGCCAGCATTGAACAATCAACACGCGCATTGGGGATGACTATGATGGTGATCATCGTAACCAGCTTTGGAAGTGAGATCGTTGCAGCCTATGGTATTGGCGCCAGGATCCTGAGTTTCATCATTATCCCGGCCTTGGGGCTGGCTATAGCCACCACTTCCCTGGTTGGACAGAATATTGGTGCAAGAAAGATAAAACGGGCAGAAGAGGTAGCGAATCTCAGCAACAAGATCGCCTTTTTCGGACTTACCGGGATCGGGGTTATTATGTTCATTTTCGCTGAACCCCTTACCGCATTCTTCATTCCCAATGATCCGGAAGTGATAAGGGACGGAGCCTTATTCATAAAGATCATGGCGCCCAGTTTCGGACTATTAGGCGTAATGCAGGTTCTCAACGGAACCTTCAACGGAGCAGGATTTACAAAAGCGTCCATGCTCATCTCCATCCTCAGCCTCTGGATCGTAAGGTTTCCCCTGGCATACATTCTCTCCTATAACACCTCCCTCGGATATGAAGGCATCTGGTGGTCTTTCCCAATCTCAAACCTCATCGCAGCCATTGCCGCTTTCACCTATTTTAAAATGGGTTATTGGAAAATCCGGGCCTTTAAGTACAGGAATTAATATCGGAGTTAAGGGTTACCGGTAAAGGGTTAAGAGCTCAAAAAGTAGAGAAAAGAAAAAAAATTACAATCTTAAAAGCTCCCCTCCTTTTTTTCTTTCACCTATTTTAATATTGGGTATTGGAAAATTCGGGTAATAAAGCACATAAATAAAAATTGTAAAAGAGAAACTAAAAATGGAAGAAGAAGCAACAAAATAGGACGGTCAAAAGCTCCCCTCCTTTTTCAAGGAGGGGTGGACGGCTTTGCCGGACGGGGTGGTTACGTGGTTTATCCTGACGGAATATTCTAGAAAAAGAATTAATAGAAATTCAATTTCTACTTTTTCCAAAAACACCAATCATCATATTCCCCCTCAACCCATCCGTCTTAATCGGCTGAAGCTTTTTAGTAACGAGAAACTTCCTTTTACCGATTAATCCACCTTCCCTTGAAAAAGTGAAGGAGCCGTTTTTCTCATTTTTAAGGAAAATCTTCCAAGTTAGAAAACCCAAAAGCTCCCCTCCTTTTATAAAGGAGGGGTGTACGGCTTTGCCGGAGGGGCCTGCCTGCCGTAGGTAGGGTGGTTACGTGAAAGACTTAATTACCTAGTTCTACCTCTCCCCCGCCTCTCTCTTCTTCCGCTCGATCTCTTCCAAAGCTAAATTGTCCTTACTCCCCGTGTGTGTATGTTTTATAACCTCTCCCGGTTCATACGTCCCATCCTGCACCTTCCCACCTATTTCCACATAAGCCTCACGAAAGGATTTTCCCTGCATTACCATGTCATTGATACTGTCTACCGTAAACAAATATTTATATTTTTCATCTTTTAGATCTACATCTTTTACCTGTATCAAGGCAATGGAATGCGTAAAAACATCCAGGATCTCTTTAATATTTTCAACGGCGTAAATACTGTTTTCTTTAATAAGCTGAAAATCCCGATGGTATCCACTGGGAAGGTTATTGGTAATAAGGATCATTTCGTTAGCTATAGCCTGAAGTTTATTGCACCTCCCTCTGATCAGTTCAAATACATCGGGATTTTTCTTATGAGGCATGATGCTGGATCCGGTGGTAAGTTCATCGGGGAAGGTGATAAAGTCAAAATTCTGACTCATATACAAACATATATCCATTGCAAACCGGGACAGGGTGTTTGCTAAAGAAGCAATGTTGGAAGTAACCGTGCGCTCACTTTTTCCCCGGCTCATTTGCGCAGCCACCACATTGTATTTCATTTCTGAAAATCCCAGTTCCCTGGTAGTAAACTCCCGATCGATAGGAAAAGAAGACCCATACCCGGCAGCCGATCCCAGCGGATTCTGATCTACAATCCGCAACCCTGCATTCAACAGATACAGATCATCAATAAGAAGTTCTGCATAAGCCGAAAACCACAATCCGAAAGAGGATGGCATCGCCACCTGCAGGTGTGTATAGCCTGGTAAAACCTTTTCCTGATGTTCTTTTGCAAGGCCTAAGAGTACCTCGATCAAATCTTCCGTTTTACTATAAATGGATTTTAGGTTTTCCTTAAAATAGAGCTGCATGGCTACCAGAACCTGGTCATTCCTGGAGCGGGCGGTATGGATTTTTTTTCCGGTATCACCCAAATATCTGGTGAGTTCAAATTCGATTTTGGAATGCACATCTTCAAAATCATCTTCAATAGCGAAAATGCCATCTGTTATCTGTTGCTGAAGCCTGTCCAGTTCTGCCAGGATATCCTCCACCTCTCCGGAAGTCATGATCCCCACCTTCCCCAGCATCTTTGCATGTGCTTTGGAAGCTGTGATATCATATTCCGCAATAAACATATCCAGTTCCCTGTCGTTACCCACAGTAAATTTTTCGATCTTTTTATCTATTGATATTCCTTTATCCCAAAGTTTCATACTAAAGTGATATTAATTTAAGTCATCCTGAACTTGTTTCAGGATCTAACGTGTTATTTTCCTTAAATCGTCATCCTGAACTCGTTTCAGGATCTAACGTGTTGGCAACCAAAAATAGTCATCCTAAACTTGTTTCGGAATCTGTGAGTTTTCTCAATTTACGTCATCCTGAACTTGTTTCAGGATCTAACGTGTTAGTGTTCCTGAATTTTAATAGCCTTTTCCAACAACTTAATATACATCTCAATCCCTTCTTCAACTTCCATCACATAAATAAATTCATCTGCGGAATGTGACCTGGTAGAATCGCCCGGCCCCAGTTTCAAAGATGGGCAATTCAACATCGCCTGATCTGATAGTGTAGGAGAACCATAGGTTTTCATTCCCAATGAAATCCCCGCCTGCACCAATTCATGATCCTCCGGAATAGAAGAGGAATTCAGCCTTAAGGATCGCGCCTTTATTTCATCAACCGGCGCATTTTCTTTCAAAATTTCTTCTATCTCTGCATTGGAATAACAGTCATTTACCCGCACATCGATCACCAGATCTACCTGTGCCGGAACCACATTGTGCTGGCTTCCGGCTTTGATCTGGGTTATCGTAAGTTTTACATCCCCCAGGATATCAGAAACCTTATCAAATTTATATCTTTCAAACCATTCCAGGACTTTTGCGGTTTTATAGATAGAATTGTTATCATTGGGATGTGCCGCGTGAGAGGGAGTTCCCTTTACCACTGCATCAAAAACCACCAAACCTTTTTCGGCAGTTGCCATTTGCATCAAAGTGGGTTCGCCTACAATGGCTACATCTATTTTTGGAATAAGTGGCAAAAGACAGGCAATTCCATTTTTCCCGTTGATCTCTTCCTCAGCCGTGCCTGCAAAAAGCAGATTGAATTTTAAATTTTCAGCTTTATAAAAATAAATAAATGTAGCTAAAAGTGAAACCAGGCATCCCCCCGCATCGTTACTTCCAAGCCCAAATAATTTTCCGTTTTCTACAGTAGCTTCAAAAGGATCTTTAGTATATGCGGAATTTGGCTTTACCGTGTCGTGATGTGAATTAAGTAAGAGCGTAGGTTTTGTTTCATCAAAATGTTTATTCACCGCCCACACATTGTTCAGGTGCCGATTAAACGGAATTTCGTACTGCTTCAGCCAATTCTCAAGAAGGATCGCGGTTTGATCTTCTTCTCCCGAAAAAGATTGGGTTTTAATTAAATCCTTCAGCAATGCTATCGCTTCCTTTTGAAGTTTTGGTATCTCCATTATTGGGTGATTTTTGTGTGCTGTGAATTATCCTGAAAAATGGATGCGTTCCCAAGGTAAATATTAGAAACACCATGGTCCAACGCCTGAAAACAGTTGTGAAGCTTCGGCAACATTCCGTCGCTAATCACATTTTTTTCCAGCAGCTCTTTATATTTATTTTTGTCAATTTTTTCAATGATTGAATCATCATCTGCTGCATTGGCCAGAACCCCTTTTTTTTCAAAGCAATAATATAAGCTGGTTTTGTAATGAGTGCTCATGGCTTTAGCGATCTCAGCGGCTACAGAATCCCCATTAGTATTCAAGAGTTCCCCTTCTTTTGTGCAGGAAATTGCTGAAAAAACAGGAATGATATTCTGTTCTAAAAGGGAACCGATAAACTTTGCATTTACTTCTTCAATGTCTCCCACAAATCCGAAGTCTATTTCCTTTACTTCGCGTCTTTTGGAAATAATACTTTTCCCGTCGGCACCGCATAATCCTATCGCATTGCAATTCTTAGTCTGGAGTTTTGCTACTATTGATTTATTGATGAGTCCGCCGTAGGTCATGATGATCACCTTCAGGGCATTCTCATCGGTGATCCTTCTGCCGTCGATCATCTTGGTTTTGTATCCCAATTTTAAAGCCATTTCAGTTGCAAAATTCCCACCTCCGTGCACCAATATTTTAGGCCCTTCCAAAGCGGAAAAATCCTCTAAAAATCCCCGGAACTTATTCTCATTTTCGATGAGCTTCCCTCCTATTTTTACAACTTTTAAACCTGATTTTTTCATTTACATTTTTTTCTCTTTTCCAATTTTAAAATCCCCTCCGGGGAGGGGTGCCCGCAGGGCGGGGTGGGCTTTTTCCCGCAGCCTTCCTATATTGTCTCCCGCAGATCTCGCAGATTTTCGCAGAATTTCAGTTTTGTTTCCCGCAAATTTTCTCTAATGTCTTTCGCAGATCCCGCAGAATTTTAATTTCCAATCCCTATTCACCAATCACTAATCTCTACTCAACAATCTCCTCAATACCACCTGCGCCGCGAAAGTCCTGTTATTGGCCTGATGGATCACTACAGAATTCCCGCTATCCAGTACCGCGTCATCGATAACCACATTCCTTCTCACAGGTAAACAATGCATTACTTTTGCATCATTTGTAATTTCCAATTTCTTTTTAACGAAAGTCCAATTCCGGTCTTCATTTAAGATTTTACCGTAATCTTCATAGCTGCTCCAGTTTTTAACATATACAAAATCGGCATCTTGAAGTGCCTCTTCCTGGTTGTGAAGAATTGTTGTTTCTTTTGTGACCTTCGGATTGAGATCATAGCCTTCAGGATTGGTTATTACAAGATCCACATCCATCTTTTGCATTACCTCCACAAAGGAATTCGGAACAGATTGAGGTAAAGCCCGCGGATGGGGTGCCCAGGTAAGTACCACCTTGGGCCGATTAACTTTTTTTAATTCTGAAACAGTAATAGCATCTGTGAGTGCCTGCAATGGATGACCCGTGGCGCTTTCGAGATTTACGACAGGCACTGTGGCATATTTCACAAAACTGTTGATCACAGTATCCTCCTCATCTTTGTTCCTGTCAATTAAACCCGGAAAAGCACGCACTGCGATTATGTCACAATACTGCGAAAGAACTGCCGCTGCTTCTCTAATATGTTCGGCCTTATTAGAATCCATCACGGCACCATCCTCAAACTCCAGTGCCCAGCCGTCTTTATCGGCATTCATTACCATCACTTCCATTCCCAGTAATTTTGCTGCTTTTTCTGTACTTAACCGGGTGCGCAGACTGGGATTGAAAAACAACATCCCCAAAGTTTTTCCCTTTCCGAAACTAGCTGAAGTGTTTTCATTTTTAAGAGCCAGGGCTTCGGCGATCAATTCCTGAAGGTTTTCTATATCTGATAAGCTGGTGTAGTTTTTCATGATCTTTCTTATGGTTCACGGTAACCTGAATTGCTTCAGGATCTATTTTCTGATTATCGTCATCCTGAACTTGTTTCAGGATCTAATCTCATTAGAAGCTGAAACGAGTTCAACTTGACGTGGATATGGTGATGTTCAGACCTCACAGGTTTTCAAAACCTGTGAGGTCTTTTGTTCTATTTTAAAACGATCTTCAATGCTTCAAAAAAAGTATCAAAATGTTCTTTTTTAATGTTCAGAGGTGGCAAAATACGAAGCAGCTTTTTATTAGAAGCCGCACCGGTAAAAACATGGTTCTGGAACAACAGTTCTTTCCGAAGCGCCGCAATCTCAAAATCAAATTCCAAACCTATCATTAAACCTCTTCCTTTCAATTTTTTGATCTGCGGGATCTCTGCTATTCTTTCCTTTACATATTCATAAATAGCTGCCGCATTCTCCATCAGCTTTTCCTCTTTAATAACATCCAGAACCGAAATTCCTGCGGCGCAGGCAAGGTGGTTTCCTCCGAAGGTGGTCCCAAGCATTCCCGATCTTGCCGGAATAGAATTATCAATCAAAATCCCCCCGATCGGAAATCCGTTGCCCATGCCTTTAGCGATGGAAATAACATCCGGCCTTATCCCATGCTTCTGAAATGCAAAGAATTCTCCTGTCCTTCCGTAGCCGCTCTGTACCTCATCTGCAATGAGAACAGCTTTATACTTTTTGCAAAGTTCTGAAGCTGCTTTATAAAATTCGGTCGAAGCTTCATCCAATCCGCCCACTCCCTGGATCACTTCCAGGATCACCCCGGCAACATCGCCTTTTTTCAGTTCGCCTTCCAGACCTTCCACATCATCAAATGCAAGTTTTGTCACCTCGTGCTTTGCATTAAAAGGAGCTTTTATGGATTCATTATCGGTTACCGCTACAACACCCGAGGTTCTTCCGTGAAAGGCATTGTTGAAGTAAATGATACGGCTTTTTCCGGTGTGGAAAGAGGCAACTTTCAGGGCATTCTCATTGGCTTCAGCTCCTGAATTGCACAAAAACAAACTGTAGTCTTTACAACCTGAAAGATCTTCCAGCTTTTGAGCCAGCTCTTCCTGCAATGGATTTTTAATGGAATTGGAATAAAACCCCAGCTTTTCCACCTGGTTTTTTATTGCATCTACATATACAGGGTTCGAATGGCCTATGGAGATCACCGCATGACCACCGTAAAGATCAAGATATTTTGTTCCGGCCTCATCAAAAACATAGGGGCCTTCCCCTTTTACCGGGGTGATATCGTAGAGGGGGTAAACATCAAATAATTGCATAATTTATTTTTAAGAAGGTTCTTTGATCCTGGCAGCTCTCATTTTTTACTTATTGAACGGTAATATTATTGATCTTTTTGAAGGAAGCCTGCATACCTTTAATGAGTGAGGAACTCAGCCCGTTGTGTTCCATCTCGTTCAAACCTTCAATAGTACAACCCATTGGAGTGGTCACTTTGTCTATTTCTTCTTCGGGATGTTTTCCCGATGCTATTAATAAACTAGCCGCTCCCAGGCAGGTTTGCATAGAGAGTTCCTGCGCCTCTTTGGCGTCAAAGCCCAATTGTACCGCACTTTGCGTTGTAGCCCGAATCATACGCATCCAAAAGGCAATCCCGCTGGCACAGATCACTGTAGCAGCCTGCATTTTATTTTCCGGAATTGCCAAAGTTGTACCTAGCCGGTTGAAAATAGCTTCGGCAACTGGTAGTATTTTGCTGCCTTTTTGATTGCTGCAAATGCAGGTCATGGATTTTCCAACGGCAATGGCGGTATTGGGCATGGCACGAATTATATACTGATCTCCTACTATTGCTTCAATTCTTGAAATATTAAAACCTGTAATTGTAGAAATGATCACATGCTTATCTGTTAGTTCCCCTTTTATCTCCTCAAGGATCCTTTCCAGCTGCGTGGGCTGGACTGCAAAGATGAGGATATCGCTATTTCTTACCGCCTCTACATTATTTGAGGTAACGCTAACTTTTTGATAATTTCCGTATTCCTCGATCTCGCTTAGGTTTCTTTTAGTGAGGTAAAGGCTTGTGTAAGCATTGCTTACTATTAACCCCTTTGCTATTGATAAACCAAGATTTCCGGCGCCAAGTATTGCTATTTTCATGAGTTTGTTTTTATTCAGGTCTTTCTTTTTACAGAATTAAAAATAATTTGCTTTAAGCCTTAATCCTGTTGCTTCTTCCAGGCCAAACATCAAATTCATATTGTGAACCGCCTGGCCCGAAGCTCCTTTTAATAAATTATCCAGGACGCTGGTGATCAAAATTTTATCATTGAACTTTTGCAGGCGTAACAAACATTTATTGGTGTTGACTACCTGCTTTAAATGCAGCTCCTCTTCTACTACAAAAGTAAATTCGGCATCCTGGTAATAATTCTGAAAAAGCTTCTTTGCATCCTCAGCACTTCCGTTGAATCTAGTATAGGCGGTACAATGTATCCCCCTTGAAAAATTCCCCCTGTTCGGAATAAAATTCAATGCTGAAGAATAATCCGGCTGAAGGATCTTTACCGATTGCCCGATCTCTCCCAGGTGCTGGTGTTCAAAAGCCTTGTACGCTGAATAATTATTGTCCCGCCAGGTGAAATGCGTGGTTTCAGATAAAGAAGTTCCCGCACCTGTTGCTCCCGTAACCGCATTAATATGCACCTCGTCTTCCAGTAAACCATTTGCCGCCAGAGGCAGGATCGCCAGGCTGATGGCCGTGGCAAAACAACCGGGATTAGCAATATTATCTGCGGCCTTTATAGCTTCCTTGTTGGTTTCGGGCAAACCATAAACAAAGGAATGATCTTCAGCAGCAATCCTGAAATCTGTGCTGAGATCGATTATTTTCTTACTATCAGAAAAATGATTTTCAGAAAGAAACTTTTTCGAGTTTCCGTGGCCAAGGCATAAGAAAACAACGTCTGCTTCCGTATTTATCTCCCGGCTGAACTGCAAATCTGTTTCCCCCAAAAGATCCTGGTGAATATGAGTTACCGGTTTTCCGGCCTGAGAAGTACTGTATATAAAATCCAGGTTAACCTTCGGATGCCTCAAAAGGATCCTGATCAATTCCCCTGCAGTATATCCTGCACCTCCTATAATACCTGCTTCTATCATTGGTTGTTATTTACGTGTTGAAAGATCTTACCCGGATTGGAGAGGATCTTTATAAATCCTTTGGCATCATCTGCCGTCCAGGCGTTGTTTTCCTCCCCATATTTTCCGAAGCCGGAGTTCATCAGGTCGTTGTCTGATTCTATTCCGTCCAAAACAAATCGGTAAGGGTGCAGGCTTACAAAAACCTTCCCGGTCACCTTTTCCTGCGAACTTTGTAAAAACGCCTCAAGATCCCGCATCACCGGGTCAAGGTACTGCCCTTCGTGTAAATGGGTGCCGTACCAGTTGGCGATATAATCTTTGTGTTGTAACTGCCATTTGCTCAGGGTATGTTTCTCCAGTAAATGATGGGCTTTGATAGTGATCAAAGCTGCTGCCGCTTCAAATCCTACCCGTCCTTTAATTCCAATAATGGTATCTCCCACGTGAATATCTCTTCCAATGGCATATCTACGGGCGATATTTTCCAGGATCTCGATATTTCTTTCCGGTGAATTTTCCTGTCCGTTGACCGCTGTTAATTCTCCTTTTGTAAAACTTAAGTTCACCTGCTGCGGCTCATTTTCCTGAAGTTGTGACGGGTAAGCACTCTCCGGAAGAGGCTGGTGAGAAGTCAAAGTCTCAGATCCTCCCACGCTAGTACCCCATAACCCTTTATTAACTGAATATTTTGCCTTTTCCCAGTTCATATCCACCCCATTTTCCTGCAAATATTCGATCTCCTCCTGCCTTGTTAATTTTTTATCCCGAATTGGCGTGATGATCCTGATCCCGGGGGCCAGGGTTTGAAAGATCATATCAAACCTTACCTGGTCATTTCCTGCTCCTGTACTGCCATGGGCAATATAATCGGCACCGATCTTCCTGGCGTGGTTGACGATCTCGATGGCCTGAATGATCCTTTCAGCACTAACAGAAAGCGGATAAGTATCATTCTTCAGTACGTTTCCGAAGATCAGGTATTTTACCACTTTCTGATAAAAAGAAGAAACCGCATCAATATTAAAATAAGATGCTGCTCCAATTTTCCTGGCGTTATTTCCTATTTTTTCAATTTCTTCCGAAGAAAATCCGCCGGTGTTTACACTTACGGCGTGTACCTCAAAGTTCTCTTCCTTAGATAAATATTTTGCGCAGTATGAGGTGTCTAATCCCCCACTGTATGCTATTACTACTTTTTTCATTTTGGTTTTTAATTTTTAAACTATAAAGCCACTCTTAAAAGTTAGCCACGAATGCACGAATGATTTTTTAATGCTTTTCTAAAATGCCACTTTAAAAAAATGAACCGCGAATCTTTCTGCGGCAGTCAGGTGCACGAATAATGTTTTATCCTTTGTCTATACTATGGCTCCTAACTCTTCTGTTTCTCTTTGATGTTCTTATAGAAAAGGGTCTTTTTGATGCTCTTCAGCCTGGTAAAGGCCTTTTCATTCAACTTGCTTTTTTCCTTTGGTTTCTCCTTTTTAAGCGGGTCGTAAAGCATTCCTGTGCACAGGCACATTTTACGCTCGGTACGGGTGAGGATGTCGTAATTCTTGCAGGTTTGGCAACCTTTCCAGAAACTCTCATCATCAGTAAGTTCAGAGAAGGTTACGGGTTGGTACCCCAGCTCATAATTGATCTTCATCACGGCAAGGCCGGTAGTGATCCCGAAAATTTTGGCATTGGGATATTTTTTTCGGGAGTGCTCAAAAACAGCTTTTTTGATATCCTTTGCCAGCCCCCGATTCCGGTAATCGGGATGCACGATCAAGCCGGAATTGGCCACAAATTTCTCGTGACTCCAAACCTCGATATAGCAAAATCCGGCAAATTTTTTACCATCCAAAGCTATAATGGCGTTTCCATTTTGCATCTTGGTAAGGATGTACTCAGGGGTACGACGCGCGATACCTGTACCACGAACCCTTGCAGATTCCTCAATGGTATCACAAATTACTTCTGCGTAATTGGAATGGCTTTGGTTAGCAATGACTATTTTCATGTGCTAAAGAATTAAGGTTAAAAAAAATATTGAATTGTATGTTTTCGAGAGAAGAACCGGACTCACCTAAGTTCCATAAAGATAGCGCGCACTTACGTGCGACGGTAATGCCTGCGCATTGGAGATATGTCAGTAATAATACTGAAATATAACTTATTAAATGTGGTGGTAATGTGTTTCAAAGCTTAAAAAAATCAAATAATTAATAAAAAAGGGAAGTACAATAGGTTTACCGCGCAATTACATGCGGCGGCGTAAACTGGGTCTCTTTATTTGATTAATTGAAATCACAGGGTAAATGTATAAAAAAATAAATAGCCTGCAACATTGTAGAAAATAAAGTAATGTAAAAATTCCAAAGATTGCGGTGAACTCCTGTCAATGCTGAATATTTTTCACTCTCATTGCGGCAGAATAAAATTGTTTACTTAAACCCCTCTTTTCAGCAACTTTGTCTTTTCCGAAATGATCTCAGCCACCGGCCTGTTCTCTATTTTGCTTTCCAACCAGGAGATAATGTCCAGATATAAAAAGGCCCGCCTTTCATAAGGATGGCTTTCGTATTGCTTCAAAGTGGCATGTAATTTTTTGAATTCATCTTTAATTTCCAATGGAGAAATCTCTGGTAAATGCCTAAGAAATTTGATCATCTCCTTTTGCACCTCGTGAAGATCATTCATTTTAATGAGGAACTTATAGGTTGATTTAATAAGTCGTTCCAAATGATAATCCAGCCCTGCTTCATAATGTGCAACAAGGTTGAGAATTCGTGAAAAACACAACAGATCCTCCCGCATTTCAAGGGTTTTATTGTTAATGATCTTCTGCAAAAATTCAATGGATTTCTTATTCTCCCCATTCCCAAAATACAAACTTCCAATTTTGTAATAAAATACCATGATGTGGTGTTCATCAATTCGGGAGCTGAATTTCTTTATCTTTTTTTCGATCTTTTCCACCAGCAATTCCCCGTTGGCAAATTCGCCTTTCATAAATCGCAAATTCAGTTTATTAGAATAGAGATATAAAAAAGACAGCGCGGCTGTATTGTCGTCATCAGGAATTTTTGGGTCCTTTAAAGTAGCCTCCAGTTGGAGAAGTACTTTTTCAAATTGTGTTACGTGGTTGAGGTAAAATAAAGACTCCAGTAAATAATGATTCCCCTTTAAATACAAAACCGGATGAACAGATACCAGGTGTGGGTTGGCATTGAAAAGATCTATCCATTTCATAGAATATCGGTAGCAGGAAAGAAAATCCTGGGTGATAAAGCTATACCACAAATAAGCCCTGTACAACCACAATTTTTCCCTGAACCCCAGATCTTTTATATCAAATTCAGGTAAAGATTCCTGAAAATATGCTTTAATAGATCTTGCCTCTTCCTCGGTTCGGGCATAACCCATTTTTAAGAATATTGCGTAAAGCTGGAGAGATAGATTCGAAAATTTATTGGTAATAACGTTTAATTTGCTAAGATGTTCAGCTTGTTGAATAAGCACATCTGCCCTGTTGTTTATACTTCGGGTAATATATTGGGATTCAATGATCTTTTCCCATTCCAGGATCTCATAAGCCACATTTTTTTCCTCGTAAAATAAAGCAGTAGATTTCACCTTATCCAGCAATTTCAAACTTTGCTTATACAAACCTTTCCGGTATAGAATATATGCAAAATCCATTTGTTCCCTTATTTGAACCGGAATATTTTGATGTGCGGGATTTAGCCGTAAACTGATCAAGATCTGTTTGTATAAATGTGCCTTTACATTAGAAAGTTGCTGTTTGCTTATTTTGGTGCTCTTCAAGATGAAAGCTTCATTATAATGGTCCTGCTTGGAAATTATCTTAAACAAGCTCAAAAATTTACTGTCTGCATTTACTCCAATGCGTCCCACATAAAGTGAAAACTGCCTTTTTTCTGAAGGTGATAGCGACTTAATTAAAGAAAAAAGATTGTCTGTAGATTCGTTGGTCATTGTAGCAAATTTTTACGCAAATCGCTGTTATTCTTTATGTTATATCATTTTTAAAGTGTTCAAATACCGTAAAGACAGAGGCCTTTAAACATTCAGCCTTTCAGGTTTCTAATACTTTAGAGGAAGCAAAGTAAAACAATTTTAGTATGAATGCGGAAAAGGTTGAAATTTTTGATACCACTTTAAGGGATGGAGAGCAGGTACCGGGTTGCAAATTAAACACCCGGCAAAAATTGATAATTGCCCGCCGTCTCGATGAGATGGGTGTTGATGTTATAGAAGCAGGGTTCCCTGTGTCAAGTCCGGGGGATTTTCAAAGTGTTTCTGAAATTTCCAAACTAGTCAAGAATGCCGCTGTATGTGGTCTTACCAGGGCAGTGAAAAAGGATATAGAAGTTGCTGCGGAAGCTTTAAAATATGCCAAATATCCACGTATCCATACCGGAATTGGAACTTCGCCCCTGCATATAAAACATAAATTTAATACCACCGAAAATAAGATCATTGAACGTGCAATAGAAGCCATTTCCTATGCTAAAACATTCGTGGAAGATGTAGAGTTTTATGCCGAAGACGCGGGAAGAACCGATAATGAATTTCTTGCCAGGATTTGTGAAGCAGCAATAAAAGCTGGGGCAACTGTTCTTAATATTCCCGACACGACGGGCTATTGTTTACCTGAAGAATATGGCGCAAAGATCCGGTTTTTGAAGGAGCACGTAACCGGGATTGAGAAAGTACGCCTCTCCTGCCACTGCCATAACGACCTTGGAATGGCAACCGCAAATGCTATTGCCGGTATTAGAAACGGTGCCCGGCAAATAGAATGTACAATAAACGGAATTGGGGAAAGGGCAGGTAACACAGCTTTAGAAGAAGTTGTCATGATCCTTAGACAACACCCAACCTTAAATCTTAGCACGAATATCAACCCGAAATATCTTTACGACACCAGCCTTATGGTTGCCCGCGAAATGGGAATGATGGTACAGCCCAACAAATCTATAGTAGGTGCCAATGCCTTTGCGCACAGCTCAGGAATTCACCAGGACGGAGTGATCAAGCACCGGGAAACTTATGAGATCATCAATCCTGAAGACGTGGGAGTTACCGAGTCGGCCATCATCCTTACCGCCAGAAGCGGAAGGGCTGCCCTTGCCTACCGGGCTAAAAAAATGGGATATGAATTGACAAAACTTCAGTTAGACTCAGTATATATTGAGTTTTTAAGTTTTGCCGATGCCAGAAAAGAAGTTGTGGATACAGATATTCACCAGATCATGGAACTTTCCAAAAAGAACAACAGAGCATTTGCCTAAGCATAAATGAAGAAAACATTATTCGATAAGATTTGGGATGCGCACGTAGTGGAATCTATTCCTAACGGGCCGGACATTCTTTATATAGATAAACATCTAATCCACGAAGTTACCAGTCCGCAAGCTTTTAATGAACTTAAGGAACGGGATATTCCGGTTTTCAGGCCTAAACAGATTATGGCCACAGCAGATCATAATACTCCCACCCAGGACCAGCACCTGCCAATCAAAGATCTTTTGTCAAGAAAACAACTGGAGGAATTATCGCAAAACTGCAAAGAGAACAACATTACATTGTATGGATTAGGGCATCCCTATAACGGCATTGTTCACGTGATGGCTCCAGAACTTGGGATAACCCAGCCGGGAATGACCATTGTTTGCGGGGACAGCCACACCTCTACTCACGGTGCTTTTGGCAGCATCGCTTTTGGAATTGGCACCAGCCAGGTAGCACAGGTTTTTGCCAGCCAGTGCCTGCTGGTAGAAAAACCGAAAAAACTTCGGGTTAATGTAAACGGGACCTTAAGAAGCGGAGTGCACCCTAAAGATGTGATCCTTTACATCATCAGCCAACTGGGCACCAATTCCGGAACCGGATATTTTTGTGAGTATGCAGGAAATGTATTTGAAGAGATGTCTATGGAAGGCCGAATGACGGTTTGTAATATGAGTATTGAAATGGGCGCCCGCGGCGGATTAATTGCTCCAGATGAAACTACTTTTGCTTATGTTGAAGACAGGGAATTTGCTCCTAAAGGAGAAGATCTGGAAAAAATGAGATCCTACTGGGAAACATTAAAAACAGACACCGATGCCACTTTTGACAAGGAGTATTCTTTTGATGCTGAAGATATTGAACCCATGATCACTTACGGCACAAATCCGGGAATGGGAATAAAAATTTCAGGTTCAATTCCTCTTAACGGTGGAAAAAGTGCTGAAAAAGCCTTGGAATATATGGGCTTCAATGCCGGGGATTCTTTGATCGATAAACCTGTAAATTTTATTTTTATAGGAAGTTGTACCAATGCGAGAATTGAAGATTTTAGGGCTGCAGCGGAATATATTAAAGGAAAACAAAAAGCGGGGAATGTGAATGCCCTTATTGTACCCGGGTCACAGCAGGTAGCTTCTCAAATAAAAGCAGAAGGTCTTAACCTCATTTTTGAAGCAGCAGGTTTTACCATTCGTCAACCCGGCTGCTCTGCCTGTTTGGCTATGAACGATGATAAGATCCCTGCGGGAGAGTATTGTGTATCTACCAGTAACAGGAATTTTGAGGGACGCCAGGGCCAGGGGGCGAGAACTATACTTGCCAGCCCGCTCACCGCAGCAGCCACAGCAATTGCAGGAAAATTAACCGATTATACACAATATTACTAACCAATGGAAAAATTTATAACCCATATTGATAGCGCAGTTCCTTTGGAGATCGAGAACATAGATACCGACCAGATCATCCCTGCTAGGTTTTTAAAGGCGACCGATAAAAAGGGCTTCGGTGAGAATGTATTCCGCGACTGGAGATTTGATTCCAATGGCTATCCTAATGAAGATTTCATTTTAAATGATACAGCTTTTAATGGTTCCATTCTGGTGGCAGGAAATAATTTTGGATGTGGTTCCAGCAGGGAACACGCCGCATGGGCTTTAAAAGCCTATGGATTTAAAGTAGTAGTCTCCAGTTACTTTGCAGACATTTTTAAAGAAAATGCTCTTAACAACGGACTTCTTCCGGTATTGATATCTCCCGGATTTTTGGAAAAGATCTTTAAAGCCATCCTCAAAGATCCTTCTGAAAAGATAAAAGTGGATCTTCAGAACCAGAAAATTGAAATTCTGAGATCTGGTGAAAATGAAGACTTTGAGATAGACTCCTACAAAAAAACCTGCCTGATAAATGGCTACGATGATATTGATTATTTATTAAGCAAGAAAGAAGCGATAAAACAATTTGAAGAAAAATAGTTGCAGTTATAAGCCCGGTGGCTTGTACAGTTTTAAAAATGATGAAGATGAAATTAAAAATTGCAGTATTACCCGGGGACGGAATAGGTCCCGAGATCACACGACAATCAGTAAAAGTATTAAAAGCGGTTGCAGAGAGATTTAAACACGAATTTATATTTGAAGAAGCCCCTGTAGGTGCAGTGGCCATTGATATAGATGGGAACCCTTTACCCGAATATACCCTGGACCTATGTAAAAGTTCAGATGCAGTATTGTTTGGCGCTATTGGCCACCCCAAATTTGACAATGATCCCGAAGCAAAAGTAAGGCCTGAACAAGGTTTACTTCGCCTGCGCAAGGAATTGGGCCTCTTTGCCAATATAAGACCGGTTAAGGCTTATGAAAAATTAAAAGACCTTTCACCATTACGTCCGGAACTCATAAGCGGAGCAGATATGGTGATCTACCGGGAACTAACCGGTGGGATATATTTTGGAGAAAAAAGTACAAGTGAAGACGGGAGATCTGCCACAGATGTTTGTACTTATCATGTAGAGGAGATAGAAAGAGTAGCACACCTGGCTTTTAAAGCTGCCCAGCTCCGCAGTAAAAAACTTACTTTGGTAGACAAGGCCAATATACTTGAAACCTCAAGGCTGTGGAGAAAAACGGTTACCGCTCTTGGCAAAGAATATCCAGATGTGGCATTGGATTTTCTTTTCATTGATAATGCCGCCATGCAAATGATCCAGTATCCAAAACAATTTGATGTGATCCTGACCGAGAACATGTTTGGGGATATTTTATCAGATGAGGCTAGCGTCATTGGAGGAAGTATAGGCCTGCTCGCATCTGCTTCTGTTGGAGAAAAATATGCATTATTTGAACCTATCCACGGATCTTTTCCTCAAGCTACGGGGAAAGGCATTGCTAATCCTGTTGCTTCTGTACTTTCTGCAGCCATGCTCCTGGAGCATTTTGGCTTAACTGAAGAAGCTGAAGTAATTAAAGATGCTGTGGAGGTGAGTTTACACCTTGAAGTTTGCACCCAGGATATTAACCACGTGCATAATTACAATACGGAAAAAGTAGGTGATTTTCTCGAAGAAATAATAATAGAAGCAGAAAATATTAATTTAAACAATGAGAACCTGAGCTTTGGCCAAATGACGATCATATAAATTTTTTACGCTTGCTTAAAAACCTCCCTTTTCATTATTTTGTGGAGGTTTTTTTGTGCCTAATTCTGAATAAAAATCTACCCGGCTTTGGACCAAATTATTTATAAAGAAGATGCTTCTGCTACAGGGTTACATTAGACAAGGAACTGAAAAAGATCAGGCTTATCATTGAGATATTGCCCAAAGAAGTTTTTGGCTTTCATTCTTTCCACCAGTTTTTCAAAATCCCGGGGATCCTTAAGCTCTATTCCCACAACGGCTGGCCCGTTTTCTTTGTGGTGTTTTTTGGAATATTCAAAATGTGTAATATCATCTTCCGGCCCCAGGATTTCAGCTACAAATTCTTTTAGCGCCCCCGCTCTTTGTGGAAATCTCACGATGAAATAATGTTTTAAACCTGCATAGAGCAAAGCACGTTCTTTTATTTCGGCCGTTCGGGTAATATCATTGTTGCTTCCGCTAACGATACACACCACTTGTTTTCCCTTAATTTCCTCAGCAAAAGAATCTAGCACCGTTATGGCCATGGCTCCTGCAGGTTCTATTACGATCGCATCCTGGTTGTAAAGGTCCAGGATGGTCTGGCAGATCTTGCCTTCGGGAACAGTCACCATTTGGTCCAAATTTTCCCTGCAGATCTCAAAATTACGGCTGCCTACCTTTTGCACTGCGGCCCCGTCTACAAAACGGTCTATATTCTCCAGCTCTACCACTTTCCCTCTTTTTAAGGAAAGGCTCATAGAAGGTGCCCCTTCAGGCTCCACCCCAATAATTTTAGTATGTGGCGAAAGTTGCTTGATCACACTTGACAGTCCGGCTAAAAGTCCGCCGCCTCCCAGGGGCGCAAAAATATAATCTATGGGTTTTTCTGCCTGTTCCAGAATTTCCAGAGCTATGGTTGCCTGACCTTCGATAACCTTTTCATCGTCAAAAGGATGAATAAAAACCAGTTCATTTTGATTGCCATAAGTGACAGCACTTTTGTAGGAATCGTCAAAAGTATCACCAAATAATACCACTTTTACCCAATCGCCACCAAACATTTCGGTTTGTTCCACCTTTTGTTTTGGAGTGGTCACTGGCATATAAATAATTCCCCTGGTGTGCAGTTTATTACAGGCAAAGGCCACCCCCTGCGCGTGGTTACCTGCGCTGGCGCAAATTACCCCTTTATGCAGCTGTTCTTGTGAAAGACTTGAGATCTTGTTGTAAGCCCCCCTGATCTTATAAGACCTTACCTGCTGCAGATCTTCCCTTTTAAAGAACACGTTTGCCTCATACTTTTTACTATAGGTAAAAGACTCGGTCAAAGGTGTCTTTACAGAAACCCTCGAAATGCGTTCTGCAGCCTTTTGTACTTCCTCTAATTGTGGCTTATAGGTGATGGTATTTGCCTGCAGTGTGTTCATATCAATATAGATTTTTCATTGCGGTCATGGCTTCTCTCAGCTCTTTCCCAACTATCTCAACGGGATGATTGCGTATCGCATCATTTACGGTGATAAGTTTCTTATTGTCTACCCCTGTACCTTCCCCATTTACAAAAGGCCTTCCTATCAATTTAGATTCCAGTCCGGTAATGTAATCCTGAATAAGAGGCTTACAGGAATGGTCAAATAAATAGCAGCCGTATTCAGCAGTATCAGAAATGATCCTGTTCATCTCGTACAACTTCTTCCTAGCAATGGTATTGGCAATTAAAGGCGCTTCGTGAAGCGATTCATAGTAAGCAGATTCTTCTACAATTCCGGCTTCAGTCATAGTTTCAAAGGCGAGTTCTACACCTGCTTTTACAAAGGCTACCAGAAGCACCCCGTTGTCAAAATATTCCTGCTCTTCGATCTTATTGTCTGTAATCTCTGTTTTTTCAAAAGCAGTCTCAGCAGTGGCTGCACGCCATTCCAAAAGCTCCCTGTCATCATTTTGCCAGTCTTTCATCATCCTTGAGCTGAAATTTCCTGAAATAATATCATCCATATGTTTTCTGAAAAGCGGACGTAATTTCAATTTCAGTTCTTCTGAGATCTCATTTGCCCGAAGCTTAGCCGGATTGGAAAGCCGGTCCATCATATTGGTGATCCCGCCGTGCTTCAAAGCTTCGGTAATCGTTTCCCATCCATATTGGATGAATTTAGCGGCGTAATTTGGATCTACGCCTTCCGCAACCATTTTATCAAAGCTCAAAATTGACCCCGTTTGAAGCACTCCGCACAAAATGGTTTGCTCCCCCATAAGATCAGATTTCACTTCGGCTACAAAGGAAGATTCCAGCACACCCGCTTTATGGCCACCTGTGGCAACCGCATAGGCTTTTGCCCATTCCATTCCAATTCCCTGCGGATCGTTTTCCGGATGTACTGCGATTAGGGTAGGTACCCCAAAGCCTCTTTTGTACTCCTCGCGAACTTCAGTTCCCGGGCATTTGGGGGCCACCATGATCACGGTGATATCTTCCCTTATCTTCATTCCTTCTTCCACGATATTGAAGCCGTGGGAATAAGAAAGCACCGCATTCTTTTTGATATGCGGAAGAATGTTGTTGATTACCGAAGTGTGCTGCTTGTCCGGGGTCAGGTTGATCACCAGATCTGCCTGTGGTATGAGCTCCTCATAGGTGCCAACCTTAAAATTGTTTTCTACCGTATTTTTATAGGATTGCCTTATTTCTGAAATAGCTTCTGCACGCAGGGCGTAAGAAATATCTAATCCGCTGTCCCGCATATTCAGGCCCTGGTTCAATCCCTGGGCACCACATCCTACGATCACGATGTTCTTGCCTTTGAGAACTTCCACGCCATCACTGAACTCGTCTGAATCCATAAAGCGGCAGGTTCCCAGCTGGGCCAGTTGTTCACGTAAAGAAAGGCTGTTAAAATAATTTGTCATGATACTGAAGTTGTATTAAATTTTTCAAGGATCTCTGAGATCTGCATTTCGTTCTTTGACACGGCTATCGTGCCGGAACGTACAAACTGCATCAATCCATATGGTTTTAGTTTTTCGTAAAGATTTTCTGTTTCCTGGCGTTTTCCTGTCTTTTCAATAACGAAAAACTTAGGGGTTACCGTAACAATTCTGGCATTGGTTTCCTTAATAAAATCCTGAATATTCAGATCTTCCACAAAGTCTGCAGAGCGTATTTTATAAAGCGCCGTTTCCTGATAGATCAATTCTTCATCGGTATGATAAAAAGCTTTGATCACCTCGATCTGTTTCTCTATCTGGCCAACGATCTTCCTTACTTTTTCTTCGGAAATGTTCACCACGATAATAAACCGCATCACCTCATTCACTTCACTCCTGGAAGCGGTTATGCTTTCTATATTGATATGCCTTTTCAAAAAAATGGCCGCGATCCTGCTCAAGAGTCCTATGTTGTTCTCGGTATATACCGAAACTGTGAAATTTTTATTTTCCATTACTCCAAACGTATTTCTGAAACAGCTGCTCCTGTTGGGATCATAGGAAAGACATTCTCCTCTTTCTCCACTTTTACTTCAAGGAAATACGGCTCCTGCGCATCGTACATTTCCTTTATCGCATCTTTTAACTGAGCGCGTTCCGTTACCTGATTCGTTTTTATATGGTATCCTTTTGCAATGGTCACAAAATCCGGATTCACCAGCTCTGTAGAAGCATAGCGCTTTTCAAAGAACATTTGCTGCCACTGCCGCACCATGCCCAGGAATCCGTTGTTGAGGATCACGATCTTCACCGCAGCCCGGGTTTGAAAGATGGTCCCAAGTTCCTGAATGGTCATCTGGTACCCGCCATCCCCAATAATAGCCACCACCTCCCTCTCCGGACTGCCCATCTTGGCACCTAAAGCTGCCGGAAGGGCAAATCCCATAGTGCCCAATCCGCCGGAAGTCACATTGCTGCGGGTGGAATTGAATTTTGCATAGCGACAGGTTACCATCTGGTGCTGCCCCACATCTGAAACAATAATGGCGTCGCCTTTAAAACAGGTATTTATCTCATCAATAACCTCAGCCATCTTCAATTCTCCCACGTTGGCATTAAGGTCGTTTTTGATGACCTTCTCATATTCCTGGTCATAATATTTTTTGAATTCCTGGTGCCATTGTGGATGTTCATTTGGTTTTAAATAATTCAGCAATAACTCAAGAGATTCCTTTACATCCCCTAGCACCGGAATTTGTACCTGCACATTCTTATTAATTTCCGCCGGATCAATCTCAAAGTGAATGATGGTTGCCTGCTTCGCGTATTTTTCCAGGTTTCCGGTTACCCGGTCGTCAAAACGCATTCCGATGGCGATCAAAACATCACATTCATTTGTAAGTATATTAGGGCCATAGTTTCCGTGCATTCCCACCATTCCCACATTAAGTTCATGAGCTGTAGGTAAAGCTGAAAGCCCTAAAATTGTCCAGGCTGCCGGGATCCCCGATCGCTCCACTACTTGTCTGAACAATTCTTCTGCACTTCCCAGGATCACACCCTGCCCAAATACGATAAGTGGTTTTTTGGCATTGTTCATCGCTTCGGCAGCCAGTTGAACGGCTTCCGGATCTACTTCAGGATACGGAATATAACTCCGGATCCCTGAACATTTCTTATAGCTGAATTCCATAGATGCAAACTGGGCATCTTTGGTAATATCGATCAACACCGGACCCGGTCTTCCGGAGCGGGCGATGTAAAAAGCCTTTGCAAAGATCTCCGGAATTTCTGAGGCTTTGGTGATCTGGTAATTCCATTTGGTAATAGGGGTGGAAATTCCCACAATGTCAATTTCCTGGAAGGCATCGCTCCCCAATAGATGCGAACCCACCTGGCCGGTGATCACTACCATTGGAGTAGAATCAAGTTGGGCATCGGCAATTCCGGTGATCAAATTTGTCGCTCCGGGTCCCGAAGTTGCAATGGCCACTCCCACTTTTCCGGTGACCCTGGCATATCCCTGCGCGGCATGGGTCGCTCCCTGCTCATGCCTGGTGAGCACATGGTGCAAAGTATCTCGATATTTATACAATTCATCATACACCGGCATGATCGCTCCCCCGGGATACCCGTAAATAGTATCTGTTCCCTCTTCCAGCAAACACTTGATCACTGCCTCTGCACCGGAGACGGTAACTTTGGTTGCTGCCGGGGTTTCCTTAAACTTAGCTGTTTTTACTTCCATCTTCCATAATCATTAAAATTCATCTGTAACACAACCCCTGGAGGCTGAGGATACGGTTTTTGCATATTTGTAGAGCACGCCGTTTGTATATTTTAGAGCCGGGGCTTTCCAGTTTTTCTTTCGCATTTCTATTAATTCAGGAGAAAGATCTACCTCAATCCTGTTGGTTTCGGCGTTAATGGTGATCTGGTCTCCATTTTCTACAAAGGCCAGTAATCCGCCTTCCTGTGCTTCAGGAGTAATATGTCCTACCACAAAGCCGTGGGTCCCTCCGGAAAACCTCCCATCGGTGATTAGGGCTACCTCCTTCCCCAGACCTGCGCCCATAATGGCAGAAGTAGGTTTGAGCATCTCGGGCATACCCGGGCCTCCTTTTGGGCCTTCATAGCGTATCACAATCACATCTCCTTTGGCAACCTTTCCGGAAGAAATGCCTTCATTGGCTTCAAATTCACTGTTAAACACATTCGCCTTTCCTGTAAATACCAGCCCCTCTTTACCTGTGATCTTTGCTACCGATCCTTCTTCAGCTAAATTTCCGTAGAGCATCCGTATGTGGCCCGTCTTTTTAATGGGCAGATCCACAGGTTTGATGATCTCCTGACCCTCAAGGAGTCCGGGAACTTCAGCTAAATTTTCAGCCAGGGTTTTTCCGGTTACTGTTAAACAGTCGCCGTGAAGCATTCCCTGTTCCAGCATATATTTTAAAACTGCAGGGATCCCTCCTATTTTATGGACATCTTCCATTGCGTATTTTCCGCTGGGTTTTAGATCGGCCAAAAAGGGAGTAGAATTACAGATCCTCTGAAAATCCCTAAGGTCAAAATCCACCTCAGCAGCTCTTGCGATGGCAAGGAAATGGAGTACCGCATTGGTGGAGCCACCAAGCACGGTAAGTAATCTTATCGCATTCTCTATAGATCTCTTGTTGACGATATCCCGTGGCTTTATATCTCGCTCGATCAATAAACCAATAGCCCTACCGGCAGTTTCACTTTCAACTTGCTTCTCCTCCCCTGTTGCAGGATTTGAGGAATTATACGGCAGCGCCATTCCCAGGGCTTCTATGGCTGAAGCCATGGTGTTTGCGGTGTACATTCCCCCACAAGCCCCGGCTCCCGGACAGGATTTCTCTATTATAGTATCGTATTCTTCTTTATCTATATCTCCGGCCATCTTCGCGCCCCAGGCTTCAAAAGCCGATACCACGTCTAACTTTTGTCCTTTGTGACAGCCGGAAGCAATTGTCCCGCCATAGACCAATATCGCCGGTCGGTTAAGGCGAAGCATCGCCATAAGGGCCCCGGGCATATTTTTATCGCAACCTACTACCGTAATCAATCCGTCATAGGCCATGGCCTGGATCACCGTCTCAATGGAATCTGCAATAATGTCACGTGATGGTAAGGAGAATCGCATTCCGGGAGTACCCATGGAGATCCCGTCGCTTACCCCTATGGTATTAAAGATAAGGCCAACCAAACCATTTTCGTTACTGCCCCTTTTTACAAGCTTTGCGAGATCGTTTAGGTGCATATTACAAGGGTTCCCTTCGTAACCTGTACTGGCTATTCCGACAAATGGTTTTTTAAAATCTTCTTTAGTTAACCCTATGGCGTGCAACATTGCTTGTGCCCCGGGTTGGGAATCGCTTTGCGTTAAAATCTGGCTGTACTTATTATTCATTCTCCTATATGTAGTAAATAGGAGATAAATCTACTTTCTTCATAGATTCTCAGCTGAAGCAATCAAAGGCTGCTATTAATTTCAATATAGGTCAACTTCCTATAAAATACTGTAAAACAAGATTTTAGCCTTCAATAAATTACGATAGCTGAACCCGAAAGTCTTAGAAATAAAAAATATACAGAAAATTTTAAGGGAAAAGAATGGTAAGATCGTTTATTGGAAAAGTACCGGTGACGACTGATGCTGAGCAGATAGCAGAATTATTAAAGAGGTGGAATCGCAATTTCTTCCGGGTGCCATTTAAAGTTGATCAAAAACCTCCCGTACAATATCACCTGATGCTAGAGGTTCCGGAAAATTATTATGGGATTAATTTAAACTTTTGTAATACAGTAAATATAGCCTTGAAATATTATGCCTGCTTTAGATAAAATGATTTAATATTTATAAGATAAGAATCTTTATAAGGATTGTCGAAAGGTAAAACGGATGTTGTCAAAATCGAACAGGATGTTATACCGGTAATTCTTTTCCAGCGATAGCAAATACCCCAATTCCAAAACACTGTTTTTGCGCAAATAGTAACTAAACCCAACATATTGCCTGAAGGTGTCAAAAAACTCCCGAAAAGTAGCTGTAAACATGATCTCAGAACTTGCCTCTACCGCTAAGTGTCCCTGATTTCTGTCCCGCGGTATCAAAGCATACTCTGCACCGGCACTATACCTGCTTCTAAATCCGAAACTATAACTGTCTTCTCTGTTTTCAGTAATTTGAGAATTATTAATAACCCGCGTAGTATCCTGTATGAACCGCTCTTCAAGCCTTATCCTGTATGAAAAATCCCAATTATCTTTGGAATGAGCGGCATTGAATTCCTGGTGAGGCCTTATTTCGGGTATACTCATATTGGTAGCCTCACTGTATTCCAAAGAGTATCCAAACCCCGACCCTACCGTTAACCAGGAATACACACGGGCATGCAGGGTAAATCTCATCATCGTCTGAAACTGGTTATGGGGAATGATATACCTTCTGTTATCAAATTCCAGGTCCAAAACTACAGGATCACTTAGTTGATATTCCAAATAGGCTCTTGTCCAGTAAGTGAATTTTTTATCTATCACCCGGTCCTGTGCTTTGATCCCGCCAATGGAAAAGATCAGAAATAATATTATAAGAATTTTTTTGATCAAGAGTCTTTTTTAACCTGCGAAAGACGGCCAAAGGAGCAGTCCATACTGAATTATATAAAAGAAGTTATGAAAAAAAATAATTCTATTAAAGCTTATTTCCCTTACTTTCGCTTAAGGGAATAAAGATCTTTCCGGCGATCCTTCATATTTCTAACACTTCCAAAGGCATGAAGTTCTTTCAGCAAGTCCAGGTCTACATCTACCAGCAAGGTGCTTTCAGTATTTGGAGTTGCTTCAGCTTTAATTCCGTTAACCGGAAAAGCAAAATCTGAAGGCGTGAATACTGCACTTTGGGCGTATTGAATATCCATATTGTTTACCTTTGGCAGGTTCCCTACAGATCCCGCAATGGCTACGTAACATTCATTTTCCACAGCCCGGGACTGGGCACATATCTTTACACGGGAATATCCGTTTTGGGTATCGGTCATAAAGGGCACGAAAAGAATGTTCATTCCTTCTTCAGCCAGTAACCTGGGTAATTCGGGGAATTCAACGTCGTAACATATAAGTACTCCAATCTTTCCGCAATCTGTATCATAAGTTTCAAGGATAGAACCACCTTTCATTCCCCATGCCGATTCTTCTGCAGGAGTAATATGCAGCTTCTCATATTTTTCATAGCTACCATCCCTTCGGCATAAAAATCCTACGTTATGCATATGTTCTCCCACAACCTGTGGCATACTTCCGGTGATGATATTGATATTGTAATTCATGGCAAATTCCCGAAAGGTCTCCAGCAATCGCTCCGTATAAGATGACAAACCGCGAATGGCTTCAGCTTCATTAAGGTGATTGAACTGCGCCATAAGTGGGGCATTGAACAATTCAGGAAACAAAATGAAATCACTTTGGTAATCACTTACGGCATCTACAAAGAATTCGATTTGGGACACAAGAGCCTCGTAATCCTTGAACAGTCGCATTTGCCATTGGACCAGGCCAAGGCGGACTACTGTTTTTTTGGTGTCAATAAGTTTCTTTTCCTTGGTGTAGTATATATTATTCCACTCCATTAAAGTGGCATATTCCATACTGTCTTCATCTCCCGGTAAGTATCCCTTGATCACTTTTTTGACGTGAAAGTCATTTGATAGCTGAAAAGACAGCACGGGATCGTGGATCTCTTTCAGTTTGACTTTATCTATGTATTTTTTAGGAGTTAATTCTTCGGCATATTCAGCATAATTGGGAATTCTGCCGCCAAAAATAATAGCCCTTAAGTTTAACTGTTCACAAAGTTCTTTCCTGGCTTCATATAATCGGCGGCCCAGGCGCATCCCCCGGTAATCAGGATGAATAAAAACATCAATGCCATAAAGAACATCCCCATTCTTGTTATGAGTAGAAAAGTTCTCTCCTCCAAGAATATCCTCGTATTTATGATTTGCATCCAGCTTGTCGTAATCAACAATAATGGATAAGGCACAACCTGCAATTTTGCCGTCTATCTCAATACAAAACTGCCCGTCGGGAAATTTGCTGATAAGCGTTTTTATTTCTGCCTTGCTCCAGTATTCATCAGCCATGGTTTTATAACTCTTGACCATGGAAATTTTTAATTCCTGATAATCTTTAACCCTTAAATTTCGTAAAACAATTTTAGCTGAATCTATCACTTTTGTGCTGATTTTTTAGGCTGCAAAGATAGTCAGGAATTAAATTAATCTGAAGATTATCAGGTTAAAATAAATTTAACGTAAGAAGCAGGAAAGGAAACACTCTTAAAGGTAACAGGCTGCTGTTCTATCTAAAAATGGCCGGAATATGAATTAAACCTCTACAAGATGATTCTTTACAGCAAACAGCACAAGGCCAACACGGCTTTTTAATTCCAGTTTACTGAACAAACTTTCCCGGTATCCATCTATAGTTTTAGGACTCACATTCATCTTTTCTGCCACTTCTTTGTATGTGAGTTCACTGCAGGCATGATTAATGAACACAACTTCCCTGGGAGTAAGGTTTTGGAACTTGTTTTTTTCAGGAGTACACTGAAGTGCAGAGTTTGTTTCCTCATTCATATAATACCCACTGTTGGCAACACACTCAAGGGCAAACAAAAATTCTTCAGGTTCGATATCCTTTAGAAGATAACCCCTGCATCTCATCCTTATCATTTTGATAATAATTTCCTCCTCATGCTCCATAGTAAGAGCCAGAACCTTTTGATCTGGATGATTTTCCCGAAGCCATTCCATGGTTTTAACCCCATCCATAACAGGCATGCGAATATCAAGTAAGATAATGTCGGGGACGGGCTTTTTAGCTTTGAAATAATCTACTACTTCCTGCCCGTTTTTAAGAACGCCAAGGACTTTAAATTCTTTGAAGGAATTTACCAGTCCTTGCAGCGATTGTGCAAAAAGCACATGATCGTCAACAATAAGAATTGTTTTGCTCATTTTACATTTCCTTGATAGGGTATCGTAAATATAGCGAAGTTCCCTTGTTTTCAGAAGATTTTAATGTAAAGTCTGTATTAATTAAGGAAGCACGGCTTTTCATATTAAGCAGGCCTGAATTTTTTTTAACTTCTTCAGTATTAAAACCAATTCCGTTATCTGAAACATGAATAGTAAGATCTGAATTTGTAAAAGAAAATTCTATCTTAAGTTCATCGGCTTTAGCATGTTTAATTACATTGCTAAAAAATTCCTGAAGGATCCTGAACAATATGATCTCATCCTTTTGAGGAATCTTCAAACAATTTCCAGTGGTGTTAAATTGAGAATTCACCAAATTTAAACGATTAAACCTGGCCACCTCGTTAATTACCGAAGCCTGAAGGCCGGCATAGTTTATTACCTCATTGTTTAAGGATTTAGACAAGGATCTTACCTCCTGCAAAGAATTTGTCACCACCTCCTTGATATCTGTTAGAGAGGATTTAGCGGGCTCTTCTATGGTACGCGCAAGTATGTTGATTTGCATATTCGCTACAGATAGTAACTGCCCAATATTATCGTGAAGTTCCCAACCTACATTTTTCAACGTTTGCTCCTGGATCTCAAGTTTTGCCTGGGTAATTTCTTCTTCAAATCGCTTTTCTGCTTCAAATTTTTCTAACAGAAGTTTGTTTTTTCTTTTTTGAAAAGTGATAAAAAAAATGATTCCAAAAGTTGTAAGCAGGAAAATTACAACAATAAAATAAACAATAAGTAAAAGTTCTTCTTTGGCAAGCATCTCTAAAGATCTATTCTAAAACAATGATACATAATTTATATTTGAAATTAAAAACCGAAAATAATAAGTTTCTTAAAAAAGGGGAAAAACCCCCTTGTGCAGGGAAAATCCTTACTATACTTTTATACCAAGTTTAGTTAACTAAGGTTAAAAGTAAAAGTGCTTTTTTTAAAGGAAAATATTATTAGGTAGGGCTCTTAATATGGACTGATAAAATGGCACTTTTTTTATTTTCTTTCCTCTAAACTTTTCGCAATTTTATTTTTTGATTTTTAAAGGATAGCCAGAATCCTGCTATTATACTCCCATAAAGAAAAACATTTGCCAATTTTAATATCCCGCTATGCAACATAATAAAATCGGGACTTTGAAGGCTGAAGTATTTATTGTAAATAAATAAGGGAGTTACAACAAGGTTCCATACCAGGGCGCCAACAGAAATAAAAAATACTGGATCATAATGGAACTTTAATATTCGATCACTTCTCAAAAGTTCATAATAGTAGATAAAAATAACTACCACTAATAGAAGGGTTCCAAAAAAGGTGGTAAAAGCCGCGTGCCTGATAAAAAACACTCCGGATAGCATTAGATTGACAACAGAACTTACCGCAAACATGATTAGTAAAATCCATAAGATACCGCGTGTTTTCTTTGATCCTATTTGAACGATAAATAAACTGAGATAAGCCATAAAACTTACGACTTTATGAATGTTATACAGCCAGTAATTTCGTTCAAAAGGAGTGTCTTTAATAAAAGAGAGGGAGGTGTAATTGGAAAAGTAAGCATAGATTGGATATAAACCTAAAGTCTCTACAAAAACCATAAACCAAAGATAATAGACGAATATCTTTATTGCTAAAGGAGAATTTCCGGATTTAGCAATAAAGATGGTCCCTGCCATAGCAGCGCCTAACTCCAGCAGGAAAACCAGTAACATATTCTAAAATGTAATCCAGCAAGAGAAAAATTTTAAGTTAGAATCAGGCGCAGAAGCCCTGTAACTTATAAATCTATAGAAATAAAAAATCTATTTCAGATTGAATCTTAAAAAAGGGGAAAAATACCCCTTGCGTGCCTTGGTTTTCATCTTTACATTTACATTATGATTTTGGTTATAGAACCAGGGTTGTGAAAAAGTGCTTTTTTGAAGGAAGATATTATTAGGTAGGGCTCTTAATATTTAACCGGAAATGGCACTTTTTTCATTTTACATTTTTTACGAAATCACTACTTTCTTTCTCCTCAAAGTAGACATCAGAAATCCCAATATTATTATTCCGTATAAAAAGAAATTAACAGATCTTAATACCACTTCATATATGGCGATAAATTCCGGGTTTTGAAGTTTAATATATTTACTGTAGATAAATAAAGGTGTTGTTACTACGTGAAAAATCAAAGCTCCAATGGAAATATAAAACTCCACATTTTTGTAAAAATTTAAAATCCTGTAACTGGTTAGTAGTTCGTAATAATAAGCACTAATACACAGAATCAAAAAAATAGTTCCGTTAATATGGGTATAGGCAGAAAATGCAGTGAAAAATATACCTGAGAAAATAAGATTTAAGATCGCGGTGAACACAAAAAAAACGGCTAGAATAGTAAGGATCTTCCGGATTTTTTCTGCTTTTAAATGTAGGATGAAGAATATAAAATAAATGAAATAAGAAAAGACATTAAAAATATTATACAGCCAAAAATTTCTTTCAAAAGGAGAGTCTCGCAGAAATTCAAAATTCTTATATCCGGTGAAATAGAAATAGGTAGCGTATAGACCGGTGACTTCTATAAAAAAGGTAATCCATAAAAAGGAAACAAAAAGCTTAATGGCACGATTCGCCTTAGGTTTTGAAATTAAATAAAAAGTTCCTGTAATCGCAGCAAGCAGTTCGACCAGGTGAACCAGAAATAAATTTTCTAAATAATATTCTAACAACCTTAAAATTATTTTTTTTTAAAACGCTCTATTTATCTCTAATAGCACCCTTCAATAAAATATTATTGACATACGGCCAGCAGTTTTATTTCCTCAAAAGATAATTGGCACCTATCTTAACTGGTTCTTCTCCTGAAGTAAGACACATAATTCGGCAAAAGGATAATTTTATAACAAGTTAAAACATTCACTTTTTCATTTATATTTATAGAGCCAGTAACCATCATTTAAAGGTTAAATTAATGATTTTTAGATCATTATCTTCTTAAATTTCCTTATTTCATGCACTTTCTAGTTTACAGGCCGTATTTACTCCAATTTATCTCATCCTTTTTTGTAGAGGTAAAAACTATCTTTAAGAAGCCGTAGGTAAAAACAGAATACATAAAAACATTACCAATATCAAGGACCCAGCTGTATAGCGTTTGAAATTCCTGGCTTACTGAAATATACTTCTGAAATATAAAAAGAGGCGTTATTCCCAGCTGATATAGCAATAGACCTATAGAGATATATAGAGGCAATTCTTTGCTAAAATTCAATAAGCGATCTGATCTTAGTAATTCAAAGTAATAGAAGATAACAGAAAAGAATATTAAAAAAGAACAAAATATGTATGCAAACGAACTGGTAGTCGTGAAAAAGTCTTCACCAATAAAAAAGCTTGTAATCGAACTTATAAGATAAATCAGGGTTAAAGAAAAAATTAATCTTCTGAAAATTTTGGATTGCAACTGAAGATAAAAATATGCTGTATAAGCCGTACCAGAAATAAGAATCAATATGTTATATATCCAATAAATATTGCGCCAGGATTCATTGATAAACTCCAGGTAACGCCAATTATAGACATAGCCGTAAAGCCCATAAGTAATAGCAAGAAGATCAAAAACAAAAATAAAATTGAGGTATAATACCAGAAGCCTGTCTGCTTTTCCTGAAGATTTACTTTTGATTAGATAAAACAATCCTGCCGCTGCCGCAAAAAACTCCACGATATAGGTGGGGTACATCCGATTGTCAACAAAAATCTCCCACAAAATAATTAAGAATTATATGGATCAGGTGGCCATTTAGTACCTCCACTATTATAAGCATCAAGAGTATAATCGTTGCTGTTTTCAACAATTCCCTCTAAATCTTCTTCTTTTGTAGGAGCAAGAAAAACTGTGTTTATTTTATTCTTAGGTCCCGGGATATCACCGTAAGAACCAAAATAAATGCGCAACCCGGGATTTTGTTCAGTAGAAATGTTATCCTCCAGATACTGCAAATATTCTTTAAGTTCTTTAATACTAAACCATGTCTCGTAGGAATCTTTAAATCCAGCTCTTTCCACAGCTCCACCGGGTCCAGATCTTGATGTCCAGTTATCAAAAAGATCTTTTGCTTCTTTGGAAGAAATTCTTTTTCCCATATAAAATTTTTAAACAGGTTATTATTTTAAATATTATCTGTTAAAAGTATAAATAATTTTAACTTATTTTATCACTACAGCATAAAAAGGGGAAAAACACCCTTTTATGGAGAAAAATAGTAAGGTATATTTATCCTGTTAATTAGATTAGCAAAGTGCCGTATGTTAACGATTTAGGAGGTAGGGGTCCTTAAATTGTATTTCAGAAGGCACTTTTCTTTTAAACCTTTGTAGTGGCAAGGGGAGATAGCTTCGCCCTCTGCATGAATTGATATATTACAATCGAAAACTTATCCTGTCTCCTTTTAATTTTTGAGCAAGGGAATTCATTCCCTGCTCCATAACTTGCAGAATCCGGGGGTAGCCTCCTGTGGTTTGGCAGTCTCTCATTAAAATGATGATTTTCCCTCCCGGGGTAAGCTGCACGGTCCCCTGTACAACAGGGCCGGTGGTAATAGGTTCCATAGAATTTTTAAAATTTTCTTCCAGTTGAATAGCCATTCGGTTATAATTTTTACTAACTGAAAACTCCTGAAGAAAGATCTCTTCTTTCAAAGTATCCGGCATTTTCTCAAATTCAGGTCCTTTGGCAACAACTATTCCCTGATTTCTTATATAAGATGATTCCGGTTTAATAGAAGAATACGTATTATTTATAGAACCTACTATAGAATGATACCCCAATTTCATCCCTTTTACAAGATGAGAATTCTTAGTTATTCCTTCATACCAACTCCTGCTGTTTAAAATCTTTTCTGTTTGAAATCCACCTGAAATGCCCAAATAACTCCTGCACCCAAATTGCCTTTTTCCGAAGCTCAATACATCTCCCGTCTGAACCCGGAAAATAGTATTATGTTTAATTTCAGTTTCATTTACTTTAGGAGAAAGATTTCCTCCCGAGATTACAATTTCAACCGGGGCTGAAAATTTTAATTTCGGACCGGTTTGAGTAACTTCCATTACCGCACAATCGGGAGAATTTTGTAGAATAAGGTTTACCATTTTTGCTGAGTATGTATCCATTGATCCACTTACAGGCACGCCGTATTTCATGTATCCAAATCTTCCCACATCCTGAATTGTAGAAAATAATCCGGGTTGTAAAACTTCAATTTCAGCTTTCATATTTTTCTTTCTTTAGCTGAAATTTTCCTGTTCCTACCGCATCATTAATTTCCTGAAATTCCTTTTTTGAGACAGGGAAAAATTTCACCTTATCTCCTGCTGAAATTTCACAAGGAGGATCAGAGTTTACGTCAAACAAAACTACCGGGGAATTTCCTATAATTTGCCACCCGCCGGGACTCTTTTTGGGATAAATTCCAGTTTGGAATTCACCTATTCCAACTGACCCTTTTGGCACCTCTAATCGAGGCTGTTCTTTTCGGGAAATCTGAAGCTTTTTATCGAGGCCTCCCAGGTATAAAAATCCGGGTAAAAAACCCAGAAAATATACAGTGTAAACCGGTGCAGTATGAAGATTTATAATTCGACTAAAACTGAGATTTTTGTTCAGGGAAATTTCGGAAAGATCAAGTCCAAATTCCGGATCGTAACACACGGGGATGTGAAATAATTCCGGTTGGTGATTTTTTACTACATTAGCATCCTCCAGCACCTCATTTACGGCTGAAAAGGCACTATAGACATTCTCTATATTAGACATGTAAATAATTAATAACGAGGAATATGTATTTATTACCTCAACCTTTGATTCAAATAATTTTATTTCTAGTAATTTTTTAATATTTAGTAGCTTTTCGAGCAGATTTTTATCTATATCAGGTTCAAATTCTATTAGAATTGACCGCTCCCCCATCAAGCTTATTTTTGGCAATGCATTATTCATGTCGCAAAATTTCCATATTATTTTCCTTCAGTTTTTGATCAAGAAATCTCATTATTTCAGGTGCATTTGGAGTGTCACTGTGAAGGCAAAATGTGATAGCGCGGCAGGGGATTTTTGTACCGGTTTCACAGGTGATCTTTTGCTCTGAAACCATAGAAAAAAGATGTTCAAAAACAGCCTCTTTTTCAGTAATCAAAGCATTGCTTTTTTTACGGGAAACCAGCTCATAATTTTCCCTATAATTTCGATCTGCAAAAGCTTCAAAAACCACCTCGATCTTACCTTCAGCCAAACGGGAAATCACAGAATCCTGAGGTGCATATAAGGCTAATTTTTGATCGAATTCAAGAATGGCATCTATAACTATTTCAGCTGTTTTTTCATCTTTTGCAGCATCATTATAAAGAGCCCCGTGAGGCTTCACATGATTCAGTTTTCCTCCTTCGGCTTCTGCAATTTGTTTTAGACTTAAGATTTGGGCTACCAGACTTTGCTTTAAATTTTCAGATGTAATATCCAGGGTTTTTCTTCCGAAGTTCTCCTTATCGGGATAGGAAGGATGTGCTCCCATTTCCACATTATGCTCCAAAGCCAGATGAACAGTTTCACGCATACTTTTCACTGTCCCGGCATGACCACCACAGGCAATATTACAGGAAGAAATAAGAGGCATTAATTCTTCATCGCGCTCCCCTCCTTCTCCCAAATCGCAGTTAATATGTGCTTGTTTCATCTCTTAAAAATTAAAGTTCGATGTTGAAAATAGGTTCAAGATACAAGGATTATAAATAAAAATTATTGGGGGCGAGTCCACTAGGTTTGAAAATTCCAAAAATCAAATTCCAAAAATAAAATTCCAAATTCCAAATTATAAAGAAGATAAAATTGTGAGGCATGGCTACGAGGCTGGAGAATTCTACAATTCAAATTGTAAGTTCGAAAAAATAAGAAATGACGGGGCAAGCCTACAAGGAATTAAAATTGCAAATCCAAAAAATGAAAATAGTAAAGCAAGCCTCGGGCTATTAATCCCAGGAATGTATGAAAAATTTGGCATATAGATAAGTTGAGTGTGAAAATACTATTCCGTTGAGTATAAGGTTTTTTAAGAAAGGAAGTGCCTTATTTGGAGGTAAGGATAAAGATCTGCAGCATTACCGGAGATTTACAGGGATTGCCAAACAGTATAAATTGACTTGGCACCAAGAAAGATAGAGATAGCGATAATAACTATTCCTAAAATATTTTGATAACCGGTATTCCTGTATTTACCCATAACAGAAGATTTATTGACGATCCAAAACAGGAATATAGCTATGACGGGCAGAAGGATCCCGTTGGCAATTTGTGCAAACCTTATGATCTCTATAGGCTGCAATTTTAGCGACGAAAAAAAGACACCAAGCAGAAGAATCGTGGCCCATACAGATTTAAACCTTAAAGAATTTAATCCATCCTTCCACCCCAAACACCCCCGCACAACATAAGCTGCCGCTAAAGGAGCGGTAATGGAAGAGGTTATGCCGGCTGCCAAAAGACCAACTGCGATAAACCAGGTTGAATATTGCCCGAATAAGGGTTCCAGGCCAAGGGCAAGATCTGCTGCAGAAGTAACATGATCAAGATTTGGTGCCGCAGCACATATTACAATGGCCATAGAAACTATACCGCCAAGAATAATAGCAAAGGTGAGTTCTTTCCTGGCGATCTTTAGGTCTCCCGGTTTATTCCATTTTTCACCTACCAGGGAAGCGTGCAGAAAAAGATTATATGGCACTACTGTAGTTCCTACCAGGGCCATGACAGTGAGCAAACCTGCTTCCCCTGTTGTAGGAATGAATAAACCTTTTACTATTTCAGAAAGATCAGGCTTTACAACAAAGGCGGTGACGAGAAATGAAATACTCATTAAAACTACAAGACCTATAAACACCCTTTCCAGAACCTTATAATTTCCCATCGACAGAAGACCAAAGGCTATAGCTCCAATAATAATACTCCACAGGTTTAAGGAAAAATTTCCCAGCGGCAAATTGAGCGGGGGCGCAACGGCAGTGATGCCAAGTACTGCACCTGTAATATTTCCTGCTTCATAGGCTGCGTTACCCACCACTATAGCAGAAAAAATAAGTACCACTGCAGCAACCTTTAATACCGGGTTTTGCACTTCCTCACGTATGCATTCACTTAGACCTTTTTGGGCTATGATCCCAAGTCTTGCAGCCATTTCCTGCAAAACGATACAGGACAGAATTGAAAGCAACAGCGCCCACAACAAGGCATACTGAAAATTCACACCGGCAAGCGTACATACAGTCACAGTGCCCGGACCTATAAAGGCAGCAGAAACCAGTACTCCCGGTCCTACATTTTTAAACCAGCTCCTCAATTGGCTTTTTTGGCTTCTTCCAGAGCATAAATGGCAAAACTTCCTAACCAGTGCCCTCCTTCATAACTGTCTCCCACCAAATTGGAAAATGAATAATTTATATGCAGGTCGGCCAGTTCCTGTAGATGAGCATATTCTTCGGGATATTGTTTGGCAAGCCCGTAGAATATCCTGGCCCTGCTAAAGTTTAACCCATCTAAATGCACTAGTTTCCCGTCTTTTCTATCTGAAACTTCTCCAACCGCAAGAGTAAATGCGGGATCTTTAAGCTCTGGCATGAAATTATCCATCCACAGCGAAAAAGCTGCTTTTGGCAGTACCCTTCTCATCACATCAATTTCTTCAAGACAGGGAGAGAAAAAATCAAATCCGCTGGGTTCCCATGCAATAGGACAACCTTTATCTTTCAGGTAAAAATCTCTGGCTCTTTCTTCTATTATGGCTTCAAAATCTTCATTTTCTGTAGCAACAGCATAATCGTGTGCAAAGCTTAAAGCAAAAGCAGTATTGGTATGCTCCCCTACTCTTATGGGATAATTAAGTTTAGGCAGAAACTCCTCATATCGTTCAACAATAAGATCGGTCAAGGGTTGAAGATTTGAGGAAAGTTCTTTTCCCATATCAGTATCCCAGGTTTGAAGTTCCTGTGAAAGCTTCAGTAACCAGGCCCACCCGTAAGTACGCTCGTAATCTAGGTTGTGTTCCTGCCTAAAGTATTCCATTTCCTTCGCGATATTTTCTTTAGAAAGAGAAGTTTCCAACTTCTCATTGATCTCACTTGCTTTCTCCAGTTTCGGGAATTTTTTGAGCAGTCTTACCAGGGACCAGTGTGCGTGAACTGATGAATGCCAATCAAAACAGCCGTAAAAAGCAGGATGCAGGGTAACAGGAGAGTTCAGGTCTTTTTCACTTCCCAGGGTTTGGCCCAATTTATTGGGATATTCTTTATTTATGCAGTTTAAAGGCAAATCGGCCAGCCTGTTTGCCTGTTCCAGGTTTAATTCTATAGTTTCGCTGTCCACAAGTTTGTCAAGATTAACTTCAAAACCAGCTATACTGTCTTTAGTGGCTTGTTCTTTTTCAGATTTTAAACGGTCCTCCCCTTTACAACCAATGATCAATATGAGGAAAACAACGAGAAGCAGATTTTTCATGTGTGGGGCTTATTTATTTTTCCAAATGTATTAAAAACTGTTAGATGCTTTGGGGTTGTTTGACATTTTTAATCTTCAGACTTTTCAGAATGATCTGGTAGTTCTTATTTTTTATCCTTTCCGGTTCTACCGATTTTTCAAATAGATATTATGAGTGAAAACGGTATTATTAAAATGAATAACGTTATAAAAACTTCAATTTAAATTTTAGCGCTTTCTTTTTAACGTTACATTAGTTTATTAACCGATGTTAAAAAACATGATTCCATTTAAAATAAAATATGTATATCGTGTTTTTTTAATACTGTTTCTTGTCAATTATCTGATGGCAATTGGTTGTTTAACCTTTTTAGATTCTTTAGAAGAATACTATATTTATTTTTTTATTGTCGGGTCTCTCTTTTTATTCCTCACTTTTTTCACATTTTTCATTTCAAATTTATATTTACAGGAGAATGGAAATAATAATTTGATGAAGAAGTTCAATCAAAAACGAAAAAAATACTTGAAGGGAATAAATAATTCATCTACATAATAATTATCCCCTTATCACAATTATTATTTTCTCTACATATTAGCAGACCTTATTAAAGAAAAAACCCTATTTATACCTGCTGTAGTGAGGCATCAACCAAATTTTAAAAAGTCTTTAATACAACGAGCTAATAAACTTTTAATTATATACTTATTGATTACCCAAACCAACCCTCCCGGTCCAGACTGCGATATTGTATGGCCTCACTTATATGTGATCCATTAATAACTTCTGAACCTTCAAGATCGGCTATGGTTCGGGAAACCTTTAATATCCGGTCATAGGCCCTGGCGGAAAGATTCAAACGTTCCATAGCCGTCTTTAGCAGTTGTTTGGAAGTTTCCTCAAGCTGACAGTACGAATTGATTTGTTTCACGCTCATTTGCGCGTTATAATGAACATTTTCATTATCTGTAAACCGATCGGTCTGAAGTTGCCTGGCATTAGTTACTCTTTTCCTGATCTCTACGCTGCTTTCCCCTTTTCTTTCCTCACTTAATTTTTCAAAAGGCACCGGAGTAACTTCTATATGAATATCAATACGGTCAAGCAGGGGCCCGCTTATTTTGCTTAAATATCGCTGCATCTCTGCAGGAGAAGAAGTAAGAGGTGCTCCCGGATCATTAAAATATCCACTCGGGCTGGGATTCATACTGGCCACCAGCATAAAACTTGAAGGATAGGTCACTGTGAATTTTGCGCGGGAAATGGTTACTTCCCGGTCTTCCAGCGGCTGCCGCATCACCTCTAGGACTCCGCGTTTGAATTCCGGTAACTCATCCAGGAACAAAACCCCGTTATGGGACAGGGAGATCTCTCCCGGTTGAGGATATGCCCCTCCACCGACTAATGCGACATCAGAAATAGTATGATGGGGACTTCTAAAGGGGCGTTGTGACATCAAGCCCACATTTTCTTTCACCTTACCTACCACACTATGTATTTTGGTGGTTTCCAGAGCTTCGTGAAGCGTCATGGGAGGCAGGATACTGGGAAGCCTTTTAGCCAGCATGGTCTTTCCTGATCCGGGCGGGCCAATGAGAATGATGTTATGTCCGCCGGCTGCGGCAATTTCCATACAGCGTTTAATGGATTCCTGGCCTTTGACATCGGCAAAATCGTGTTCCAGATGGTCCAGGCTGTTGTAGAATTCTTCGCGGGTATTGATCACTGTTCGCTCCAAAGGTTCTCCCTTATCAAAAAATTTGATCACCTGCAGGATGTTATCTACACCATAAACTTCAAGATCATTTACTATAGCGGCTTCTTTTACATTTTGTTTGGGCAGGATAAAACCTTTAAAACCTTCTTCATTGGCTTTAATAGCAATAGGCAAGGCTCCTTTTATAGGCTGAAGGCTACCATCGAGAGAAAGCTCTCCCATAATGATATATTTATCAATATCCTCTGCATTGATCTGCCGTGAAGCCGCCAGGATCCCGAGGGCAAGCGTAAGATCATAGGCAGAGCCTTCTTTTCTCAAATCGGCCGGGGCCATATTGATGGTGATCTTTTTTCCGGGAAATTTATAGGTATTATTTTGCAAAGCAGCCGCTATCCGGTAACTGCTTTCCTTAATGGCATTATCGGGTAACCCTACCAGGTTATAGGCTATACCCGGAGCCATATTAACTTCAACTGTAATTGTAGTAGCTTCTACGCCAAAAACGGCACTTCCATAAACCTTGACCAGCATTTAAATATTGTTTTACTTAAATGTAGGAATAATTTATGGAATGCTGGCTACTAAGTAGTTAGCACATTTTTTCTATAATGTTCTATAAGGGCATCTATTGGTCTTCGAATTACATTTCCTATTTCAAGACTGTACGGCTGGGCTACTGCTCTTATTATATCTTCACTAAAATAGGCTATACTTCCTATAAAATGTATGGGCACATTTTGGGCCTGTTTAAAACATAAAACCCTGGACTGCATAAAATCCTGAATACCTTCATGCACCAGTTTATAAAAGTACCCGTTGCGTTCATTGGTGAAAATAAATTCTGCAAAGGAGGCCAGGTAAGTGTTAGGATTCTCTCTTCTGTAAAGATTCTTCTTGATCTCATCGGAATCAAGGTTAAAGGTCGCTGCAAATTTCTTGGCAATATCCGGCGGCATTCTTTTGTAATAAAAGTCCCTGATCAATCTTTTTCCGAAATAATTTCCACTGGCTTCATCCATAAGGATATAACCCAGAGAATTCACTGCCATCTCTATATTCCTGCCGTCAAAGAAACAACTATTTGATCCGGTTCCCAGGATACATACTATTCCCGGTTCGGTAGTGGCAGCATATACAGCCGCTACCATATCCTCTTTTACCAAGACTTCTGAAGCGTTTGTAAAAAAGTTGGCTATGATGTCCTCAAGTAATTTCCTCGGAGTTTCGGTACCACATCCGGCACCAAAAAAATGGATTCGTTCCACTTGATTTTTTACTTCCTGTAATTCAGGATTCTCTTCTATACGTTGTTCCAACATTAATTCAGGAAATACAGCAGGATTCAATCCTTTCGTCCTGGTCTTGAATATCTGTTCTCCCGTGTTACTTAAGAGGATCCAGTCGCATTTGGTGGAGCCACCATCGGCAATTAATATCATATAAAATAATTAAGAAGTAAAAAAAGGCTGATCTAAGGGCACAATTTACGAGCTCTTAAAGCAGCCTTTCCAATTTGTTGGGGTTTAAAAATTTATAGTTTTGCAACGTGCAATGCTAGTTCAATTAATTTTGCCGAATATCCGTATTCATTATCATACCATGCAACTAATTTGAAGAAATTATCATTAAGGGCAATTCCGGCATTGGCATCAAAATTACAGGTATAGGAGTTGGACACATAATCCTGGGAAACCACAAGGTCTTCAGTATAGGAAACAATTCCTTTGTAATCTCCTTCTGAAGCCTTTTTGAATACCGCCTTAATATCTTCATAAGAAGCAGCTTTATCTGTACGTACTGTTAGATCTACAACAGAAACATCGGCAGTAGGCACTCTAAAGGCCATTCCTGTAAGTTTCCCGTCCAGCTTAGGGATCACTTTCCCAACAGCTTTTGCAGCTCCGGTTGAGGATGGAATAATATTCATAAGTGCACTTCTACCACCTCTCCAGTCTTTTTTGGAAGGGCCATCAACCGTTAATTGAGTTGCAGTAGTAGCGTGAATGGTAGTCATCAATCCTTCTATGATCCCGAAGTTATCGTCTATGATCTGTGCAAGGGGAGCAAGACAGTTGGTAGTACAGGATGCATTGGAAACTATGTTGTCTTCAGCTTTAACATTTTTGTGGTTCACGCCCATAACAAACATAGGTACATCTTTGGAAGGAGCAGAAATAACAACTTTTCTGGCACCGGCAGTGATATGCTTTTGTCCTCCGGGAATATCAGTAAAAATACCGGTACAATCCAAAACGACATCTGCATTGATATCACCCCATTTAAGATCTTCTGGATTACGCTCAGCTGTTACTCTGATGGTGTTTCCGTTTACGACCAAATTTCCTTCTTTTACATCAATTGTTCCGTTGAACTTTCCGTGAACAGAATCGTATTTTAAAAGATATGCCAGGTGATCTACGTCTAAAAGATCATTTACTCCAACCACTTCCACATTGTCATTCTCCATAGCAACTCTAAATGCTATTCTACCAATACGGCCAAAACCGTTAATTCCAATTTTTGTACTCATAATTCAATATTTAAAATTTTAAACTGAAGTGATGTCTGCCACCCTCCTTAGATCCCTGTCGAATTTATCTTCTCCTTTAATGGCAAGCTCCAGGGCAACCGATACCACTTTTTGATGGTGAATCCCCACCATAATATTATGCTTTCCGTCAAGCACTGCATCTACAGCTCCAACGCCTAATTTACTGGCCAGAACCCGATCAAAACAACTGGGAGAACCTCCACGTTGAATATGGCCAAGTACAGAAACCCGAATATCGTAATTACTTAGATTTTCCTGAATGATCTCTGCCATTTCAAAAATATTTTTTCCGCTTTTATCACCTTCGGCAATAACTATTATACTGGAAGTTTTTCCAGACTTCCGGCTTTTCCGGAGAGATTCTAAAAGCCGTTCAATTCCATCACTTTCTTCCGGGATAAGGATCTCTTCTGCTCCGGCTCCAATGCCACTGTTCAGGGCTATGGCTCCGGCATCCCGACCCATTACCTCAACCAGGAAAAGCCTGTTATGAGAACTAGCGGTATCCCTTATCTTATCTATAGCTTCAACAACAGTGTTGAGAGCAGTATCATAGCCAATCGTGAAATCTGTGCCGCTTATGTCGTTATCTATTGTTGCGGGAATTCCTATAACGGGAAAATTGAATTCAGATTCAAAGACAAGCCCCCCGGTAAAAGTACCATCCCCACCAATAATAATAAGGGCATCTATTCCGGCGTTTTTCAAATTATCAAAAGCTATCTTCCGGCCTTCTTTGGTCATAAATTCACTACAGCGGGCAGATTTAAGAAATGTACCTCCCCTGCTTATAATATTCCTTACCGACCGTGCATCAAGATCTTCGATATCATTTTCAATAAGCCCCTGGTATCCTCTAAAGATCCCGGCACATGCTACCTGATGGTATGCACAACTTCTAACAACAGCCCTAATTGCTGCATTCATTCCCGGGGCATCTCCTCCTGAAGTTAATACCCCTATTTTCTTAATTTGTGCTTGCATTAATGTAAAACTATTTGATTTTTGGGTTAAAACCTAATTCGGCCGTGATACTCAAACGTTTTCGGTTAATAACTCATAAAAAAAGGCTCATATGATATGGCCTTTTTAAAAAATTAATGAAAACACCTGTTGATTTATCAGAATTCTGTATTCTCGTGACTCCAATTCCAAATTAGCATCGGGTTATATTTTCGTTGTTGCGGTATGAATATTATCTGTAAATGGACGTTTCGAAATTTTATTCCTTCTCCAGCAAAACCATTTCTTCATCTGAAACGATCACCACCTGCCCGTTCTCAACTTCCACAGAAATTCCGGAATAAGCATCTCTTAAGATCTCCCCTTCCTCAAAAACATCGGAAACTTTGATGGTTTTCTCTCCCCGCGGAACATTTACGCCTATGACCACCCGGTCATTAAATCCATTATGATCAAAATTCCTGGAGAAATAATATGGCTCCTGAGAGATCATTTGGTGGTCTCCGGCTCCCACCGCCGGATGAGCTGCCCTAAACTGCCCAAGCTTTTGCCAGTGCTCCAGTATCTTTTGGGTCTCTTCATTTGATTCTACTTCTTCCCAATTCATAAAGGACCTTAAGTTAGCATCTCCTTCAGCTCCTTCAACCACTAAAGTACGTGCCGATTCATCTCCATAGTAAACCTGGGATGTACCGGGGGTGAGAAGAAGAACATTTGCAGTTTCAAAAGGTTTTTCCCTCTCCTTGTCAAAGGGATCTCCATCATCATGGGAAGTGAGATAATTTACAAAGCCATGATCATCAAAAGTGGTCATCAACGCATTATTATATTTTGTATATATGCTGTCAAGGCCCTGCTCCCTTGCATTGTATTTAAGCTCAAAATTAATAAGTGCATCAAAAGCATCATCAAAATAATTCACTTTCCGGTCTCCATAATCAAATTCTTGTCCGCTGCTTATCCCGTAGTTATATACCTCGCCAACCATATAAAAATCATTAAAATCCAAAACCCTGTCAGGATTATTCTCTTTATATTCAGCAAAAGCATGATCTGCGATATCGCGGAATTCCTGCCAAACATATTCTTCGGTATGTTTAACGGTGTCAACCCGGTATCCGTCAATTCCAAAATCGGTTATATAATCGGCCAGCCATTTCATAATATAGAAACGGGGAGCACGGGGGTGCCCTGTACGCTCAAAAAATGCATCCAGCTCGGCTACCTCTTCTTCGTATCTTCCCTCAGCTTTCCATTTCTCTACCAGTTGAGGGGGTAAATCTACTTCTTCATCACTTTCCGTTCTTATATCCGGAAGGTTTTCTACCAGGGTGCAGGTGACAGTAGATTCGTAATCCTGGTAAGTACAGGCGGTGTCATTTCGCACCCACTCCTCAGGCCATACAGGATCTTGTTCGGTCACCGGACCGGTGTGATTGATCACGGCATCTAATAAGATGCGGATCCCATTTTGGTGAGCCGCCTCAACCAATTCTGCCAGCTCTTCCCTGGTTCCAAAATTGGGATCTATAGCAGTCCAATCCTTGGTCCAGTACCCGTGGTAACCATAGGTGTTTCCAGTGCCTTCATTGGTTGCCCCGTGAATTTGCTCTACTACCGGAGTCATCCAGATGGCATTAATTCCCAGATCTGTAAAGTATCCTTCTTTTATTTTTTGGGTTACCCCCTGGATATCTCCTCCTTCAAATCCTCTCAACACTGCCGTTTCCTCTGTTCTGTCAAAGTTGACGTCATTGGATTTATCGCCATTATTGAACCTGTCAATAAGTAAAAAATAGATATTGGCCGCTTCCCAAACAAACGGAGTCTCGTTAGAGACTGCAATATTCTCCTCCCGGGTCTCATTCTTTTTTGAAAAGGTATTACAACTCAGGGTCAGGAAAATTAGCGCTAAGGCTATAATTTTTTTCATATTATTTCTTAAATTTTAATATAAATGATTGGAGGGGATCCAGCTTGATTTGAATGCTCCCACTTCCGTTTTCTACTGTTAATTCTGAAGTATGATCTTCGTAAAGCTGATCTGAAAAAGTATAGGTGCCATCTTGCAGTTCCCAGAAAGTGATAAGTTCTTCCGGAATTTTCAGTTTAAAGTCGTAGCTGTTTTGTGCCTCAAAATTTGAGACGATAATAAGCTTTTCGTTTTCACTCCACCGGGCATAGGACAATACCTTATCTGAATAATTTTCTGTATTTTCCCTGTTGTAAGCGTGCAGGTCCTTATAATTTCCCACCAATGCCGGACTGTTTATGGTAAAATTCAGGAGGCGTTTATAAAAATCCCGTAAATCTTTCTCTTCCGCAGTGGATTTTCCGCCGTCGAATTGTTTGTCATTTACCCAGCGTTGATAGGATGGCACTCCTATATAGTCAAAAATGGAAGTTCTGGAAGGTTTTCCAAAACCGGCATCCTCTGCTCCCGGTTCTCCCAGTTCCTGGCCAAAATATACCAGGGTTGGAGATGAACTAATGGTGGCTGACACTACCATGGCCGGCTTTCCCTTTTCAGCACTTCCTGCAAATTCCGGACTGGCGATACGCTGCTCGTCGTGGTTTTCCAGAAAGTGAAGCATATGCTGTTCTATATCCTTCAGGTCTTCCTGAATAGGCGGAATATGATCTGTTTTTCCATGCCCCTGCATCACGTTTTTAATGGTATCATAAAGCTGCACCTTATCGTACAGGTAATCCATCTTACCTTTTTTGATGTAGTCCCTGTACAAATGCGGCTGATATACTTCTGCAAGCAGAAAAGCCTGTGGGTTCTTCATTTTTATGGCAGAATTCATATAACTCCAGAATTCAACCGGCACCATTTCTGCCATATCAAAACGAAATCCATCCACTCCTTTATCTATCCAGTACAAGGTGATATCTTTAAATTTCTTCCAGGAGTCCGGCACTGTTTTATCCTTCCAGTAATTGTAGTGGGCACGGTAATCTTCATCTTCAAAGTCTTGAGGCAAATCGGGGAATTCCTTTTTTCCATCGGGGTCTATTCCGTAATTGATCTTCACCGTCTCATACCAGTCATTCATATCGGGTTGAGATTCCCTGGCGCCATTCCCGGTCCATTTTGCCGGATTTTCATCAAATTTTCCGTCGGCTAAAAGATGGTTTTCGCCACCAAGTGGTTCATAGCCGTCCCTCCAATCAGGCACCTGAAAAGCTTCTCCGGGGTTGTAATAAAAATTATTGTTTACGCTATAAGTGACGGTTGTATCATCGCCTGCTCCAAAATCGGTTACACCTTCAGGATTGGTGAGACCCCTGTAATTTCTCGCTACGTGATTAGGCACAATGTCAATAAGTACTTTTAATCCTGCCTGATGGGTACGGGCGATCAATTCCTCAAACTCCTGAAGCCTGTTGGCGGGATCTTCGGCAAGATCGGGATTAACGTTATAGTAATCTTTTACCGCGTAAGGAGATCCTGCACGGCCCTTTACCACATCAGGATCATCCTGGGAAATGCCATAATCTGAATAATCTGTGATCACTGCATGTTGCGGTACTCCGGTGTACCAAATGTATGTAACCCCCAGCTCTTTAATTTCCTGCAATGCTTTAGGAGTAAAATCACTGAATTTCCCAACTCCGTTTTCTTCAATAGTTCCCCATGCTTTATTATTGGAATTTGTATTACCGAATAAACGGGTAAAGACCTGGTAGACTACCTCTTTCTTTTTTTCAGGTTCTTCCATAGCTTGATCTTCCTGAGGTTTTGGTTCGTATTTACAGCCGATGCAAACCGAAATTAATATTAAGATATAACTATATTTTCGGCTGCTCATTGGATTTCTTATTAGCGATTTGATCGAGGACAAATCTTCTCTTTTTCAGGTTAATTATCTTTTCTATTTTAATTCTATCACCATCGGGGTTTTTCCGTCGATCATCAATTTTTCGTCCAAAGATATTTCTTCAGATGATAAAATTTCCCTGCCGCTTACTGCTCCTCCCAAACCTTCAGCATACCTGGCAAGATCCAGTTCCCGTGACTGTGGACTATTATTCAGCACCACCATAATCCTTGCATCATCGTTATACCTGAAATAGACATAAACATTATCTTCAGGAATGTATTGCAGTAATTTTCCGAAATGTAAAACTTCAGCATTTTTTCTGTAGTTGAGTAAAGTCCTGGTAAAGGAGTGATAGCTATCGTGCATCTCATTCCGCCCCGTTTGCTCAAAGGCATCGATTTCATCGCCTTCCCATCCTCCCGGAAAATCCCGCCGTATGTCTCCGTCCCCTTTTCCTTTATCTCCGCGCATCCCTATTTCATCCCCGTAATACAGTTGCGGGATCCCGCGGGTGGTAAGAACCAGGGTCATTGCCAGTTTGTATTTTTCAAGATCATTGTCAAATTGTTCGTTGATCCTGTTGGTATCATGATTTCCCGCAAAAACAAGCAAATTATCTATATCAGGATATAGAAAATCGTTGACGAAATTTTCATAGGCTTTGATCATTCCCTGGTCCCACGAAGCTTCTTCTTGGTCAAACATGACCATAATGGCATCGTGCAAAGTAAAGTCCATTACAGATGGAAGATTGGAATTATAGCTTTGAATAGCACCAATGGGGCTATCCTTTTGCCAATAAGAGATCTGCGCCTGATCGTGCATCCAGACTTCACCTACAATATTGAAATAAGGATATTCGTCCATAATAGATTTGGTCCATTGGGCGATCCCCTCTTTGTCATTATAGGAGTAGGTATCTACCCGAAACCCGTCAAGGTCTGCATATTCGATCCACCAGATGGCGTTTTGAGTGAGGTAGTTAAGTACCAGCGGATTCTGTTGATTGAGGTCCGGCATTGTCCTAACGAACCAGCCATCTACACAATATTTAAGATCAATATGAGCCACGTGAGGATCATATTGGGTTGTCATTCTGTAATTTGAATTCTCGTAGCCGGGAAACTGATTGATCCAGTCATAAGAGGGAAGATCCTTGATCATCCAGTGCTCTGCACCCCAGTGATTGGTGACATAATCCATGATCAACTTCATGTCCCGATTATGCATTTCTGAAGCCAGCCTCTTATAATCTTCATTGGTCCCGTACCTGGGGTCTATTCTATAAACATCGCTTTGCGCATATGTATGGTACGAGTAAGCAGGATCGTTGTCTTCGAGCATAGGAGTATTCCATATAGCTGTTACTCCAAGATCATTAAGGTAATCCAGGTTGTCTATAATTCCCTGTATATCACCCCCGTGCCTGCCGCCGGGCAGTTCCCGGTTTGCTTTTTCAGTTACATCGGGATGAGAATCATTTCCGGGATCTCCGTTTGCAAAGCGGTCAGGCATGATTAGATAAATTGCATCTGTAGCATCAAAACCTTTCCTTTCAGCAGAATTTTCCCTGCGGGTTTTAAATTCATAATTTTCGCTGAAAGCAATTTTTCCGTTTTTCCTGAAATCTATCTTATATTCACCCGGCTGAAGCCCCTCAGTCTCCAGGGTTAAAAAGATATAGTTGGGATTTTCAGTTTTGATCACATTCTTTACGATCATATCCTTTGCTACAACAATATCGTGTTCGGCGATATTCTTTCCGTAGAACATGATCTGCAATTCGGCCTGATTCATGTCACTCCACCAAAATGGCGGTTCAACTCTTTCTACCTGGGCTTTTACAGAAAGAAACAGGAAAAAAAGTAAAAGGGTTAATTTGATTTGCATGGCCTTATTCTTTAAGTGTTTATAAGCCTATAATTTTATTGCCGTATAAAGATAACCCGGAAAAAATTTCCGGGTTCCTATATAATGGTGATCTTGTTTCTACACAGTTACCGGAGAATTTGGCTCAACAGTAATGGTTTTTCCTTTTACTATGATATCAATAGATTCTTTTCCTTCAAGGCTAAAATGCGATTTATCTGCTGCTACCTCAACCTTTACGATCTGGTTCCTGAAGTTTACTTTAAAGGAATAAGAATCCCATTGGTTGGGAATTCGCGGAGTGAAACTCAGCTGATCTTTAACCACCCTCATTCCGCCAAATCCTTCCACAATACTCATCCAGGTTCCGGCCATACTTGTAATATGACAACCTTCTTTAACTTCATTGTTGTAATCGTCAAGATCAAGCCTGGAGGTTCGAAGGTAAAAGTCATAAGCCTGATCCATACGCCCCAGTCTTGCTGCATGTATACTGTGAACACAGGGAGATAATGAAGATTCGTGGACTGTCAAAGGTTCATAGAAATCAAAATGTTTCTCCATGGATTCCAGGCTGAATTGCTCCTCAAATAAATAAAAACCCTGTAAAACATCTGCCTGTTTAATATAACAGGAACGCAAGATCCTGTCCCAGCTCCATTTTTGATTAATAGGCCGCTGATCTTTATGCAGATCTTTAACAGGAATGATCTCTTTATCTAAAAAGTTATCCTGTTGCAAATAAACCTCAAGCTCTTCAGAATATGGGAAATACATTTCTTCTGCTATTTCCTTCCACTTTAGAACCTCTGTATAAGAAAGGTTAGTATGCCCTTTGATCCTGTCAAAATCATCCCTGTAGCCATCTTTTACCTGTTTCACCATGGCGGTGCAATATTCCAGACACCACTTAGCAATATAATTGGTATACCAGTTATTATTTATATTATTCTCGTATTCATTAGGCCCTGTTACACCCAGGATCACATATTTTCCTTTAGGCTTGCTGAAATTCGCACGTTGTTTCCAGAACCTGGCCACTGCTATCATCACTTCAAGGCCTTTTTCGGGAATGTATTCAAAATCCCCTGTAAACCGAACGTAATTAAAAATGGCAAATATCATAGCCCCGTTACGATGGATCTCTTCAAAGGTGATCTCCCATTCATTGTGACTTTCTTCCCCGTTCATGGTCACCATTGGATAGAGAGCTGCACCATCTTTGAAACCTAATTTTTCAGCATTTTCAATGGCTTTTTCAAGATGGTTATACCTGTAAGTCAAAAGGTTTCTTGCTACCTGCTGATCTTTGGTGGCCATATAGAATGGAATACAATAAGCTTCTGTATCCCAGTAGGCACCTCCTCCATACTTTTCCCCGGTAAATCCTTTTGGTCCTATATTCAGCCGTTCGTCTTTTCCGGAATAGGTTTGATTGAGCTGAAAAATATTAAATCTAATCCCCTGCTGTGCCCTAATATCTCCGTTAATGGAAATATCGGCCATTTCCCAGATCGCTGCCCAGGCTGCTTTCTGCATCGCAAGCAACTCTTCAAAACCAAGCTGAATGCCTTTAGAGATCACAGTTCTTGCGGCCTCTACCAGTTCTTCCCTGCTATGGTTCATATCTGTAACATAACCGGCAAATTTCTGAAGGCTTACCTTTTCCCCTTTGTCTACCTTTACGGTATAGGAGTAAATAATTTTATCCTCTGTTGTTTCTTCTGAAAAACCGGCATCAATTTTCTTACCATTTAGCAAAACCTGCGACTGCATAAAGGTACAGGCATGATATTCGGTTTTAAGGGTTTTCGATGTTATAAACCCTTGTTGTTCTTCCGATTTAACCTCCAGCGTTTTCCAGAATTTTTCCTCCCAGTTGGCATCGGCGTTGGTTATTCCACTATCTAAATATGGCTTAAAAGTAATTTCAGCGGGGCCCGATAAGGATTCAATTTCATAATTTATCACTCCAAGTTCATCCAGATCCATGGATAAAACGCGGGTAGATACCACCTTGATTTGATGATCATTGGCAAGAGTGGCGGTAAAACTTCTTTGGTACCACCCCTCCTTCATATTTAATTCCCTTCGGAAATCCTCTACCATTTTACAGGTCTTAAGATCCAAAGCTTCTCCATTAACAATGATATTAATTCCAATCCAATTGGGAGCGTTAAGTACTTTTGCAAAATATTCAGGATAGCCATTCTTCCACCAGCCAACTTTGGTTTTATCGGGATAATAAACTCCTGCTATGTAACTCCCGGGGAAGGAAGGACCGGTGTAGGATTCTTCAAAATTTGCCCTTTGGCCCATGGCACCATTTCCGATGCTAAATAAACTTTCAGAAGACTTAACACGTCCCTCTTCAAATCCTTCTTCAATAATAGACCAATTGTCTGGTATGATATAATCCTGATTCATATTAAACTTTCAATAATTTATTAATAAATTCTGTATCAATTTCGTCAAAATTAGGGAAGACATGCTGCGCTTCACCTAAAACTTTTTTATCTCCAATTCCTATGCTTATCATGTTTGCAGTATTTGCAGCCTTTACCCCCGCCTGGGAATCTTCAAACACCACACAATTTGATGGTTCTACTTTTAGTTTTGAAGCCGCAATTAAAAACACCTCGGGATTGGGTTTTGCCTTGTTGACATCGTTACCGTCAACAACTGTATTGAATTTGTGATATAATCCTGTTCTTTCTAATATAGAGCGGGCATTTTTACTGGCAGAGCCTAAAGCCACAGGAATGTTATTTTCTACTAAATGATCAATGGCCCGGGATACCCCCGGCAGAATGGCTGTGGAATCCATAGTAGATATATAGGTAAGGTAATTGTCATTTTTTAATGCCATTTGTTCCATGAATTCATCCTGGCTAAGGCTAACATTTCCCCATTCCAGAATTTGTTCCAGGGATCTTACCCTGCTCACACCTTTTAATTTTTCGTTCTGAGCTTCAGTAATATCAAAACCCAGGTTATTGGCGAGCTTACGCCAGGCCAGAAAATGGTAATTGGCGGTGTCAACAATGACTCCGTCAAGGTCAAAAATAAATCCTTTATTGCTGTTCACTTATATGAATTTTACGTTGTGTGGTTACCCGTAAGGTTAATAACCCTGAAATGATCATAGCAAAACCTCCTATGATCAAGGCATAAATTGGCTCATTGTTAAATAGCTCCTTGACAAGAAATCCTAAAATCGTAGCTGCTACAATTTGAGGAATCACGATAAAGAAATTAAAAACTCCCATATAGTACCCCATTTTTGCTGAAGGTAAGGAGCCCGAAAGCATGGCATAAGGAATGGACAAAATACTTGCCCACGCAATACCAACTCCTACCATGGCCATGATCAGACCGATCTTATCTGAAACAAAATAAATTGATAGCAGGCCTAAACCTCCGGCTGTTAATGCCAGCATATGAGTAAATTTGTTACTGGTCCTTCTGGCGAGTACCGGCAACAGAAATGCCACTGCCGCCGCAACTCCATTATATACGCCAAACATTATGGTCACCCAGTCTGCCGCATCATTATACAACTCTGAAGTTGTATCTGAAGTTCCAAATACGTGGCCTGTGACCGCCTGGGTGGTATAGATCCACATGGAGAATAAGGCAAACCAGGAAAAGAACTGCACCCATGCCAGTTGTTTCATGGTCGTGGGCATATTAAGCATATCGGTAATAATGATCGTAAATCCATTTCTCACGTCTTTAGACCGAAGTTGAGATGCGGCTATAAAAAGCACTCCAATAAAAATAAAGCTAATAAACAGTATATAAAGTTCTTTGGTGAGGTCATTCAAATAAATCATTATTGAAAAAACCGCCCCGGTAATTGCCATGATTAGTCCGGAAATAAGCTGGCTTCTGATATTCTTCTCTTTGTTAATGATCTCTACGGGAGCGGGATTGGCCTGCAACCGGCTTTTTTCAAAATTCTCAAGTTCAGCAGGAGAATATTCTTTTGATTTTATAACCGTCCAAAGAACGGCAAGAAAAAATACCACCCCTCCAACATAAAAAGACCATTTTACAGAATCGGGGATAACCCCTTCCGCAGCTGTATTGTTCAAACCTATCCAGTTGGTAAAGATCCATGGTAAAGCAGATCCTATTACGGCACCTGTTCCTATAAAAAAACTTTGCATAGAAAAACCCAGCGTCCTTTGCCGCTCCGGGAGATTGTCTCCCACAAAGGCCCGGAAGGGCTCCATGGAAATATTAATAGAAGCATCCATAATCCATAAGGTTCCGGCTGCAACCCATAAAGTAGGAGAATTGGGCATAATGAACAAGGCAAGCGAAGACAAAATGGCTCCTATAAGAAAATAAGGCCTTCTTCTTCCTAATCGGGTCCATGTTCGGTCACTAAAATATCCAATTATGGGCTGCACTACTAATCCGGTTACGGGAGCAGCAATCCACAGAATAGGAATATCTTCTATATCTGCACCAAGAGTTTCAAAAATTCGGGAAGTATTGGCATTCTGTAAGGCAAAACCAAACTGTATGCCCAGGAAACCGAAACTCATGTTCCATATTTCCCAAAAACTGAGATTGCGCTTCTGCATATCGTGGGGTAAAAATTATTACTACGACAAGCTCTATGACTCGTCAAAACATATTAGCGGAAGTGAAAATATTTGTTTTGACAACGAATTAACGCCGTAAATATAGTTTATTTTTTAAATGTTTTATATAAACTCATCGTTTTGTAGAATTTCTTTCTATTAAACTGGTTTCTATGGTAATTGTTTCATAAGGTTCTTCAACACCCTCTTCACTTTCCAGCTTTTTGATAAGCAGGGTGGCTGCCTTTGCCCCCATTTCTACCCCGTGTTGACTAACCGTTGTTAAACTAGGAATGAATTGCCGGGACAGCTCTCCATTTGTAAACCCAATAACCGATACATCTTCAGGCACCTTTAATCCCTGGTTCAAAAATGCTTTTATAGCATAAATGGCAAAATGTTCATTTACAGCAAACAGGCCATCGAGTTCTTTCCCAATCAGAAAAGCCTGTATCTCCTCTTCACTGTTATCAAAATCTTCCACCTTAAGAATAATATCAGGATTGACTGAAATTTTGTTTTCCCGAAGCGCCTGTACATAACCATCTGTGCGCAACTTTCCAACACTCACATAATCTACCGTGGTAATGAGCCCGATTTTTTTACAGTTGAGATCTATTAATCGCTGAACTGCTTTTTTAGTAGCATTAAGGTCGTCAATGATCACTTTATCACACTCAATTTCTTCAATAACCCGGTCAAACATGACCAGTGGCATTCCCTGATTTATAACTTCGGTCAAATGGTGGTAATCCTGTTTTTGCTGGGTTTCCTTAGCAACAGATAAAATAAATCCATCGGTACTGCCATTGGCCAGCAACTCCATGTTGATCACCTCCTTATCAAAAGAATTATTTGACATACATATAATTACGTGATAGCCTTTTTCATTAGCTACCTGCTCGATACCGCTAATAACCGTAGTAAAGAAATGGTGTACAATCTCTGGAATGATAACCCCTATGGTTTTTGATTTCCGGTTCTTAAGGCTAAGCGCGATATTATTTGGCTTGTAATTATAAAGTTTGGCAAAAGCTTTAATTTTCTGCCTGGTATCCTCACTTATCTCTATACTATCCCTTAAAGCTTTTGAAACGGTAGAAACCGAAACATCCAGTTCTCTGGCAATTTGTTTCAGGGTTATTTTCTTTTTCATTGTGTAGAATTTTTAAAATGTGCTTTTATAACAACGTAAAGCACCTTAATCAACAGATTTAAAACCAAATACAATATTACATTTAAAGCGAATCAAAAAATAGTTCATTCCTAAAAATAATACTAATAAAATTCCTATTCCTTAATTCGGAAAAGTTTTCAACACGAAAACGTTGTCGTAAGGGTTTTCGGGGGCAGGCCTCATAAAATCTCCCCCATTTTACCTACTTTTAACTTCTGGAAGTGAAAATATAATGTTAATTTTTAGTGAAACAATTAAACAAATCTTATGAAAAAATTATGTAAAAGCACATTGTTTTTGCTGCTTATGCTGCCAATGAGCTTTTTTGCCCAACAGACTGTTAGTGGTAATGTCACCGAAAGTGCTACAGGCTTACCTGTTCCGGGGGTAAATATTGTAGTACAAGGTACTAACAATGGTACCACCTCTGATTTTGATGGTAATTATACGCTTTCAAATGTTAATAACAACGATATTCTGGAGTTTTCATTTCTTGGATTCACCTCCCAGGAAATCGCTTTTGAAGGGCAAACCACCATTGACGTGATACTTGATGAAAGCCAAGCTGCCCTGGAAGAGGTTGTACTTATAGGGTATGGATCTACCACAAGACAGGATGCAACCGGTGCAGTTCAAAAAATTAGCCCCGAATCCTTCAACCGCGGAGCGGTTATTTCACCTGAACAACTTATTGCAGGAAAATCTGCCGGGGTGAGGATCACTCCCAGCAGTGAGCCCGGTGGTGGATCAGAGATCAGGATTCGTGGAGGTTCTTCCCTTTCCGGAAACAATTCCCCGCTTGTTGTGGTAGACGGAATTCCGTTGGATCAAAGAGGGGTTCAGGGGGTAAGGAATCAGCTTAATGCTATTAACCCTAATGAAATTGAAGATTTCATAATCCTGAAAGATGCTGCTGCAACCTCCATTTACGGTTCCAGGGCTTCTAATGGGGTAATTCTTATTACTACTAAAAAAGGGAGTCTGGCTTCAGAATTTTCTGCAGAATACAGCCTGCAGGCTTCCCTTGGAGAAATTACAGATAAAGTGAATGTACTTGATGGTCCGCAATTTCGTGAGATCGTAACCAATGCCCCCAACACAGACCCATCTCTGTTAGGAGATGAAAATACTGACTGGCAGGACCAGATCTATCAGCGGTCTGTAGGTGCGATCCATAACTTTACCGTTGCCCAGGGATTTGAAAATTTTACTTACCGTGTAAATTTTAACCGTACCGATCAAACAGGGGTGCTCAAGACTGACCTTTATGAACGAAATGCATTAAATGCAACTTTAACTCAAAACCTGCTGGACAATGACCTGAAATTGACCCTCAATGCCAAAGGGAATATTGACAGGAACAGGTTTGCTGACCAGGGAGCGATAGGTGCTGCTGCAGCTTTTGACCCTACTCAGCCTGTGTATGACCCTACCAGCCCTTTTGACGGTTTCTTTGAATTTCGGGATGGAGACACTACAGATGATGAACAAAGACTGGCAACAAGGAATCCACTGGCACTATTGAGCCAAAACAATAATAACTCTGAGAACGTAAGAACTATAACCAATTTAAATGTAGATTATAATATTCCTTTTTTACAGGGATTAAAATTTAATCTGAATGCGGGGATCGACTATTCAGAAAATGATGGTTACCAGAGAAGGCCAATCACCTCTGCAGTAGTAGGAGAAGATGTTTCCTTTCAAAATTTCTATGAAGGGCTTAACAGAAATACATTATTAGATTTTTACTTTAATTATAAAACTGCACTTGTTAACCTTGATACCAAAGTAGATTTTACAGCAGGTCACTCTTTCCAGGAGTTTTACGTATCCAGCCAGTCTACATTTACACAAAATAATGTTCTGCAAACACAACCAAGGAATGTGAACAGAAACGCATTGGAATCTTACTTTGCAAGAGCAAGTTTTGATATTTCCAATCGCTATCTTATCTCTGCCAGCTACAGGAGAGATGGTTCTTCCAGGTTTGCCGAGGCTAACCGCTGGAGTAACTTCCCATCGGTCTCTGTAGGTTGGAAGATCATGAATGAGCCTTTTATGGAGAATTCAGCTACCTTTTCAAACCTGAAATTACGTGCCGGTTACGGTATCACCGGAAACCAGGAAATTGGAGTGAATTATGGGTATCAGGGAGTTTATACCCCCAGCCAGGGTGGAGCAAGAACTCAGTTTGGTTACAATCCTGATGGTTCCCCACGATTTGTAGACACAGTAAGACCTGAAGAATTTGATGCAAACCTTAAGTGGGAAGAACTACGCACCTACAACGTAGGTTTGGATTTTGGCTTCTTCAACGATCGTCTTTCCGGAAGTGTTGATGCTTATTACAGGGAGACAAAAGATCTTTTGGCAACAATACCGGTGCCGGCAGGGGCAAATCTTTCAGATTTTCTTACAACCAACGTAGGGCAAACGGTAAGCCGTGGTGTTGAAGTTGGATTGGATGGAATTCTGGTAAGTACAGATGATTTTAACTGGAACATCAATTACAACATCACTTTCCAGGATCTTGAGATCACGCAGCTTTCTTTGGGAGAAAACCCAGATTTCTTTATACCACAAGGGGGTATTTCAGGAGGGGTTGGGAATACTATTCAGTTGTGGAAAGAAGGTTACGACCCCACAACATTTTTTGTTTTCCGACAGGTTTACAATGACCAGGGACAGCCTATAGAAGGAGCTTATGTGGATGTGAATGGTGATAATGTAATTACCGAGGCAGACCGCCAGCCATACAAAAAGGCTACTCCAGATTATTATATGGGAATTACCAACACTATGAACTACAAAAACCTCGACTTTAGTTTCACATTCAGAGGGAATTTTAATAACTATGTATATAACAATACCCAATCTGCAAACGGATTTGTTGGAGCAGGTACGATAACCCCTTCCGATTATTACTCAAATTTCAACAGCAGTGTACTACAGAGTAATTTTCAGGACAACCAGTTTTTCTCTGATTACTATATAAGAAGTGCCGATTTTGTAAGACTGGATAATATATCTCTTGGATATTTAGTTCCCGGTGATGATGTAGATTTCAGGGTGAGCTTAACAGGCTCGAATCTGTTTGTGATCACAGAATATGAAGGCCTGGATCCCGAAATTAGTAGTGGTATAGACAACAATTTCTACCCCAGAACAAGAAACCTTGTATTGGGAATTGATTTGACATTCTAATAAAAATAATTTAAACAAAAAGATTATGTATAAAAAACTAAGACCGGTACTGATCATATTTATGAGCAGTATGTTATTGTGGTCGTGCCAGGATGAACTGGAACTAACCCCGGAGGACAACAGGGAAACATCAGAGTCTGCCTTAACAGATGCTGCCTCTTATGAAGCTTTTCTTGCCAAACTCTATGCAGGGATTTCCCTGAGCGGGCAACAGGGACCTGCAGGGAACCCTGACCTTGCCGGACTGGACGAGGGATTCTCCAACTACCTCCGGTTGTATTTCAACCTACAGGAGTTACCCACAGATGAGGCAGTGATTGGATGGAATGACGGAACTATATACGACCTTAATTTCCAAACCTGGACTGCAGGTAATGAATTTACACGTACCATGTACAGCAGAATCATGTACCAGGTGGCATTGGTAAATGAATTTTTAAGACAAACCGATGATGCAGCCCTGGATGCGCGTGGAGTTGAAGGAGAATTGAGAGCCACTATTGCAAATTACCGCGCAGAGGCCCGTTTTCTTCGTGCTCTTAGTTATTATCACGCACTGGATCTATTTGGTAACCCTGCTTTTGTAACAGAAGAAGATCCTATTGGGGCTTTTCTTCCGCCTCAAATACAGCGTGAGGATTTATTTGCTTTCGTTGAAAGTGAATTATTGGATATAGAAGATGATATTACAGGAGCAAAAGAAAATGAATACGGCCGTGCCGATCGTGCTGCTGTCTGGATGCTCCTTTCTAAATTATATTTAAATGCTGAAGTGTACACCGGAAATGAAAGATATGCTGATGTTATTACCTATACTGAAAAAGCTATAAATTCCCCGTATGATATTGCAAATGTGCCTTATGAATATTTATTTTTAGCTGATAATGACACCAATGGAGCACAGGATGAAGTTATCTTCCCAATTACTTACGACGGATTAAATTCTCAGAATTACGGAGGTATGACCTATATTATCCATGCCGCTATTGGCGGGGCTATGGACGCTGATGAATTTGGTATGAACGGTGGATGGGCTGGATTAAGAACAACCCAGCAGTTTGTGAACACCTTCCCAGGGGGGGAAGATTCTGAAGATTCAAGAGGAATGTTCTTTACTGAAGGCCAAAACAAAGAGGTAAGAGACATTGCTCCCTTTACTGAAGGTTTTGCCATAACAAAATATAAAAATATTGACAGCGATGGCAACCCCGGAAAAGATACTTCAGGCGAATTTCCAGACACTGACTTTCCAATGTTCAGGCTTGCAGATGCATACCTGATGTATGCAGAAGCTGTTGTAAGAGGCGGTGGCGGATCTGCAGGGCAGGCAGTGAATTACGTCAACGAACTAAGAGAACGCGCTTACGGAGATGATGATGACAATATTTCGGCTTCAGATCTTACCCTGAGTTTCATTATTGACGAAAGAGCCAGAGAATTATACTGGGAAGCTCACAGAAGAACAGACCTTATACGTTTCAACCAATTCACCGAGAATAAGGTGTGGGCCTTTAAAGGAGGAGTTCCACAGGGAACTACAACTTCCAGCTTCCGCAGATTAATGCCTATTCCTGCAGCAGAATTAGGTGTAAATACAAATCTATCTCAAAATCCAGGTTACTAATAATAAAAAAAATAAAATGAAAAAATTATCGATCTTATTTTTAACATTCGCAGCCTTTGTAGGATTAAATTCCTGCAGCAGCGATGATGATGTTGTCTTTATTGCCCAACCCGATATGGAAGGGATTGATTTTGTCAATGACTTTAGTCAGGAGTACATCTTAACTAATGCTACCAGGAACAACGTTGCGGAAAGATTTGTCTGGAATGCTGTAGATTTTGAAGTTCCCACGAACATCACTTATGAACTACAGGGTTCTACAGATCCCGATTTTGAAAGCTTCGATGTTATAGGTACTACTTCTAATAATAATCTGGCTATAACTGTAAATCAGTTAATGTCTCTGGCAGAAGATGCAGGCCTTGATAATGACCCGGCTTCTGAAGCGCCAAACATGGGACAGGTTTATTTCCGGGTAAAAGCCTATGCCGGAAGTGGCGGTGGAAACGAACTGTCTGAAACTTCTGAGGTTAGAGGGCTTACTGTAATCCTCCCTGAAGATGCACCAGATGAGGAGGAGCCATTGAAAAATTTCTTTTTAGTGGGAGATGCCACTGCAGCAGGATGGAGTGAGAACAACAATAATACTCCTCTTTTTAGAGATGCCGACAACCCAAATGTTTATACTTACACCGGATATTTTGGTGCCGGAGAATTTAAACTTCTGGAAGAACGGGGTGCATGGCAACCACAGTGGGGTCTTGACAACGGAAGCCTTAGCAGTAGTGATATTCTGGGTGAGGATCCCGGATCTTTTGAAGTAAGCACTGCAGGTTACTATACCCTTACTATGGATATAGATGAAATGACCTACAGCTTTGATCCATTTAATGAAAGTGGAGAAGCTACATACAGCACCATTGGTGTTATAGGAGATGCCACTTCTGGTGGATGGGACGATGATACCGATATGACCCAATCTGAATTTGATCCTCATGTGTGGTATGTTCAGGATTTCGAACTGGGAACCGGAGAATTTAAATTCCGTGCCGATGATGACTGGACTGACAATTGGGGAGTAGGTCAGGAAGGCCTCAGCGGAATAGCCAATTATGGGTCACCAGACAACATGACTGCACCGGAAGGTATTTACGAAATCTGGTTCAATGACCTTACTGGAAGATATATTCTTATACCGGTAGATTCGGAAGAATAGTCACAATAAATTATAGTCTAAGCTGTCTGGGAATATTGGATTGGGAATGATCCAATACACCATTCCCGGGCAGCTTTTTTTATTAAACCTTATAATTATGAAAAATAAATTTTTAGTCTACGGAGCTATGTTATCAATTTTCGCGGGAGTGGCATCCTGTTCCAGCGACAATGATCCTATAGACAATACAGATGATGGCCAGGTGGTCACTCCTCCAACCGAAGAGCCCCAGGCGCTGAACCTGGAAAATTATGACAATGGAACGGGTGTGATGATGCAGGCCTTTTATTGGGATGTGGAGCCAAGACATGAATGGTGGGACCTGTTAACAGAAAAAGTCTCCGGTTGGGCAGATGCCGGTATTGACCGTATCTGGTTACCCCCTGCTTCAAAAGGACAATCCGGAGGCTATTCCATGGGATATGATCCTTCAGATTATTTTGACCTGGGAGAATACGACCAGCTGGGAACAGTAGAAACCCGTTTTGGTTCCCGGGCCGAATTAGATGCCTTGATTGCCGAAGCACATGCCAATGACCTGGAGGTAATTGCAGATATTGTGCTGAACCACAATTCCGGGGGTGCCCTGGAATGGAATCCTTACCGCGAAAAAGAGACCTGGACCTTATTTGATCCAAGTCACGCAAATGCTTCAAATAAGTTCAACAGAAACTATGAAAATTTCTATCCTAACAGCACCAGTCCTTATGACGAAGGCAGCCTTTTTTATGAAGAGACCAATTTAGATCACAACCAGGAATATGTACAGAACTGGTTATGGGCTGAAGATTATTCTGTAGCTAACTATTACAAGAATGAAGTAGGATTTGACGGCTGGAGATTTGATTATGTCCTGGGATTTGAGCCATGGGTCGTTAAAGAGTGGATGGATGCCGTAGGAGGTTTTGGGGTTGCAGAATTATGGGACGGAAATCCTGATGTACTTAAAAATTATATAGAGGAAACCGGAGTTGCCGTATTTGATTTTGCAGCATTTTATAAAATGGACGAAGCTTTTGACCGTCATGATGATCTTACCATCTTAACGAGAGAAATGGTTTGGCAAGAGTATCCCGATAAAGCTGTGACTTTCACGGCCAATCACGATACCGAAAAAGACGAAAATGAAGATAACCGTATTGCTGCAGAAAATAAGATGAAAGCCTATGCATTTATCCTTACCCATCCAGGATATCCCACGATCTTCTATTCCGATTATGAAAATGAGGAATTTCAGGAAGAACTGGAACAGTTAATTCTAATAAACAACACTATTGCAACGGGAGAGATAGAAGTTCTTCATGTAGATAACGATGAATATATTATGAAACGCAGTGGAGACGGAACAAACCCGGGCTTGATCCTATATATCAATACAAGCCCTAGCACGAAGCGAAGAAATGTAACTACAAGCTGGACAAGCACCACCTTGCATGATTACAGCACCAACTCTTCTTTTTCTCCTGCCACAGGGGAAGACGGAAAAGTGGAAATTGAAGCTCCGGCCAATTCGTATAGTATCTGGTCGATTACAGAATAATATCTATATTTTCTATAAATAAGTAAGGCTGCCGTTAATGGCAGCCTTACTTATTTGTTCTTATTTTGACACTTAAGAAACTTTGTTCTTTTTAAGTTCATAGCTTATGTTTTTGCGCACTTATTTTTTTCTTACTTTGCTTTGCGTGCCCACCCCGTCCTGCGGACACCCCTCCCCGGAGGGGATAGTAATTACCCACTTTTTCATTTCTAAGGCTTCGTGAACCTTTGTGCCTTTCTTCCTTAGTGGCAATTTTTTTTGCGCACGGATATTTTAGAAAAACATTCGTGCATTCGTGGCTAAACTTTTTAAAACTTATTTTTAAAAAGACATCATCGCTAAACTACTCCAATCTAATACTCGTAATTCCCATTTCCTGCTTCCCCTCACGTTCCTCCTGATCAAGGCCGGGACCAATAGATATCTGTAAACTTTTCATTTCAAAAACATCAAACATTTCCGGAAGCTTATGGTCAAAATAATAAGGTAGAAAACCCGGATAAGGCCTTGGCAGCGTAACTGTCTTTACCGGTTCCAGTTCTGCAAGATCGATCACATATTCCTGTGTTGTAGGCTGCAGTTCAATGATCTTCCCAAAGCTTGCCCCGTCTTTATTCACCAATGCAACCTGTACTTTTTGCAGTTCTGATGAAAGACTTCTCCCCTTTACAACCAGTTTATCAAAATGGGGTAATTCCTCTGCCCTTCCTTGTATTTTTTTTGAAAAGTTGTAACGGAAGGAATAATCATATATAGGATCGGCATTTAAATTCTCTTCGTCCTCCTCATACAGTTGCTCCACTTTCACCTGGTATTCGGCTTCTCCCGGAGCATCTCCCGGCACCAGCTGATTCCCTCTTTGCCATTTTCCCACAATATGATCTGAATTTTCAACAGCATTAAATAAGAATAAAGGATGCTCCTCCTTTACTATCCTGGTTACATACGATTCATCGGAAAAAAAATCCCATTGTCCCGGATCTCCTTCCTGATCTGCCGGAAAAGTAAAACTGGAGTTTGCGGTATTGACAATTATGCGGTACTGAAGAAAACCCTGCTGAAGCAAGTTTTCCGGAACCTCAGCTGAATAGGTATATCCTTCCTGCCTTGTAAGCTCCATGCTCTCATAAACATTCCCATTCTGAAGCCACACCTCAACTTTTTCAATGTCCTCGTTTGAAACCATAGTGGATGTAATTTCTAAAGAAGAATTTTCTGAAATTTCTTCTACCGCCTCGTGGATCACATATGTTTTTTCAACAGTGGACTCCGGCGCAAAAAATTCTGTAATACTGATATTGTTCAAATTCTGTCCTTCAGCAACAGTTGGGTTTGATCCTTCTTTATAAATGAGATAGGTACCCGGGGCAATAGAAAAGCTTTTTCCATTTACTTCTGCAGTAAAGTCATTCCCTTCATTGAGTGATCTTATGCTCACATTTTCTCCCAGATCCGGCAGGTCTACCTTCATTTCCCAGGTGTTCCAGTTAATAACGGCGACAGTTTTTTCCAGATTGTTTTTTCCGAAGGGATTGTCAACCAGGATAGCGTCCGGCATGACTTCCAGCCTCCAGGCTCCATCTTCCAGCTTGTCGAGAAAATAAGCCCCTGCACCTTCGTATTTAACCACTTCCGAATTTCCAAATCCGGCTAATTTTTTCAGTGATGATAAGTTCTTAGGCTGAAGGTTATTTGTATTGGTGTAGATAAAATCTTCTTCAGCATTATAAGAGGCAAGGTCATTGTCGTAATCTATATTGAAATTTTGAAATGTTAGATTGTCCGGATATTTTCCTAAATCTTTCCCCATGGGAACCTCATGAAAAACTTTCCCACTGATCATTAAAGCCAGGGCTTTTGAAGGAGTATATGCCAGGTTCATATAATGAGTGTTATATTCGGTATTGGCATGAGCCATGTAGGTGGGGTCATAGGCAAAATGGGTGGCGATCTGAATTCCGGCTTCGCGAAAACTCCTTGCCATAGCCGGATAAATGTAGGATTTCATAACATCTGCCGCATCAAATTCATATACCAGCTTTGCTGCGTTATTCTTTTTGATAACATCGTCAAAAGGGATATTGTAATCATTCACATTAGGCAACAGATTCCCTTCCAGTTCTTTCTGAAAACCCAATCCGGTTGGATACCATTGAAAAGTTCCTCCCTGTATATCGGCATCAAAATAGGCCTCCGCAAGATGGGTACTATGGCTCACGTTATAAAAAATAGGCTTTTCAGTCCCGGTACTGCGCATTGCGGTGACCATTTTTTGAACAAATTCGGTTACCTCTTCAGCGGTGCCTTTATGATGGGGTTCATTGCTGACTTCAAATGCTATAATATTGGGCTCATCTTTATAGGCTACTCCTGTATATGGATTGACGTGTTCCAGGAACCGCGCCAGGTAATTTTCCTGGGCTTCAATGGCCTCGGGCTCTGTGAGGCTTCCCTCTTTTCCATATTTATGGGAAAAACCGGGAGTTTCAGGATCTGGTTCCGGCCAGCCACTCCCCCAAAATGCGATAGGGGTGATCATAAAGTTAATATTTCTGTCTTTCAGCTGCTTCAGTAAATAATCAAAAGCTTCCAGGTGTTCGTTTTCAAGAAGATTTCCTTCAGCATCGCTTATTTCAGTATCCCAAACATGGATACGGTAAAGGTCAAAATCTAGCCGGGAGAAGTGATATACATCATTATCTATGGCTTCTTTAACATCTACCTCCATTTTTTTGGCAGTACGATAGGCATGGGCAAATGGCACCGAATAATTGACACCAAAGCCTTTGACTTCTTCATCATTATGGCCCCAGCGCATTGTGCCGCTGTCATCTACATAAACATCTCTTTTTTCCTGTGCGGGTGCGGCCACAATTCCGGTTACCAAGAAAAACAGAAGGAAAATGAATTGCCCTAATCTCATAAAAATTTTATTTTAGTATGTAAATACTGTTTTAATATTTTCTTTTTGAAGGCCCTTTCATAGCTTAATAGGTAAGAATTACTGGGCTGTTAGGAATGTTTTCCGAAGGAAAATTACCAGGATCCCATATAATTTTTATTCGTGCATTCGTGGCTAAACTTCACCTTTATGTTTTTAAGCCACGAATGCACGAATAAATTTTTTGAATTACCATTGTCTATTTCCACTTCATTAGATCTCCCACCTCAGGAAATTACTTTAACGGTTTTTATATCGCAGCAGGGCTTCCACAAAATAGTAGTCCCCGTAGGTTAGTGGCACATCCACCTCCGAATTCTCCGGAAGATGCCCTACCCCATGTTTTAAAATGAAGCCGCCATTGCTGCCTTTCTCGGCTAAATACGTATCACTCATCAGGGTTTTGATAGCGGTTTCCGCTGTGGAAAAATACTTTTTCTTTTTTCCCGCATCCACATACTCACTTAGCTCCAGTAATGCTGAAGCCATGATCGCCCCGGCAGATGAATCTCTTAGCGCATCGGGAATATTTGGGGCATTATAATCCCAGTAAGGAATTTTATCCTGTGGCATGTGGGAATGATCCAGCATGAAATCAGCGATTTTTATTGCCTGATCCAGGTATTTTTGTTCTTTGGTTTCCCGGTACATCACCGTGTACCCATATAAACCCCAGGCCTGGCCCCTGGCCCATGCAGACTCATCGGCCGCCCCCTGTGCAGTTCTTTTTTCCTTTACCTCCCCGGTATTTTCATTGTAATTGATCACGTGGTAGGAACTATTATCGGGTCGGAAATGATGCTGCATGGTAGTGTTGGCATGAGTAATTGCTATATTCCTATAGGTGGGATCTCCACTAAATTCGGAAGCCCAAAAAAGAAGTTCCAGGTTCATCATATTATCTATGATCACCAGAAAACTGTCATCATCGGAGTCCCAGGAACGGATGGCCCCCACCTTTTCATTAAATCTCGTAGCCAGGGATCTGGCACTAGTCATAAGGATCTCATCGTACTCAGGACGGGGATCAAGACGGTTCAAATGTCCAAAACTGCAGAACATCATAAATCCAAGGTCATGGGTGGTTTTGTTATACTGTTCCTTCTCCAAATCTTCCATGATCCGGTTCGCTTCCTCCCGAAGCTGCGGATCATTTAATTCTTCATGAAGATACAAAAGCGTCCCGGGGTAAAACCCGCTTACCCACCATTCAGAGCCGCTGGTTTCAAACCTGTCTTCCTTCGGATAATAAGTCTTTGGGAATCTTCCTTCAGGTAGCTGGGCCGCCATATCCCTATACTGTGCTGCTGCAAGTTCCAATGTAGCTGTTATGCTATCCCCAGATATTTTCTTCTGACCGGCACAGGAGGACACCCCGGCAGTGACTATTGTGAATACCACAAGGGTCAGGTTTGCGGTAACTTGTTGCAAAATTCCGGTAATTATTTCCTTCTTTCTCATCTTATATTTTTTGGCGTAAAATTGAATAATTTATGTATCTCCAGAATCTTTGCCGGCGTACTCCTAAACCTTTTCCTTAATTAATCATATCAAGGCTATAAGCTATTTACCAAATGAAATTTATTTCAATATCCTATTAAACATCACATATAGCAATAGCTTCTTTTAATGCCGCAATCTTATCTTCATAAGTAGGCACAAATTCCTGTGCTACATAGCCGTTAAAACCTGTTTCCACAATCGCCCGCATAATAGCAGGATAAAACAATTCCTGAGTTTCATTGATCTCGTTTCTCCCCGGTACGCCTCCCGTATGATAATGATTAATGTACTTGTTGTATTTCTGAATGGTGGCAATAACATCTCCTTCCATGATCTGCATGTGGTAGATATCGTAAAGAAGTTTGAAATTTTCTCTGCCCATCGCTTCTGCCAGGCGTGCACCCCAAGCTGTATGATCACACTGATAATCGGGATGATTTACTTTGCTGTTCAAAAGTTCCATCACCAGCACCACATCACGCTCTGCTGCATAATCCACGAGCGGAATGAGCCCTGTGGCACAATTTTCAATTCCGGTATCATCGTCCATACCGCGGCGGTTTCCGGAAAAACAGATCACATTTTTTATTCCTGCTTCTGATGCCTTATCTATTAAGCCTTTATAATTTTCCTGCAATGCAGCGTGATTGGCAGGGTCATTAAAACCGTGCTCAATGACTGCAAAATCATCTGTAGCCATAGAACATTTCAGTCCGTATTTTTCTGCTGTTTCCCATTGCGACGGGGTTAAAAGATCTATGGCTTGAATTCCCAACTCTGAAGACTCTTTCGCGAAGTTGTCAAAATCCAGGTCATTATATGGCCACCAGCAAACCGCATGGTTGATATTCCCTTTAAGGTTTTGCTGTGGTTTTTCATTTTCACAACTTATAGCTGCAAATGAGCTCATAACGCCTCCCAGGCTTAGAACCCCGGTTCCCAGTGCCAGATTTTTTATTGCATCTCTGCGGTTGTATTTACTGCTCATAATTTTTATTTAAGATGGAAATAAACGAGTGCTAAATATTGTCTTCACATCGGGTGCCTCAAACCCCTTTTTATAAACGTAAAATTTACAATTAATTTTGAAAAAACAACTCATTCACTTGCTTTTTTAGCATTGAATAAAATTATCAGGTAAGTATACAACAATGAATATTTCTAAATTTATTTAAATTTCGAAGTTATAACCCGATTTCAGCAATTTATTGTAGGTCTTATGGTCAAATTTATAAAGAAAAGCCCCTCTTTTTGAGGTGGTTTTATCCTTCTCTTCAAGTTTGATCAACACGTTATGTGACAGTACTTTTTTTCGGAAATTCCGGTCATCCAGCTCCTTTTGATATATAGCTTCATACAACTGCTGCAGTTGGGGAATAGTAAATTTCTCAGGTAACAGTTCAAAGCCTATAGGCTGGTACCGGGCTTTTTGCTTTAAACGCTCCATAGCATCAGCAACCATCTGGTTATGGTCCAGCACAAGATTTGGGAGGTCTTTAATATCATACCAGTGGGCGCCGTGTTTCTCCACGAGTTCTTTATCGTAATCATTGATACGTATCAATGCGTACTGCCCTACAGAGATACATCGGTAACCGGGGTCACGGTCGGCTTTTCCATAGGTTTTTAGCTCTTCCATAAATACATTCTTCAAACCTGTGATTTCTGTCAAAACCCGCTTTGCCGCTTCCTGTACATCTTCATCTATTTTGACAAAACTTCCAATAAGCGACCACTCCCCTTTAATGGGTTCTACCCGCCTCCTGAAAACTAAAAGTTTAATTTTTCCATCCTCAAACCCAAATATTATACAATCTGTAGCAACATACATTTTATCCTGATGTACATAAAAATCCTGTAATTCTGAATCCATATATTTTGTATTAGAAGATCACCTACACAAAAAAACCACTTTTTTTCTTAATAAAGAATTAATGTATAAAATACATTAATTATCTTTGAAAATTAATCTTAAACTAAAGAAGCTTTCTTTACTGAAAAATAAGAAATATGTCATTACAATCCGGTTCAAAAACGTGGATTACAGTTGAGTCCCCCGGCCGTATCAATCTCATTGGAGAGCATACCGATTATAACAGAGGTTTGGTTTTGCCTACCGCGATTAATAAAAAGATCTTTTTTGAACTGCGGGCCAATGGAGAGGATAAATCGTGCACAGTCTTTAGTGAGACCTATAATTCGCACCTGGAGTTTGACCTGGATAAAATTGCAAAAAGTAGCTCTACCTGGGAAAATTACATTCTGGGAGTGGTAAATGAAATTCAGAAGCGCGGCAAAACACTCCGCGGATTTGAATGCAGACTGAAGAGCGAGCTTCCTATAGGAGCGGGAATCAGTTCTTCTGCGGCTTTGGAATGTGGCCTTGCCACCGGATTAAACGCCTTGTTTAACCTGGGGCTCTCTAAATTTGAGATCGTACAGCTATCCCAGGCAGCAGAAAATAATTTCGTCGGTTCCCAATGCGGGATCATGGATCAATACGCCTCGGTAATGAGCAAAAGCGGACATTTGATCCTGCTGGATTGCCTGGATCTGAAAGCCCAATACATTCCTGCCGATTTTGGATCATGTAAGATCCTGCTGGTGAATACTAAAGTTTCCCACAGCCTGGCGGAAGGGGAATACAATACCCGGAGAGCAGAATGTGAAACCGCGCTGGAGATAATTCAGCAGAAGAATCAGGAAGTTAAAACGCTTCGGGATGTTGATCTTGAGATGCTGAATTCCTTCCGGACACAACTTTCAGAAACCCAATACAACCGTGTGCTCTATGTTCTTGAAGAAAATTCGAGGGTCATCGGGGCAAGTAAAAATTTAAAAGCCGGAGATCTCCGAAAATTTGGGGACTTAATGTACCAGTCGCATTATGGACTTCGGGATCTGTACGAAGTGAGTTGTAAAGAGCTGGATTTTCTGGTAAATTATACTGAAGATAAAGAGTACATCTACGGTTCCCGAATGATGGGCGGAGGCTTCGGCGGCTGTACGATCAATATTATTGTAGAAGATAAAATAGCAGAATTTGAGAAGGAAATATCTTCAGCTTATGAAAAGAAATTCGGTTTCCCTCCCGAATTTATTACTGTAGTTGCGGGGGAAGGGGTTGTTGTGGATAGGGATTAGGGATTGGTGATTAGTTATGGGTTAAGAGTTAGGAGTGAAGAGTAAGAGATGGGTGATAAAGACCTGGAGCTCCCTATCGCGAAAGTTTATTTTTAACCTGAAATTTCGAACCTTGAATTTGGAGCTCGGAATTTAAAACCAGAGGTTAGAATTTTGGTTCTTTAAATCTGAATCTGAAACCTGAAGTTTGGAACCTGAAACCTCGAATTTATAGCATGAAAATTGGGAATTTTATCAGAAACATGAACTTTGAGCCTTGATTCTTGAACCTTGAATTTGGATCTTGGAATTTGGAATTTTAACCTTGAAACCAGAAACCTGAACCTTGAAACTTGATCCTTGACCCTTGAAATTACCTTGAAATTTGAATATTAATATAACACCTATGAACAGCACCTTTAACGAAGCCCCCCACAGACGGTATAACATCTTAACCGGCGAATGGGTGTTGGTTTCCCCGCACCGCACAAAGAGGCCATGGCAGGGAAAGACAGAGCAGGCGGTAACGGAGGTTAGGCCGAAATATGACCCTACCTGTTATTTGTGCCCTACCAACAGCCGATCGGGCGGAGAGGTGAATCCGGATTATAAAGAACCCTATACCTTTGAAAATGATTTTCCGGCTTTGATGCCGGATGGCTCTGAAGAGAAATTTTCAAAAGGTTTACTGCAGGCAGAATCTGAATCGGGAATTTGCAAGGTAGTTTGTTTCTCTCCCGATCATTCCCTTACCCTTCCGCTTATGGAGGTTGAGGAAATTCAAAAGGTAATTAAAATGTGGAGGAATGAATATGCACAGTTAGGTGCTGAAAAAGACATCAACTACGTCCAGATCTTTGAAAACAAGGGGGATGCCATGGGGTGCAGCAATCCGCATCCCCATGGCCAGATCTGGTCACAGAGATCCATTCCTTCTGAAGTACTGAAAAAGGGAAAGCATTTTAAAGCGCATTGGGATGCTAATAAGAGGAGTCTGCTTCAGGATTATTTGGAGCAGGAACTGGAACTGGATGAACGTATTGTGGTTAAAAATGAACATTTTGTTGCCCTGGTTCCGTATTGGGCAATATGGCCTTATGAGGTAATGATCCTTCCGAAGAAACACCTTCAGCATATGGGCCAAATGGATGCTGAGGAAGAAGAGGCTTTTGCTGCAATAATCAAGGCCCTCTGTATTCGCTACGACAATTTATTTCAAACCTCCTTCCCCTACTCTTCCGGAATTCACCAGCAACCTACTACGGGAGATGAGTATCCCGAGTGGCATTTCCATATGTCCTTTTATCCGCCGCTGCTGCGATCAGCAACGGTAAAGAAATTCATGGTGGGTTATGAACTGTTTGCAAGCCCCCAGCGGGATATTACTGCAGAACAGGCGGCAGAGACCCTGAGTAATTTACCAGAAGTACATTATAATAAACAGTAGCAATGCAGTGTAGAGAAGCCTCTAAGAACTGAATGTCAATAACAGCCTTGTTAACCTTTGCAGGAAGTGCTGAAAACCTCGATCATAGAACGGGAATCTATAAACCCGGTCTACGCGAAATAGACATAGATAAAGATTACCAGAGTAACAATTCCTATACCCACAGGTTTTGCAGCGCTCCACGGCACTATATCCACTTGTTTGGTGTGTTGATCAACATAGGCAACTTCTGTAGGCCTCCATTTTCCGATAAGGTACATAATGGTGATGTTCAGCACAAAAAGTATGGCCATGACGTGCAGGTAATGAGGCAGGGATCCCTCTTCCACTACAAAATACTTCAGGCCCAGATAAATGAGATAAAAACCCACCCCACTGAAAATGGCAATTTTTGCAGCGAGTGCAGGGATCCTGTTGCTCAAATATCCAACGATCACTATAGTAAGAATAGGAATACTATAGGCCCCATTCACTTCCTGAAGATATCCAAACAAGCCCATAGGCGCGTTGGCAATTAAAGGCGCGATGAACATAGACATAATAGCCAGAAAGATCCCGAATTGTTTTCCTTTTTTAACCACAGTTTCTTCCGTGGCTTCTGCATTGAAATACTGCTTGTAAATATCAAATCCGAAAAGGGTAACTGAGCTGTTCAGCGCAGAGTTAAAGGAACTCAGGATCGCCCCGAAAAGTACAGCAGCAAAGAACCCTACCAGGGGAGCCGGCAAAACCGCATTCACCAGGGCAGGATAAGCCTGGTCTGCATTAGCGAGGTCCCCCTGAAACATATGATAAGCTATGATCCCCGGAAGCACCACCATAATGGGCCCCAGGATCTTTATAAAAGCAGCAAGCATCAACCCTTTTTGTCCTTCCCTTAAATTTTTTGCAGCCAGGGCACGTTGAATAATGGCCTGATTGGTTCCCCAGTAAAACAACTGCACCAGCATCATTCCGGTAAATATTGTACTAAAAGGCACTGAAGCTTCAGGCCCTCCTATAGAGTTAAATTTTTCGGGATTGGATTCTACCAATACTTCGAGTCCGTTAAGGATCCCGCCATCTCCAATGGCCATAAGGCCAAAAACCGGGATCATCAATCCCCCTATTAATAAACCAATGGCGTTCACGGTATCCGAAACCGCCACCGCCTTTAATCCTCCAAAAATGGCGTAAATGGATCCTATGATCCCAATTCCCCATACCGATAGCCAAAGGGCAGCGGTATCAGAGATGCCGAGCATTTCCGGTACGCCGAACATGGTGCTGAGGGCCAATCCTCCGGAATAAAGCACGATTGGTAAAAAGATGATCATATATCCTGAAAGGAACAAAGCCGAAACTATGGTCTTGGTCATTTTATCAAATCTTCTTTCCAGGAATTGTGGCACGGTTGTAAGTCCGCCTTTGAGATACCTGGGCAGCAGGAATAACGCCGTGATTACAATGGCAATGGCTGCCAGAGTTTCCCAGGCCATCACCAGGATCCCTTCACTAAAGGCCTGTCCGTTTAATCCCACGATCTGCTCCGTAGAAAGGTTAGTTAGCAGTACCGAACCTGCAATTACCCCGGCAGTTAAACTCCGGCCTCCAAGGAAATATCCGTCACTGGAAGTTTCGTCGGTTTTTCGGGTTGAGAGGTAAGCAAAAATGGCCACAAGGGCAGTAAAACCAACAAACGATAAAATTCCTACCATAGATGCTTATTATTGTGGATAAATATAAAATTTTATATTTAATAATCGTATTTAGTACATTTATTCTTTCTCATTTTCTACACTGAATTTATAAGAGGAAAAATTGACATAATCTTCACCCGGCTCTAAAATGGCTGAAGGAAAATGCTTATGATTGGGGGCATCGGGAAAATTCTGAGTTTCAATACAGATAGTAGGAAATTTTAAAACTTCGTTTTTATACTTCCACTTGTTAGGCAATGCCTCCGGAATATAAATAACCACTGCAGGCTGATTAGTTTTCACCTGCATTCTGATCCCTGTGTTGCAGGCAAAAAGCGTTGCCGCAAAGTCACCGGATTTCTCCAGTTTAAAAGTATCATCAATTTCCTGCTCTTCAATTCTCATGTTAAAGGAAAAATCCTTTGGCCGGCCTCTTAAATTGACAATTTCACCTGTAGGCAGTTGTCTGTCATCGACTTCAAGAATATGTAACGCGTTGATAATTAGTTCGTGATCGCTAACACTACCGCCGCCATTTAGATTAAAAAAGGTGTGATTGGTTATATTTACGGGAGTGGAACTATCTGTAACCGCCTTGTATTCAATCTCCAGTGCATTTTCCTTTGTAAGGGTATAGGTGACCTGTACCTTTAAATTTCCGGGATAGCCCTCTTCCCCTGCTTCAGATAAACAACTGAAACAAATAGCATTTCGATCTTTGTCCTGTGACTCAAGCTCCCATAACTTGTGCTGTAAACCCCGACTGCCTCCATGCATGTGAACCCCGTCCTTTACAGATAATTGGAAGGATTCATTGTTGATACGGAATTTCCCGTTGGAGATCCTTCCCGCATACCGGCCAACTGAGGATCCAAAACAGCGGTTTTCCTGCAGATACTCAGGCAGCAGATAATCTTCCCTGTTCTTAGGACCTACTACTACATTTACAAGATTTCCATCCTTATCGGGAACTAACAGATCAAAGACACCGGCTCCAAGGTTGAGCAATGTGACAGAGATTCCGGCATTATTTGAAAGGGTGTAAAATTTTAGATCTTCAGCAGAGATTGTTCCTGGTTCATTCATAGGTATGGGGCTCAAAATTGCAGCAACTTAGGAGATTGACTTTTCTAAGGTCTCTTTGGTGCGGCAGATATCCAAAGGAAACGTTTTTTCCGGAAAATTAAAAAAAAACCTTTTGAGGCAAATTTGAAAGGGCACAGATATGAGCAATTTCATTTTTTCAATAGACCCCGGAATTTCTTACTTTTGCACTATGGCATTATCAAACAACGACATATTTAAAAAATTACGCGTCGCGCTTAAATTACGTGATGACGATATTGTAGAGATCTGCTCCCTGGTAGATTTTAAAGTCACTAAAAGTGAACTCGGAGCGATCTTCAGAGCTGAGGACCACCCAAAATACATGGAATGCGGCGACCAGTTCCTCCGCAATTTCCTCAATGGACTCGTAATCTACAAACGAGGCCCCATGCCCAAGAAAGAGGCCAAAACCATCCCGGATTCAGAAGACGCTAGTGGAAAGTAGCCCCAGGTAAAGACAACTTTGAACTAAAACATTTAATCCTGGGAAAATGGTATAAATATGCCGCTCCTCCGGAGCTTATTTGTGGATTGTTTCCAATGTTCTATAAACATGCCGCTCCTCTGGAGCTTTGCTTTAAGCATACCACTGACGTGTTTTAAAAATTTGATTCAGGTCGCCTGACTATGGCCATTATAACACAATGTCATCCTGAGCGGCCGCACGAAAATCATTTTTTAATTAAATAAACGTCTTGCGGCCTGGTCGAAGGAGGCTTGAAAGGGTAAGGTGTGTTGGCGAACTAGCGTTAAACTTAAAACCCTAATCTGATAATTAGGAAAGTATTTGGCAATACTGATTTTAGAGCTCCGGAGGAGCCGCATACATCCTCAATGAAAACAGACAGCATGATGATTTTTCAGGGTATTAATATGCCGCTCCTGCTTATTTGTTGATTTTTTCCGTTGTTCTATAAATATACCGCTCCTCTGGAGCTTTGCTTAAACGCCTACCATTGAGGAGGTTCACATAAGTTAAAGAAAAATGATAAATTCCGGTCAAATAGTTCCCTCCAGAGAGGAGTGTCCGCAGGACGAGGTTGGTTTTTTCAGTTATTAAATAGGATTGGCGCCATAAGATGGTAGAAGGAGAGGCCTTCTGGCTACCTCAAAATTATCAATATTAACCCGGCTTCGACCGTGGCTACCGCCAGCTCAGCCTGACACCTGGTCCTCTGTCCTCTCAACATATAAAAACAAAAAATCCCGGAAGTACCGGGATTTTGATTTATATACGAATTATGTCGTTAACTAAGCACTTCCTGTACCTTATCTGCTGCTTCCTGAAATTCAACTGCACTGTGTACCCCAAGTCCGCTATTGTCTATAAGTTCTTTCGCGATATCAGCATTGGTTCCCTGAAGACGCACAATGATCGGCACTTCGATGTTCCCCATATTTTTATAGGCATCTACTATACCCTGTGCAACCCTGTCACATCTTACAATTCCTCCAAAAATATTGATAAGGATCGCTTTTACTTTAGGATCCTTCAGGATCAACCTGAAAGCCTCTTCTACTCGTTTTGCGTCTGCAGTTCCTCCAACGTCCAAAAAGTTTGCAGGCTCTCCCCCGGCATGTTTAATAAGGTCCATAGTTGCCATGGCAAGTCCGGCACCGTTAACCATACATCCTACGTTTCCGTCAAGATCTACGTAGCTAAGGCCAACTTTTCTCGCTTCTACTTCAGTTGCATTTTCTTCACGAATATCACGCATCTCTGCATAATCTTTATGACGGTAAAGGGCGTTATCATCTAAAGTAACTTTAGCATCAACGGCCAAAATTTTATCATCACTAGTTTTAAGGACCGGGTTGATCTCAAATAAAGAAGAATCTGAATTTTCGAATGCCTTATAAAGCGCCATCACAAATTTTGTCATGTCTTTAAAAGCATTTCCGCTAAGGCCAAGATTAAAAGCAACTCTTCTGGCCTGGAAAGGCATTAAGCCTACTGATGGGTCAATTTCTTCAGTAAAAATAAGTTCCGGAGTGTTTTCAGCAACAGATTCAATATCCACTCCACCTTCGGTAGAATACATGATCATGTTACGGCCAGTTGAACGGTTAAGAAGCACAGACATATAATATTCTTCAGGTTCACTGTCCCCGGGGTAATAAACATCTTCAGCTACCAGAACCTGGTGAACCCGCTTCCCTTCAGCAGAAGTTTGAGGCGTAATAAGGTTCATACCTATAATTTGTCCTGCAATTTCTTCTACTTCCTTAAGATTTTTGGCAAGTTTTACACCCCCGCCTTTTCCTCGTCCTCCTGCATGGACCTGGGCTTTGATCACATGCCAGCCGGTTCCTGTAAGTTCAGTAAGTTCTTTTGCAGCATCTACTGCTTCTTTTGCATTATGAGCAACAATACCACGCTGGATGCGCACTCCAAAGCTGCTTAAAATTTCTTTTCCTTGATATTCGTGTATGTTCATAATCTGCTTTTACTTCAGTATTTATTACGGTTGACAAAAGTAACAAATGTAAAAGGATTGTACCAATATTTTTTAACCCTAAGATTAGATGTTACCTTATAATATATGTTCTTTTTAACAAATAATAGAGGAATTTTCGATTCCACCACTTAAATAGCAGGGTTTTTCTATCTCTTATTTAAACCTGGTTCATAAAGGCAGTACCTTGATTGTAAGTTTTTTTATAGAACATTTCCACCTAAAAACAAGGCCTGACAGCTATATCGATTTAGCATTTTATCCCCTAAAAATTACCTTGTATTGTTTATCTCCCGTATTTTTGCAAATTAATTTTTAGTCAAAATGAAGAAAGCACTCATTGCATTAGCCATTGGAGGTTTTGGGATAGGAATGACAGAATTTGTTATCATGGGGATCTTACCCAATGTAGCAGAAGACTTAGACATCACCATACCCCAGGCGGGGCATTTTATATCAGCATACGCCATGGGAGTAGTGGTTGGAGCCCCGGTCATAACCGGAATAGCCGGAAGATGGCCTGCCCATAAGATCCTGATGTGGCTTATGGTGTGGTTTACAATATTCAATACCCTCTCTGCCTATGCATATAATTACAATTCCCTGATGGTAATGAGGTTTTTGTCGGGACTCCCCCATGGTGCCTTTTTTGGTATAGGCGCGGTAGTAGCTGGAAAACTGGCAAAACCGGGTAAATCGGCTCAGGCTATAGCTATGATGTTCACCGGCCTTACGGTAGCCAATGTCCTGGGGGTACCTTTAGGCACCTATCTTGGGCAATCCTACTCCTGGGGAGTATCTTTTCTGGCCGTAGGAATAGTAGGAATTCTTGCTGTTTTAAGTGTTATTTTTTGGATGCCCGCCCTGCCTATATCTTCCTCCAACGGATTGCGAAAAGATCTGAAGGTGCTGAAAAGAGGCGAATTGTGGATGGTCTTTTTCTTAACCACCATTGGTACCGGCGGATTTTTTGCCTGGTACAGTTACATAGCCCCGCTTATCACCAATGTGGCCGGGCATCCTGAAAGTATTGTAAGCTACGTGATGATCCTGGCGGGTATAGGGATGGTAGTGGGAAATTTCATTGGCGCAAAACTGGCAGAGAAGTTCTCTCCAATTAATGCAGTGGTAATTACCCTTGTAATTATGGTCATATTGCTTCTAAGCAATACATTTTTTGCCACAGATAAAATTGCTGTTCTGGTCCTGACATTTCTAATAAGCACCTTTGCTTTTTGTCTTGCCACTCCTATACAAATGGCGATGATCACAACTGCCAAAGGTTCAGAAATGTTAGGATCCTCTTTGAATCAAAGCGCATTTAATGTGGGTAATGCTTCCGGGGCTTATTTTGCAGGTTTACCTATAGCCATGGGATACGGCATTGCATCTGCAACCCTGGTTGGAGCGGCAATGGCAGGAATGGGTGTCTTTATTGCCCTTGGAATAATCCTGGTGCTTCGGAAAAGGGAACAGGCGGTATTGGCCATAGAATAAAAGGTTCTGCAGGGGCATCCATCTTCCCCCCCTCTTCTCTTTCAAAACTGTAAATTTTGTACATTTTGTTGGAATGAGTTATTTTTTGACATTCCTTGTAGATTTAAGGAAATCCTCTATATTTTTGCACTTTATAAAAACAGAAGATGAACAATCAAGACCTGATTAAAATTGCAGCCGACTTTGGTAGCCCGGCATACGTATATGATGCTGAAAAGATCACCAGTCAATATGACCGTTTGACTTCCGCATTTTCCAATATTGAAAGCCTGCGGATCAATTATGCAGTAAAGGCCCTTTCCAATATTTCAATCCTGAAATTAATGAAAAGCCTGGGTGCAGGACTGGATACCGTCTCCATACAAGAGGTGAAATTAGGGCTAAAGGCAGGTTTTGACCCATCTCACATCATTTACACTCCAAACGGGGTTTCCCTTGAAGAAATTGAAGAAGTCACGAAACTGGGGGTTCAGATCAATATTGATAATCTTTCTATACTTGAACAGTTCGGAACGATGCATCCCAAGGTTCCGGTTTGTATACGTATCAATCCGCACGTGATGGCAGGTGGAAACACTAATATTTCGGTTGGGCATATCGATTCCAAGTTCGGGATCTCGATACATCAGATTCCGCATTTGCTGCGCATTGTAGAGAACACCGGAATGAACATCAACGGGATACATATGCACACCGGTAGCGATATCCTTGATATTGAAGTGTTTTTATATGCTTCTGAAATTCTTTTCGATACCGCAAAACATTTTAAAGACCTTGAATTCCTCGATTTCGGAAGCGGATTTAAAGTGCCTTACAAGCCCGGCGATATTGAGACCAATATTGAAGAATTCGGAGAAAAACTTACCCGAAGGTTTAAAGATTTCTGTAAAGAATATGGCAGAGAACTTACCCTTGCCTTTGAACCCGGAAAGTTTTTAGTGAGTGAAGCAGGGAAATTTGTCGCCAAAGTCAATGTCATCAAGCAAACCACCTCAACCGTGTTTGCAGGGGTAGACAGCGGATTCAACCATTTGATCAGGCCCATGCTTTACGGTTCCAACCATGAAATCCACAATATCTCCAATCCCGATGGAAAGCCAAGATTCTATTCGGTAGTGGGATATATCTGTGAAACCGACACCTTCGGAAATAACAGGAGAATTGCCGAGATCAAAGAAGGAGACCTGCTGGCTTTTAACAACGCCGGCGCCTATTGTTTCACCATGGCCAGTAATTACAACTCCCGTTACCGTCCCGCCGAGGTGCTTTGGTATAACGGTGAAGCCCATTTGATAAGAAAAAGGGAAGAATTTGAAGATCTGGTAAGAAACCAGGTGGAGCTGGATTTTGATACCGTTAAGGTCTAAGATTTTAGTTTCTGAAAATATTGCTCATTTTTTGCTAACTTATATAGTAAATTAGCAGAAGATGAGCCTTTATTTTGTAGCACTTATTCCTCCGGGGAAGATTAAAGATGAGATAAGATCATTAAAGGAGGAAGTGAGGGAAAAGTACCAAATGAAACACGCCCTCAAACTCCCTGCACATATCACCCTGCAAAGGCCTTTCAAAATGCCCGAACCCATTGAGGAGGAATTAAAGGTATTTCTCGAAAGTTTTTCTGAAAAACAGCAGGCTTTCATAATTAAGATTTCGGGCTTTGGCCGATTTGATCAACGCGCTATTTTTGCAGAGGTTATCAATAAACAACCTGTTATAAATCTTTTTGACCGGTTGCAGGAGGGAATTTCTCCTTTTGTACATGCCAAAGATAAGCAGCACAGCATACATCCCCATCTTACCATAGCAACCCGTGATCTTGGGCGGCAGAATTTTCAGCGGGTGTGGGAAGATTTTAAAGACAGAGAATACGAGGCGGATTTTAAGGCTGAAAGTTTATTTCTGCTTAAACATAATGGCAAATTATGGGAGATCATAAGTGAGAATGATTTTAACAGAAGTTCCTCCTGATCTTAAAACTTAAAAATCGCGGCCTTCTCTCATTGTCAAAAAATTCACTAATTTTCTTCTCTGTTGGTACAGAAAATTCTTTAAAAGTGAAGAAAATCCTATGGCTTCTATTATTCCTGATGATCCTTTTTATAGGCGCGGTCTACTTTTCTGTTTCAGGAAAGTCTGAAGAAAACACCGCTGTGATCCTGAATACGCAGGACCTGGAAACAGTAAATTTCCGGAAGCATGATTCGGTTTTAATTGCTGCCAGTACTTTATACCGGGGCAATTTTCTGAAGGAGGCTATGCAGGGAGAGAATTACAGGGAAGCCTGGTCTACCCCGGTTAAAATTCCGGTGGTTTTCCTGGACACCCTGCACGGCGGAATGATAATAATTAAAGAAGGTGGGGGTTCACAAACCACTTCCTTAAAGTTAAAAAGTTCCGATGGGGTTATGTACAGCCTGAGGAGCATCAACAAAGATCCGGATAGCCATGTGCCGGAGATCGCCCGTAAACTTGGCCTGGAAAACATAATTACAGACGCCATTTCTGCGAGTCATCCTTATGGGGCGGTAGCAGCAGCGGCTTTAGCCGAAGCTGCCGGGGTGCTGCATACATATCCGAGGCCGGTATTTGTACCAAAACAGAAATTTTTGGGAGATTTTAATGAGAAATATGGTAACCGCCTCTTTCTGTTGGAATTGGAAACAGAAGGAGAGGTAAATCCCACTCCTGTTGAAGGTGTGAAGGAACTTGTGGAGACAGACGACCTTCAGGAATTAAAAATGGAACTGGGAGCGCGTCTACAAATAGACAAAAGCGAATATATAAAAAGTCGGTTATTTGACCTGCTCATTGGCGACTGGGACCGGCATGCCAAGCAGTACGGCTGGGTCCTGGTTGAAAAGGACAGTATGCTATTGGCGCATCCGCTGCCGGGTGACAGGGATAACGTTTTCTTTAAGCTGCAGGGAGTAATTCCGAATATCCTTTCCCACAAAAGTATAGAACCGTTGGTACGTCCTTTTGAAAAGGAGATAGACCACATGCCAGGTTTGGTTTATTCAAATGACCGTTATTTCCTCTACGATACTCCTGAAGAGATTTTTATAAAAGAAGCAGAAGATCTTCAGAAAATGCTTACCGATAAAAAAATATATGCGGCATTGCGCACCTGGCCCAAAGCATTTTATGAGCTGGACGGACCGGAAATAGCAGAAAAGATCGCACACCGAAGGGACAACCTTGTAGCCCACGCAGTAGAATTCAGGAACCTTATCCAGGAAAAAGGAGTACTTGAGGAACCCCTCAAAGGCTCAGAAGACCTCGACCTCAGCCCCGAACTTGAGAAGTGTTTTGAATGTGAATAGTAAATATTAAAGGAGAATCATCGTGATATCCCGGTAACAACAGCCACTTAGCTCATTCTCGACGCGTCATGCTGAACTCTTTCAGCATCTAACGTTCTTAATTACTACCAACCTCCTCGCAGGTTCCCCGTTCTAACCCAATAGACCCTGAAATAAATCCAGGGTGACGAGAGGGAGGACACTTTAACTCCTACAGCTATTATCGACGCGTCATACTGAACCTGTTCCAGCATCTAACGCTTTAAATCAATACCAAATTTTCCACTTTCCACTCTCCACTCTCCACTCTCCACTCTCCACTCCCCAAACCCTACAACGAATTATCATTGACCTCGATCCAATAACCATCGGGATCCTGAAGGTAGATCTGCTTCACATCATCGGGGCGGGAATTGGTAGTTCCTTTCTCCCCCGGCCAGTTTTCAAAGGGAATATTTTTAGAGTTCAGATACTTCATTAAACCCTTAAGATTATTTGTATTGATTGCCATGTGAACTCCTTTATGCTGTGAGATCTCATCATCGCTCTTAATTAGGTGGATCTGAACCTTGTCCTGAAGTTGAAACCATCTAATATGGTCTCCTAAACCCCCATTGGGAATTTCTTCCAGCTTCAGGATATTTTTATAAAAATTGGCAGCTGCCTCAAGATCCTTTACCAACAGGGCGTCGTGGTCTTTGTTGAAGTTGAACTGATTTTGTGCAGACGAAAAATTTGTGAACAATATTATAGTCATAATAATAAATGCATTCTTAAATCCTTTCATTACAGGAGCGTTTAAAGGTAAAGATAATCATTTATGGTCTCCGGAAGCAAATCGGGTACCGCGGATTTTCAGCTTAGATCAGGAGCAGGTAAAGGTAAATGCGAAAGAGCATAATCTTTTATTAAAGATATTATAAATAAGAAAAAAGAGCTTGTGAAATTTATACTTTCGGCACTACATGCAAAAAACAACATCTTGAAAGAATTTATAAAAGTCAGAAAATCGGAAGTATTATCAGAGGATTGGGGAATTTTAAATAAGCTTACTTTTGAGCTCCAAAACAAAGATGGGGAGTGGGAAGAACAGTCCAGGGAAAGCTACGATACAGGAGACGGAGCCACTGTTTTGTTATATAATAAGCAAACTAAAAAGGTGATCCTTACCCGGCAATTTCGTCTTCCCACGTATTTGAACGGAAATTTCGGGGGTTATTTGACAGAAGCCTGCGCGGGGCTACTGGAACAGGATTCCCCTGAGGATTGTGCGGTTAAGGAAGCAAGGGAAGAAACCGGGTATGAGATCAAGAATCCAGAAAAGATCTTCGAAGCCTATATGTCCCCGGGTTCAATTACAGAACTCATGCATTTTTTTACAGCTGAATATTCTAAAGAGCAGAAAATGGATGAAGGTGGCGGAGCTGATGGGGAACAGGAGAATTTTGAAGTCCTGGAAATGGATTTTGAGGAAGCCTGGGAGAAAGTAGCTTCCGGAGAGATCAAGGACGCAAAGACCATATTATTGCTTCAGCATCTAAAGATCATCAATGTCTTTATCTAAAGTTCCGCTTTTCTAATTTTTAAGTTGATCCAATTTTTTCGGTGGAAAGCTTCCGTTTTAGCAGGCTCCTTCCGCAGAATTTACGGTTTAAATGAGTTTTTCAGAGCAAGAGTATGGCCAATAATATTAGTATCTTTCAGCCATAAATACACCAGCAGATCATATGCATTATATTCTACACCTTTCCGAAGAACAAGAACAAGTAGAAAAAGATGTAGTTCCTTTATTTAGGGAGGACCTGTTCCGGCTTTTAAGCTTTCCCTTTCCCGATGATTTCGAGCCCGATGCGGAAGGAAAATTCATCACCTTTTTGGACGATGAGAATTTGCGAACCTTCCTGGAACTGGCAGCAGGAAAACCCTGGCCTGTTGGAGTACTTCCCCACCCCGGCAATATCCACATATCCAAAGGTTTGGGTATTTCGGGTAAAATGGAAGAAGCTATAAGAATGATCCTGGAGAGCAAGGGGGTGCAAAAGCTCGATATGCTTTTTTGCAATGGGAAACCGGTATTTCAGGCAATTAATATTGGTAATGTGTTTGCGTTGACCAAGGTACCGGTGAAAAACAATTTTACCAGTGAGGCAATGACCTTTATTAAAAACATACGTAAGATCCCATCCCTATCCCACCGCTCCTACTTTCTTAGTGCCGATGATGAAAAAATTGCTCAAACCTCAGCGCTTGGGATCATCGTGGTGGAACACCCCCTCAACTCTGTAGTTTCAAAAAGGCTGATCTCCCAAAGCGCCATCAATGACGGAATGTTCCATGTTTTCATTCTCGCGCCTCAAAATATTTCAGAATTGTTTTGGTTTTTACTGCGCAGCCTTATCCCGGCCAGGAGGCCCATGGATACACTCCCCTCTTTTATAGGACAAATAAAGACTTCCAATCTAAGGATCAAGGATGAACAGGAGATCGAATTTACCATTGACGGAATTCGCCATACTGCACTCGAATTAGAACTACACGTACAAAAGGAGGCATTGATCCTTATGCAGGACAGTATTTACACTGCTAAAACAGAGGGAGCCGAAGTAAAAAAGAGTTTTAAGACCGATAGATTACCATCAGGAAGGAAACGGGAGGAACTTATTAAAAGAAAACTGCCTTTTCTGCCACGGGCTACAACAGAGGAATTTCAGGAACTGTTCAAGGTACTTCGGGAAAAAGCCCGGATCACCGCCCCATTTATGATCATGATGATCCTATCAACGCTAATTGCAACCTTTGGCCTCTTTGGAAATTCTTCCCCGGTGATCATTGGAGCAATGATCCTTGCCCCTATTATAACCCCCATTGTATCCTTTTCTATGGGCATGGTACGTTATGATACGCAAATGCTCAAAACGGGCATCACTACAATTTCAGCGGGCACTTTTGTTTCCCTGCTGTTTGCTGCAGGGGTAAGTATGATCATCCCCCTGGAAATCCTCACTTCTGAAATAGAAGCGCGGTTATCCCCAAACCTACTGGATATGGGAATAGCAGTAGTTTCCGGGGTGGCTGCAGCCTACGCTCACGCAGAACAGGGAATTGCAAAAAGCCTGGCCGGGGTGGCTATAGCCGTAGCCCTGGTTCCGCCACTTGCTGTTGCCGGAATAGGCATAGGCTGGTGGGACTGGGATGTTTTTTCAGGGGCCTTCTTATTGTTTCTCACCAATTTGGCAGGAATCATCATGTTTGCCGGGATCACCTTTTTATTTCTTGGTTTTGCACCTTTTAAGAGAGCAAAGATGGGACTTATCTATACCCTGGTAATTGTGGTACTGGTCATGGTGCCCCTTTCCCTTTCCTTTGACCGTATTCTCCAGGAGGCAAATATTACCCGGGCGCTTGAGGGTGCTCAAATAGAGGAGGTAGTGGTCAAGGATGTAAAAGTGAGATTTGGAAAGCAACTTACGGTTTCGGTCAAACTAGTAAGCGCAGATGCCATTGAACCCGGAAACATGAAACGCATCAAGGCCAGGATCGAAGAAAAGGTAGGAAAACCGCTAACCCTGGAGGTAGTTTCAGTAATGGAATTTTAAAAGGATGACCTGAAACCGGCTGTTAAGATCAAGTACAAATTTCCGGGATATATTATAGCTTCAAAAGGAGAAGTCGTAAGATCGTGCTGGACTCGTGAGACCAGAAACCCGACTTTGGTCTTTTAAAATTGTTTTACAGTAATTTTGTAGCTTTATTTTCCAATAGCAAAGCATGGCTCAAAGCAAAAAGCGTAAGTTTTATATTAGATATCTACCTATTTACGGTTGCATTTCCACAGGATTAATTTATTCAGCAATTGGAATCATTGCCATCCTCTCCTATTTACAAATTAAGGAGGGAGGAGCAGATGAAGGAAGTCTTCTTGCATTTATGTATGATTACCTGGCAGGCAAGATCTTTGTCTGGATTGTGCTGCTGGGAACGGTGAGCTATATAGCCTGGCGTATATATGAGGCAATTAACGATCCCTACAACTATGGAGGATCGTGGAAAGGGATCTTAAGAAGATGGGGCATTGGCCTTAGCTCGATTGCAGATGTTTTGATCGCTTATTCTGCAGTAATGGTGATCTTCGGGGTAAGCCAGATCCAGGAGGACGGGCAACCTACACAGGAGCGTGAGATGGTAGGAAGCATGTTGCAGAAAAATTGGGGCGATGTGGCCATTATTACCCTGGGGGTAGTCATTGCTCTTACCGCCATTGTACAATTTCACTACGGCGTAACCCGGGGATATAAGGAGCGATTAAATATTGCTCAATTTGGAAAAGACACCAAGAAGTTGATCCATTCTCTTGCCTGGGTAGGATACCTGGCCAGGGGGATCATCATAGGGATCATTGGTTTTTTCTTTATCAAAGCAGGTTTCCTTGAAGATGCCGGGGATGTGGTGAATACAGATAAAGCCTTCAATTTCCTTGGAGACCACGTGAATCACTTGTCGTTTATCCTGGTAGCCATAGGTACCATTTGCTACGGCATTTTTATGTTTTTTCTCGGCGTTACCTATGACCACGATAACAAAGATAATCCGGCTGAAAAATAACATAAAACCGTAAGGAACAGTTGAAAAACTAAGTTTTTCCGGATCAAAAAAGCGCCCAAATTGTTAGTATTGAATTAACTTTCATCTGATTTCCAGTTAAAACGGTGCTAAAGTTCCCCTGAAAACAGTATATAATTATTATCTCCCACAGAAACTTTTTATTTTTGGGTTTCAAAATAAAATATCAATTAAAAAAGATAATTATGAAAACGACATTGAACGGAATTGCAGCGATCATGCTGTTTTTTGCTTTCGGAAGCACCGCAACTTTTGCCCAGGTGACTCCCGCCCCGGAACCTCAAGTGCAACAGACGGAGGTTTCAGATGAAGAACTTGCTGAATTTGCCCAGGCTTTTCAGGTAATGAGAATGTTGAATCAGGAAATTCAGCAGGAACTCACAGGAGTAGTTGAAGAAGAGGGGATGCAGATACAACGCTTCAACGAGATACACCAGGCAACGGTAGACCCTGCCACCCCGGTAGAAGCAACCGATGAAGAAAAAGAGCAGTATGAAAATATTTCTACTGAAATTGACAAGAGACAGGTAGGATTTCAGCAACAAATGGAAGACATAGTATCTGACCTGGATATGACTTTTGAAAGATACCAGGAGATCGCTATGCAGCTTCAAAACGATCCTGAACTTCAGGAAAGACTTAAAGCATCTTTTGAACAAGATAATAATTAAGCACCATATTTAAAGATAAAAACAGCCCGGGAAAATTTTCCCGGGCTGTTTTTTTAAATATACCATAAAAGAGGAATGGGAATGAAAACCCCAAAGCCAGACCTCACAGGTCTCCAAGATCTGTGAGGTCTCCTGGTGAGATAAAGAAATAGTTATCAAGCTCCCCAAAAGATCTTTTACCGCCATCCCCTCCCCGGCTCGCAATCAATTCTTAATCCGGGGAAGCAGGTCATTTTTTTTTATTAACTTATATCAACTCTTCTTCATTCTATAGAAGGTAACTTTGTGAACAAAACTCGATTTATGGACAACAGCATTTTAGGAATACACCACATTACCGCTATTGCAGGAGATCCCCAGCGCAATTACAACTTCTACACCAAAGTGCTGGGCCTGAGAATGGTAAAAAGAACGGTAAATTTTGATGACCCCAAGACCTATCACTTTTATTTTGGAGATGGCAACGGAACCCCTGGCGGCATCCTCACCTTTTTCCCATGGCCACGGGTACGGCAGGGAGTAAACGGGGCGGGAATGGCCACTGAAATAGGCTATTCTGTACCCGCAGGCAGCCTGGATTTCTGGAAAGCGCGGTTTGAAAAATTTAATGTTTCTCATGGCGAAGTTTCAGAAAAATTTGAGGAACAATTTCTACCCTTTCAGGACCCTGATGGCCTGAACCTGGAAATGATCGTTTCGAAAACCAACGACAACCGGAAGCCCTGGGTGACAGCAGAAGTAAAGGAGGAAGTGGCCACCAAAGGTTTCCACAATATCACCCTTACCCTGAACGACATTGAAGCCACAGCTGCGATCCTTACCGATATCTTCGGATATAAATTTTTGGGGCAGGAAGATAACCTGCACCGGTTCAAGACCGATGCCATAGAGACAGCTGCAATTGTAGACCTGCACGAAAAACCTCAGGTTGCAGCCGGTTTAAATGCCGGAGGGACAAATCATCATGTGGCCTTTAGGGTAAAAGATGAAAAGACCCTGATGGCGTATAGGGTAAAGGTTATAAGACATGGGTTGGATATTACTGAAAAGATCGACAGGGATTATTTCTTTTCCCTGTACTTCCGGGAACCCGGCGGAGTCCTCTTCGAGATCGCAACAGATAATCCCGGTTTTGCAACAGATGAGACTGTGGAAGAATTAGGAAGCAGTCTGCAGTTACCGGACAGGTATAAGAGCTCCAGGGAACAGATAGAAAAGGTTTTACCGGAAATAAATACAAACTAAATAAGGTTAAAACGTAGGGGAGGATCTGATGGATCCCTCTCCGGCCTGATTTATTAATTACGATCCTTTGTTGGATCCCACTAAAGATTAAAAAAAGATGCACACCAAAGACATACAAAGCGCAGGAAAAGGAATTAATGAAGCTGAAAAAATATTGATCATGCTCCACGGCCGCGGGGCACGCGCCGAAGATATCCTTGCCATGAGGGGACACTTAAATGTAGAGGAATATGCGCTTGTAGCACCTCAGGCCACCAATAACAGCTGGTATCCCAAGTCATTTATGGCTCCCACCTCTGAAAATGAACCCTGGCTATCCTCTGCCCTGGACGTGGTGAAAGAACTGGTGGAACAAATAAAAGACCAGGGGGTCCCTACAGATCATATCTACTTCCTTGGGTTCTCCCAGGGTGCCTGCCTTACCCTGGAATACGTCACCCGATATCCCGAAAAATTTGGAGGGGTAGCCGCTTTTACCGGGGGACTCATAGGAGACCACCTTGATCAGGATAAATACAGCGGAGACCTGCAAGGCACTCCGGTGTTCATAGGGTCGGGAAATCCAGATGAACACGTCCCGGTGGAAAGGGTGCAGCAAACCGGGGATATTATGAATAAAATGAATGCTTCGGTGCGGGTTGAGATCTACGACAACCGTCCGCACACCATCTCTCAGGAAGAAATTGAACAGGCCAATAAATTGATCTTCAAATAAGGTTGGTGGAGAAGCAAACCTCACAGATCTACAAGACCAGTGAGGTTTCAGTTCAAACTTTCTTAAAAAGAATAGCGGTAACAACTCTTCCCCCGCTTTGCCCCTCCCTAAAGGGTGGCGGGGAAAATGGGATAACTTCAATAAATGTTTAGTCTATAAACAAGTTCGCCTGAAATCCCTTCCTTTCCTTTAGTGGCGGGGAAAGGAATTAATTTAACCCCTATTCTACATCATAAGATATCTAAACATCAGTATATTTAAAAGATTAACGCCACTCCCGAAAGGCATAAAAGGAAAAGCAGGATCCTCTTGAATTGCACCTCATTTACCTTCGGAAACAGTTTTGTTCCCAGGAACTGCGCAAGGAAGAAAACAGGTAAAATTATCAGGCTCATCTTTACGTGATCCAGGTCCAGTACACCACTTATACTTAAAGCCGGGATCCTGATCAAGGTCACCAGAGCAAGCACCCCTATCATCGTGGCTCTAAAGGTTTTTGCCTCCTGCACCGAATTTTTCACGCTAATAACATATAAAGGCCCGCCTGTAGAAAAGACGCCGGAAAAGAAACCTCCCATTACCCCAAAGGCCCAGTTGGTCTTTCTGCCTATAGCTAATTCTGTTTTCCCCAGGACCACGTAGGATACGTATAAAAGGATGAAAATCCCAAGGCCGGTTTGCAGAATTGCGGGTTTTGAGTAGGTGAGAACGATAATGCCCAGGACCACTCCTATTACCGAGGTCAACGTAAGCCTGAGAATGGTATCCTTATCAATGTTTTTCCATTCCTTATGCACCATAAAAGCACTTGAAAACAAATAAAAGATGGAAATAAAGGCTATGGCATCGGGCAATTTCACGGCGAACAGAAGGATGGGCAAAGCGATAAGGGAGCCGGCAAAACCGATAAGCGTCTGAACGAAAAATCCGCAAAAGATCGCAATCCCAAGGATGATCAAAATGTTTAAATCCACAATTCTCTAATTTTTTATAGCGACACAAATTTAAACCTTAGCTATTGCCTGAAGAAGTTGAATCAACTGCTGTATTTCCTATTTTTAAACTAAAATGAGTATTTTTGATATTTAAAGCCTTTTTTCAATGGTAGATGCCACAGATCTCAAAATAATCAATATTTTAAAGTCTAATTCCCGTCTGTCTTTTGCCGAAATAGGCAAACAGATCTTCCTCTCTCCTTCTTCGGTAAGGGAACGTATAAAGAAACTGGAGGATTCCGGCGTAATCAGGGGATACACCCTTCGCCTTGACCAGGCCCTGATGGGAAACAACCTGGAAGTTTTTATTATGCTAAAGATCTTTAGTGGAAAGTTCAAAAGCGCCCTATCGGAACTCGAGTCCTATCCCGAGGTAAAAGAAGCCTACAGGATAACCGGGCAGCACAATTTCCATATCCGCGTGGCCCTTCGGGACCAGCTTCACCTGCAGCAATTTATCGATAAGCTCGTAAATTTTGGGGAGCCTACTACGCATTTGATACTTTCCAGGGTGGGGAAAGAGTAAAGGTAAAGGAGTTAGGCGTTAGGCGTTAGGCGTTAGGCGTTAGGCGTTAGGCGTTAGGCGTTAGGCGTTAGGCGAAAATATAAAATTAAAAAACCACCATTAATAACTAATACTAAGAAAATAACAAACTGTGGAGTACTGAATACGAGTGACCGTTTCGTGAAATTAGAAATAAGATTCTCACAAGATCTTCTGCGAATATCCGCGGTTTTAAATCAGCGGTTTCTGCGGGAAAGGAACAACAGGGAATCCATGTAAAGTAAAGTCCTGGTCCTAATCAGTTTAATACTTATTAAACAATAAATCTAAATATAAATCGCTCTAAAAATTCGGAATATAACTTTAAAAAAATAAGGGAAAGAACAGTTAGTATTGCCCCAGAAAAAACATCATAACCCTACTTATAATATCTAATCCGGGAGCGACGACTGTAGCTTCCCCTAATTTCTGTCAAAACTAAATATTTTGTTAAAGCAAATAATAGGTGTTTAGTAAACGTGTGCAATTTGGAAGTAATCGTTAGACCTTTAGTAAAAGGATGATGGAGGTGCCTTTATTTTTCACAGAAGTTATTTGTACTGCTTTTTCGACATTGTAACCCAACAATGTCAGGCGTTCTTTTACCAAATTAACGCCTTTAGATTCGTGCAGTCTATTGGATGAGGTGTCGGAAAATCCAATTCCGTTGTCTTCAATTTTGCATTGCAAAATACCTTCTGACACTAATTTAAAAGAAACTTTTAAAGTTGGATCTGTGATGCTCGCAGGAAATGCGTGGACAAAAACATTTTCCACGAAAGTCTGTAATAACATCGTGGGAATTTCTACTTCGTAAATATCTATTAGAGGATCTGTTTCAAATATCACTTTAACTGCATTATTAAAGCGCGTATTTTCAACCCGAATATACAATTGCAGATATTCTATTTCCTCAGTCAATAAAATAGTTGGTTTGGTACAGTGATCCAGGTTAAGCCTGATCAATTTGGCGAAATTTCCTAAAAACACAGTCGCTTTATCTATCTCGTTGTCCATGATATAGTACTGAATAGAATTCATGGCATTAAAAATAAAATGCGGATTCATTTGCGCCAGGAGCGCTTCCATTTTGGTTTCTTCCAAACGTTTCTGGATCAATCCTTTTTGTGCTTCAAATCTTTGGGTTTGCCCTATTTGAATTTTATTAATACTATAAATCATTAGAATTATTATGCTTGTAACCAGAGAAGCAAACCACCAGGTTTTCCAGAAAGGAGGAAGTATTGCCATGTTCAGCAAGGGCCTGGTATAACTTAAACCGGTACTTTCATCTAATACTTTTACCTCTACATTGTAATTTTCTGTTGGTAAAGAAGGCAGGAATATTTCCGGTTTGGAGGAAGCAAAACTCCAGGACTCACTGGTATTTAAACGGTATTGATATTTTAATTTATTCGGATAAGGATGAGCATTAGTACTAAATTTAAGCATTACCGTATTTTCGTTGTGCGCTAAATTTACCCTGTCCTTTCCGGTTAATGGTTCCAAATAAAATTCTTTATGGTTGATAAAAATTTCTTTCAGTGTTATTTCATCTACCAAAGCCTTAGTTTCATTAACAACATCCAGATCAACAACATAATATCCGTTATTGGTTCCAATAGACAAAAAGTTTTGACTTACTTCGGCACACAATAAAGGTTGTTCCAGGCCTTGTTCCTTATCTAAGAATATGTAACGGTTGTTTTTATAAATTGTTAATCCTTTTTCTGTTCCAATTATTAATGTTCCCTGGTAGTCCTTCAGAAAAGAAATAGAATTCCCCTGAATTTCCGCCCGGGGTATTTTCTTTAAAATTTTAAAGGATGCTTCGTCATTTACAATAAACACGTCCCCGTACTCATTTGAAAGGGCGATATTTTTTTCTAAAGAGGTAATGTGTTTCAATTTTTTTTCCTCCCATATTCCACTGTTCAAATAGGATTTAAATTCATTGTTATCCCACACATAAAGGCCTGAAAAAATTGATAAGAAATAAGTTTTATTTTTCTGCTGTAAACTGCTCACCACCATGGTAGGGGTTTGGGAATCTTTTTTATCAAAATGGGAATATTGAAAAGCGTCCAGATCACTATACACTCTCACGCCACCGTAAGGATTGGTTTCTATAAGATCCCCGGCCGGAGTAAAATTGATCTCTTCTGTGTGCAGGGGTAAATAACGATGCAGTTTCCCGGAACCTTTAATGGCAAAGACTCCGATGTTGGTATTCACCCAATAAATATCTCCGGAAACTTTTACGTCATAAAAACTGATATCCTCAGCCTTTGTAGTATAGTCCAGTTCATAAAAATCATCCCGGTGCTTCGGTAAAGGCAAGTTGGTGTTTTTCACATAGCTTTCCTGCCATTTTTTTAGTTGAGACAGAGTAACCATACGTTCAATTTTATCACCAACTATAAAAAGACCTTTGTTGCATAATACTGCGGAAGAATTTGTTGTTCTAGCAAATCCCGAGATATTTTTTTCTTCAATCTCATGGAATTTAATTTGAGGATTCAAAGCGATATCAAACAATCCGGCATCTTTGGTTCCCACATATAATTTTTCGAAATTTGGATCATAAGCCAGGGAGATTACTTCTTTGCTTGAAATATTAAACTCGAAAGCCCTGGAAATTAACCTGTCATCCACCAGTTCGTAAATTCCCCCGTTACTATCATAAATTCCCCAGGCTGCAGCAAAAATTTTATGGTCTCCGGTTTTTACGTGATCCCAAATAATGGAATGACCACGTTTTTTCAAGGGAAGAGAATCTTTTTCACTCACATAACCGGCAAGAGGATATTTTGTAAAAAAACCTTTGTTACTACTGTAGATACTGTCACCATCAACTAAAACAGAATATATATTTTTATGATGATTTACTTTAACCAGAGCCGGCTGATCATTCTTATTTTGAATTTTAAAAATTCCTGAATTATAAGTGACAACGTAAATTTGTTTTTTGTACTCGAAAAAATCCTGAATTCTGAAAAGCTCATCACCGGGGGGAATATTTAAAGAAAGTACTTCAAAATTATTTACGTCAATTATTGAAACACCGTCACTGGTTCCCACATACATATAATTTCCGTAAAAATATAGTTTGGTAATTTCGTTGTGAACCAAGCCATCTTTTTCTGAAATAACTTTGAACTTAAATCCGTCATAAATGCTTATTCCTCCGCCGTAACTGCCAAACCATAAATTGTTGTTTTTATCTTCAGCAATGGCCCAACAGCTGTTGAGAGCTAATCCATCCTCTTCAAAAAAGTAAGTAAATACGTCATTTTCCTTTTTTACTACTCCGTTTTCAGTTCCGACCCAAAGAATATTATTGCTGTCAACCAGTAAGGACCTTACGGCATTATTTGGCAACTCATTGGCTGCAGTATAATTTTTACCGGGATAATTTTGAGAGATGGCTAAACTGAACCATAGAAAAAATAAGAGGAAAAGTTTATTGATTTTGTAGAATGGCATTTATAAACTCTTCTTCTTTTCGGAAAGAAACAGGAAGTTTTTCTCCATTGGTTAATTCAATTTCCTTATTTGCCCTGTTATATCTCACCACGTAATTTAAATTGATTACGTAACTTTTATGAATTCTTTTAAAAGAAGCTGTAGGAAGGATTTCTTCCACATATTTCAGCGTTTTGGTAGCCGTTTTAGTAATGCCCTCAATTTTTTTTATGCTGCAGTAATTACTTTCGGCCTTGCAATATAAAATTTGATTTGTGTGTATGAGTTCAAATCCCTCAATTGTTGGAAAAGCAATTTTACTTACGTTCTGGTCATTTACGTTGAGGTTCTCCAGTAATAACGATAATTTTTTCTGGGCGAAATGCCCTTCATTTTTCTTTTCGAACTTTTTTACGGCTGCAGATAGCTCTAAATGATCTATTGGTTTCACTAAATAATCCAGCGCACTCCGCTTGATCGCTTTAATGGCAAACTGGTTGTAGGCAGTGGTAAAAATAACTTCAAATTTAATGAGATTAAAATATTTGAAGAGTTTAAAACCACTCTTTTCAGGCATTTGAATGTCCAAAAACACCAATTCCGGTTCGTATTTCTCAATGGCGACCACCCCCGAATCTACCGAAATACATTTTTCCACAATATTGAATTTATTTGGAAAATACCTGGCCAGGATTTTTTCCAACAAATTCTGGGCATTTATTTCATCATCAATTATTACGGCTTTTATCATAAAATAAACTTACAAAAAAATGCTGAGTTGTTAACTATTGTTAAAATTGCTTTTGGATCTATATTGTGAAGTGCGTTTTTTATCCTTATAACACATTCTCGCTCCATCATGCGGAACCCTTCGACAAGCTCAGGACACGTTAGTTTCACAATCTAACCTTCTTGATCAGATCATACTTTCTAGCTAGTTCCTTTTTCTAAGTAAGTTAGACCTGGAATAAGCCTGCCTCGCTGGCAGGCTTATTTCAGGGTGACGTGGCAACGCGGTTTTTCTAGCACCGTCATGCTGAACTCGTTTCAGCATCTAACCTTCTTGATCAGTTCATACTTCCTAGTTAGTACCCCGTTCTAAGCAAGCTAGACTTTGAAATAAACCTGCCTCGCCGGCAGGCAGGTTCAGGGTGACGTGGGAAAGTTGTTTTCCTAGCAACGTCATGCTGAACCCTTCGACAAGTTCAGGACAGGCTCGTTTCAGCATCTAACCTTCTTGATCAGTTCAAACCTTCTCGCCAGTACTCCAATCACTTTTCCAACAACAACATCTGCCCCTCCTTACCTTCCGTAGAAAAATCAAACTCTGCCCATACCGGAATATGATCTGAAATACGCCGCACGGCTTTCATATCGGGGAAATTCTTATAGATTAAAACCACTCCGCAATTCACTAAATGAAGTTCATTGGAATTGTAAAAAATGTTATCATATTCTGATGCCAGGCATTCCTCCCCTACACATTTCATTTTCATTGTTGTCTTTTGATCTGTAAAGACAGGTTTATATCCGATCTTCTTAAGTGGATTAAACACCGTATGACTCTGGGGTACGTTAAAATCCCCAAGGAAGATCAGGTTTTTATCTGGGTAATGTCCCGGTAGAAATTTGAAGTATTTGATCTCTGTTTCCGGTTGCTTCTTTTTGGGAATAGCGTGAAAACTTACCAGCGTAAAAGTTTTTCCTTGATAGCTGAAATCCATCATATAAGGCTCCCTGTCGATTTCATGCACATAATTCTGATCCAGCCCGGCTTTCCTCACCCCCTTCACTTTAGCCGTTTTCCATAAGAACGCATAACGCTCTGTAGCATAAGGAGTACTTTCAGTAGGATCACTCACCACGTAATCCCATTTTGCGCCTTTTCGGTTCAGGGCATCTGCGAGTTTTGCTACCGCCTGGGAGCCTCCATAACCCGCCACTACTTCCTGCAGTGCCACCACATCAAAATCCCTCAGAACCTCAGCAACATAATTGATTTCGGTCTCTGTCTTTGTCTTTCCGAAATTCGCAAGATTCCAGGAGGAGATCTTTACCTGGGCGATGAGGAGGTTATTGGAGAAAAGGAAAAGGATGAAAAATAATATGTGGAGCTTTTTCAAGGGGGTTTTGTTAGTGGTTAGTTATTAGTCTTTAGTGTTCAGTCTTTAGTCAAAAAAATAATTAATTGGAATTATTGCAAAAAAGATGTTTCTTTTCTTCATTTCTCCAGCCGGCCTGGTTGCGGAATTTTACGTAGAAGATCTTAAGATTGGCCTGAGTTTCAAAATCAGTGAAGAAAATCTTCCATTGTACCTGATTCTCAAAATTGGTATAATACCACAATCCGCTGCAATCTGTTGCCTGGTTCTTAAAGGCCACACGAAATACTTTCAGGTCGGCCTGGGTTTCAAATTTTACCTCGTGAATCTTAACATCTGCCTGCGTGGCGAATTTTACGGGATACACCGTTTGAGCAGAAAGGGGTGCTGCAAAGATTAAAAAAAGCATTGGAATGGCTTTGCTTTTCTTTTTTAACCGTTTCATAACCTGCATAAATATCCACAGCATTTTTATCCTTTTTGATTGCTTACAAATTAGGTTTTAATCCTTAGTATATGAAATGTTTAAAAAAGAGTAGCCTGCCTGCCGGCAAGGCAGGAGTAGAGAGTTGATAGTTTTGGCGAGTTGTCAGTTGTCGGTTTAAAAAGGCAGGAGTGGAAAATGGACAGAAAATATTTAAACGAATTACTCAGAGGAGACAGGAATGCCAGACCCTCAAATAAAGAGTGACAATTTTTAAGCTATTTTATTTTTTTGGATTTTGGTGCTTGGAATTTGGTGCTTCTAATTTTTGGTATTTGGTATTTGGTGCTTGGAATTTGGTGCTTGTAATTTATTGGTATTTGGTGCTTCTAATTTTACATATAGAAATTAAAGCTGTCCCCCTCAGCAATATTTATTTTTTATTTTCTCAAGTAGATATTGATATCCTGCATAAGAAACCCGATATTTAACACCAGCACCTATTTCCAACACACTTTAATAATATCCTGCCATGATGAAAATTCTCTTTT
>JAGXIL010000023.1 GCA_024635655.1 Gillisia sp. | reverse complement strand
TCAACCTTCTCCACAACTCCTGACCTCTTCGTTCTAAACGCTGGTCTTTAAAATATCCCTTGTAATTAGGGAAAAATGCCTGAGGGTGTATGTTATGATCCATAGGCTTAAGATAATATATTTGTGGGTACACGGTAGCTTGAATAAGGAGGGGTGCTTTTTTGTTTTGCCTTCAGACTTTCCTCTTTCCACTTTTCACTTTCCTCCATTAAATATTTCCGTTTTCCCACCTCTAAGGTGGCTTTTAATGCAGTTTCGGCTGATCTTTTACATCGGTTTCCAGGGCAGAGTAATCAAGTTTCCAGCCGATGGTTTCCACAATCTTTTCCATGAGCAGAATAGTAGTTAAAGCTTCTTTTCGTGCTTTTTCCAGTAATCCGCTTTGGGGGATTTTATCGACAATATGTTTTTTCGCATCCCGGTTGATATCCGTAAGATCTGAAGTGGTAAAAGGATTTGCCCAGCCTTCTCTCTTGTCGTAATATTTGAAGTCGGTCTCTACGGTGAGCAGTTCCGGTTCCGGAAAATTGGTGAGGATGATCCTTTTATTATCATTGTCACTGGACATTCTTATCTTGCTAAGATCAAAACCTACGTGTGCTTTGGCACTGATCAAAACAATGGCCTTTTTCTTTCCAAGCACAAGGCTCACGTATTTGTCTTTCAGATTTTCATAGTGGTAGATCTCAGAGAAGTCGCCTTCAACAGTGATGAACTTACAAACGCTTTTGATCTTGTCCATAAGGATCACAGACTGCTCATTGCTGTTCTCTTTGTTGCGATACTTGTTGAACCTCGCAAAAATAAAATAGGCGATCACGGCCCCTACCGCAAGTCCTATAAATAAATACTCCACCATAGCTCAAATATAAGTAAAACCTTTGATTGTCTTTAGCCTACGATATTTACGATCTTTCCGGGTACTACAATTACTTTTTTAGGGGTTCTTCCATTCAGCTGCTTTTGCGTTCTCTCATCTGCCATCACCGTTTTCTCCACTTCTTCCCTGCTCATATCCAAAGGCAATTCCATAGTGAACCTCATCTTTCCATTAAAAGACACAGGGTATAACTTGGTGCTCTCTACCAAGAATTTTTCCTCATATACAGGATAGGTTGCCGTGGCTACAGATCCTGAATTTCCAAGTTCCTCCCATAGTTCCTCAGCGATATGAGGCGCATAAGGTGCAAGTAAAATTACCAGGGGCTCCAGGATCTCCCGTTGATCGCATTTTTGGGCCATAAGCTCATTCACACAGATCATAAAAGTGGAAACCGAGGTATTAAAGCTGAAATCTTCAATGTCTTCAGTTACTTTTTTGATGGTCTTATGTAATGTCTTTAAATTCTCTCCCGACCCTTCCGAAGGAGGGGAGTCATTTACGTAGAAAGAATTATTAGACCCGGTATGGTATAATTTCCAAAATTTTTTCAGAAAATTATGTACCCCGGTGATCCCGGCGGTGTTCCAGGGTTTAGCCTGCTCCAGTGGCCCAAGAAACATCTCGTACATCCTCAAAGTATCTGCTCCATATTGCTTACAGATCTCATCCGGGTTTACCACGTTGTACTTGGACTTGGACATTTTTTCCACTTCGCGGCCAACCACGTATGCCCCGTTTTCCTCAGTTATAAACTCTGCATCCTCAAATTCCGGTCTCCATTGCTTAAATTCTGCAATATCAAGTTCATCTGAAAAATTTACTAAGGAAACATCAGCATGTATCATTTGCACAGACTGCCCTTCTATTAGATTTTTTGAGATAAAAGTGTTTTCTCCTTCTAACCTGTAAACAAAAGCACTCTGCCCAAGGATCATCCCCTGGTTGATCAGCTTTTTAAAAGGCTCTTCCACAGTAACCATTTGGCGGTCGTAGAGGAATTTTGTCCAGAATCGGGAATACAAAAGGTGACCGGTGGCGTGCTCGCTACCGCCAATGTAGAGGTCAACATTCTCCCAGTATTTTTGGGCTTCTTCCGAAACAAAACGCTCCTGGTTCTCCACATCCATATACCTGAAAAAGTACCACGAACTTCCCGCCCATCCCGGCATGGTATTTAACTCCAGGGGAAATACATGATCTTCCTCCTCCCCCGACCCCTCCAAAGGAGGGGAGACTACCTCATTGGTCTCTGTATTCCAGTACCAGTCTTTCGCACGGCCCAAAGGAGGTTCACCCTCTTCTGTAGGCAGGTATTTTTCGACATCGGGCAGGCGGAGTGGCAGGTATTTTTCGTCTATCATTTGAGGCATTCCGTTCACGTAATATACCGGGAAAGGTTCTCCCCAGTATCTTTGTCGGCTGAAAACGGCGTCGCGTAGTCTGTAATTTGTTTTTCCTTTCCCCTGTCCAATTTTTTCAAGTTCTTCAATGGCTCTGGGTAAAGCTTCTTTATAAGGCAATCCGGTGAGGAAGTCAGAATCGGTAATGACGGCTTCTTCTTTTCCGGTGTAAGCTTCTTCAGAAATATCCACATCCTGAAAAATGTTCTTAATAGGAATATTAAAATGTTTGGCAAAATCATAGTCCCGCTGATCTCCGCAGGGAACAGCCATTACAGCTCCCGTTCCATATCCCGCCAACACATAATCCCCTATCCAGATAGGCACAGGTTCTTTGGTGAATGGATGCTCAGCATAAGCCCCGGTAAAAGCTCCCGAAATGGTTTTCACATCAGCCATACGTTCCCGCTCGCTGCGCTTGGCACTTGCCTGCACATAAGCATCTATTTCCGCTTTTTGTTCCGGAGTGGTGATCTTTTCCACCAACTCATGCTCGGGCGCAAGGGTCATGAATGTTACTCCAAATATGGTGTCTGGACGGGTTGTGAAGACAGAGATCGTTTTATTGTCAATTTGAGTATCATCCTCTCCCCGGCCCTCTCCAGCGGAGAGGGAGCCAAATTCTTCAAATATTTTTCGGGTTACTACTTTTGGGGAGTGCTGAGGTGGGGATGAGGGGAATGAAGGCAGAACGTTAAACTTTACCATCGCCCCAACCGATTTCTCAATCCAGTTCCGCTGACTTTCCTTTAAACTTTCGCTCCAGTCGATCTTATCAAGATCGGCACGAAGACGCTCTGCATAGGCAGAGATCCTCATGCTCCACTGGGTCATTTTTTTCCGGACTACCGGATATCCGCCCCGTTCAGAAACTCCGTTCACGATCTCATCATTCGCAAGCACCGTCCCCAATTGCGGAACCCAGTTCACTTCAGTTTCGGCTAAATAGGTAAGCCTGTATTTTAATAAGACCTGTTGTTTTTCTTCCGAAGAAAAAGCATTCCACTGTGCTGCAGAGAAGATTTCGGTATCTTCATCCGAGGCAGCAATTACCTCTTTGTTTCCTTCCGAAGAAAAAATCTGCTCAAGATCGGTTATTGGCCTTGCCTTTTCTGCTTTATTATCATACCAGGATTCGAAGAGCTGGATGAAGATCCATTGCGTCCATTTGTAATATTCAGGATCACTGGTGCGCACTTCCCTGCTCCAGTCAAAGGAAAAACCTATTTGATCCAGCTGCTCCCTGTAACGTTTGATATTCTCTTCTGTAGTCAACGCTGGATGCTGCCCCGTCTGGATCGCATACTGCTCTGCCGGTAATCCAAAACTGTCATAACCCTGCGGATGCAGAACATTGAAGCCTTTATGGCGTTTGTAACGGGCATAAATATCACTGGCGATGTACCCCAACGGATGGCCCACATGCAGGCCTGCACCGGAAGGATAAGGGAACATATCAAGCACATAGAATTTCTCTTTAGAAGAAGAATTTGAAGCCTTAAAAGTTTGGTTTTGGGCCCAGTATTTTTGCCACTTCTCTTCGATCTTGTTAAAATGGTAACTCATTTTCAGAATATATTTCAGTTGCTGACTTTTTTCAGCTTATAGTAATTGCTATAATCCACTAAATGCGGGGATCTTGGCGCAAAAATACGTTTAATGTACGAAAGTGAAAAGTTTGAACGTTTTAAAGAATGAGTATCATTTACTTTCTTATTTTTACACAAAATCCGGGAACCCCTTATGAGTACATCTTTTGAAAAGTATCAAAAACGCCGCCTGATCTCGTCCTATTTTTCGGTAGTCATTAGCATAGGCCTGGTGCTTTTTTTATTAGGCCTTTTAGGTCTTTTGGTGCTTAACACCAAAAAAGTAGCCGATCATTTTAAGGAACAAATTGCGATGACGGTATATTTTAAAGATACCGCCAAAGAAGTTGAAATTGAACAATTAAAAAAGAGCCTCGCTTTGGCTGAATACACCAAATCGACCACCTATATTTCCAAGGAAGATGCCGCAGAAGCCCATAGCGCTGAAATTGGAGAAGATTTTATGGAATTCCTGGGATATAATCCGCTTCAAAATTCCATTGATCTTTATATGAAGGCAGATTACGTTTCTCCTGCACAAATAGATACGATCGCAGTAGAGCTAACTTCAAAAAATTACGTAGACGAAGTGGTTTATGACAAACCTCTTATCGCTTTGCTTAATGACAATGTCAAAAAAATAAGTTTTTGGGTGCTGGTAATAAGCGGGATTTTCACCTTTATCGCAGTATTGCTCATCAACAGCTCCATTCGTCTTGCTGTGTATTCTAAAAGATTTATCATCAAAACCATGCAAATGGTGGGAGCTACCAAGAATTTTATTAGGAGTCCGTTTATCTGGCAGAGTGTAAAACTGGGGATTATTGGCGCTGTACTGGCCCTTATTGGAATGGCAATAGTTCTATACTACCTCAACAGCAGCTTTCCGGAACTCGAATTATTATCTGATGTGAAATTACTTGTAGCATTATTTATGGGAATCTTATTGATGGGCATCTTTATTACCTGGGCGAGTACTTTCTTTGCTACTTCGAGATTTTTGAATCTGAAAACTGATGAGTTATATTATTAGTTCTTAGGGTAGTGGAAGATTAGCCACGAATGCACGAATGTTTATGTATTTATTGGGGTGGGTAGAAACAGATGTTGGAACAAAATATCCTTATCGACTCCTTCTCATTTTCTTGTGGTACCGGAAGAATTAGCCACGAATACACGAATGTTTATGTTTGATGGAGAAAATGGGGAATAATTCTTTACTACATTCTTTTTCTTATTTTCTTGTGAAACCGATATTTAGCCACCAATGCACGAATATTTATTGGATTTTCCTGTAATTCTTCTGTTTTAAATTTACCTATTCTCTTCTTTTCACCTCTTAATGCAAAAATTTTTTCTAAATTATTGTTGCTTTAGTGGCTTACTTTTTTACTCCTTCTGTCACTTATTAATTAACCTAAAATGATAATTGACAATGGGAAATATTGTTTATAGAGAGGAGAGTTATCAGCTCCTGGGTGTATTATTTGAAGTTCACAATCAATTAGGAGGAGGTTTTCTGGAAGTAGTTTATTCTGATGCAATAGAATACGAGCTTAAACTCAGGGATATCTTATTTGAACGGGAGAAAAAATATCAGGTAAATTACAAGGACACTATTCTCCCTCACCACTTTTTCGCCGACTTCGTATGTTTTGACAAGATCATTTTAGAAGTTAAATCTACCACTCATACTCACGATGTCCATGTGGCTCAGTGTATAAACTATTTGAAAATATCGGGTATGAAACTGGCTATATTGGTGAATTTTGAGGCTGATAAATTAATTCATCAAAGATTAGTATTGTAAAGTCTAATCATTGGGTACTGGAAAATTAGCCACGGATGCACGAATGTATTGGTTTGTGTACGGTAAATGATTAATAAAATAGAAATAATTTTTTAGTTCTCAATTCTTCTTTCTGCTAAAAAGTGAGCCACGAATGCACGAATGTTTTTGTTTTGTTCCTTGTAAAATTAAAAAATACTTACTCAACCACTATCTCTTTGTGTCTATAATGTTAGGAAATAATTTTTTATAATTCGTGCATTTGTAGCTTATCCTTTTAACTTGCATTAGCTTCATTTTCCCTAAATTTCATTTAATAGTTACAGCAATTCTTATTTTAGCATAAAAAAGATAATTTAATATTCGTGCATTCGTGGCTTTTTCTCCCTTCGAATTTATCGTTCTTATAAAAACAAAAAAGAATAAAATCTGTTCTTCTTATTAATGTTTGGAAATTAGGAAGAGAAGTAATTGATTTTGGTTATTTTTGGAGCCGATTTGCAATTGCCGTCCCGAGAACATTTTTATATTCGTGCATTCGTGGCTATAAACAACCAATTATGAGTAAAACCAAAAAACCTCTGCATAATCAAGACCTTAATTTTGTCTTCGGAAAGAAGAATTACACTTTTATGTTTATAGGCCTTGCTGTAATTGCTTTAGGTTTTATTCTTATGGCGGGTGGAGGAAGTGATGACCCCACTGTTTTTAATGAAGAAATCTATAATTTTAGAAGAATTCGTTTAGCACCGGCTTTGGTGCTGCTGGGTTTTGGAATTGAAGTCTACGCTATTTTAGTTAACCCCGACAAAAAATAAGTACATTGAACGAATTTGATGCCGCAATTCTTGGTGTTATTCAGGGTCTTACAGAATTTTTACCCGTCTCCTCCAGTGGACACCTGGAACTTGGAAAAGCAATCCTGGGGGATGAAAGTATTCCAAGTGAATCAATGATGTTTACCGTAGTGTTACATGCTGCAACTGCCTTGAGTACTATAGTTGTCTTTAGAAAAGACATTGGAGAGATACTGGGAGGACTTTTTCAGTTTAAGTGGAACGGCGAAACGATCTTCTCACTTAAAATAATTCTTTCCATGGTCCCCGCCGTTTTTATAGGCCTTTTCTTTGAGGAGGAACTTGAGATCCTATTTGGGGGAAATATTTTATTTGTTGGTTTTATGCTCCTAATTACTTCATTGCTCTTGTGGCTGGCAGACAAAGCAAAGAACACAAATAAACCGGTAAGCTACTCCAATGCCTTTGTAATAGGAGTCTCGCAGGCCATTGCGATGTTACCTGGTATTTCCAGAAGTGGGGCTACCATCTCAACTTCTGTTTTATTAGGTAATGACAAAAGCAAGGCCGCAAGATTTTCGTTCCTTATGGTAGTACCTCTTATTATAGGTAAGATCTGTAAGGATATTTTAAGCGGAGACCTGGCAGAAAGCACTACAGAGCCTTCTATTCTTATCATAGGATTTATTGCGGCCTTTATTGCAGGGATAGCCGCCTGTACCTGGATGATACAAATCGTAAAAAAGAGTAAACTTTCATATTTTGCGATCTACTGTTTTATTGTAGGAGTTAGCGCTATCATCTTTGGATATTATAACAATTAGAATAATGATCTTCACATTATTATAAAGGAAGGTGTAAAAGTAAAGTATAAGAGGAAAGACAGACTCCTTAAAATTTAGTTTCTTTGCACCGCTTTAGGCCTTCTTTAAAACCCTATTATGAATAAAACCACAAAACCTTTACATAAACAAGACCTGAATTTTGTATTCGGAAAGAAGAATTACACCTTTATGTTTATTGGCCTTGCGGTGATCGCCTTGGGATTTATTCTAATGGCTGGAGGAGGAAGTGATGACCCGAATGTTTTCAATGAAGAAATTTATAATTTCCGACGCATTCGTTTAGCACCGGCTTTGGTGCTGCTGGGTTTTGGAATTGAAGTCTACGCTATTTTAGTTAACCCCGACAAAAATTAAATGGATTACATACAAGCTATTATACTGGCCATCGTAGAGGGCCTTACCGAGTTTTTGCCCGTTTCCTCCACAGGTCACCTTATTATAGTCTCCTCGTATTTTGGAATTGCGCAGGAACCCTTTACCAAACTTTTTACCATCGCAATTCAGCTGGGAACAATATTGTCTGTGCTTGTTCTTTACTGGAAAAGATTTTTTCAGAGTATAGATTTTTATAAAAAACTTTTTATAGCCTTTTTGCCCGCCGTTGTATTAGGATTATTGTTTAGTGACCTTATTGACGAACTATTGGAGAGCCCGCTAACGGTAGCTATTTCCCTGATCATTGGTGGCATTATTCTTTTAAAAGTAGATGAGTGGTTTAAATCTTCTTCTGATGATAAGATCTCTTACCTTACCGCCTTAAAAATCGGATTTTTTCAAACTCTGGCAATGGTCCCCGGGGTTTCCCGAAGCGGCGCTTCCATTGTAGGAGGTATGACCCAGAAACTTTCCAGAACTACAGCTGCAGAATTCTCCTTTTTCCTGGCTGTCCCTACTATGTTGGGCGCCACTTTAAAAAAATCATATGATTATTTTCAGGATGGATTTGTGCTTAACGCAGAGCAGGTAAATTTACTGATCATTGGCAATGTAATAGGGTTTCTTGTGGCCATTGTAGCTATAAAAACCTTTATTGATTATCTGAGCAATCACGGATTTAAAGTATTTGGATACTACCGGATAGTTTTTGGACTCTTTATTTTCTTCTATCATTACTATATTAACCCTCTAAGCGTAATTTAATGGAAGCTGAAGAATTTAAAGAGGGAAAGATCCTATTATTTGACAAACCTTTGGGCTGGACCTCTTTTCAGCTGGTAAACAAAGTGCGGTGGCTAATACGCAAAAGCTGCAATATCAAAAAGATCAAGGTAGGCCATGCAGGGACTCTGGACCCCCTGGCTTCAGGCCTACTAATCATCTGTACAGGAAAATTTACCAAAAAGATCGAGGAATACCAGGGGCAGGAAAAAGAATATACCGGCACTTTCACTTTAGGTGCCACCACTCCTTCTTATGATATGGAAACAGATGTTGACAAAACCTTTGAAACCGATCATATTTCTGAAGAAGATATAGAGGGTGCTACTTTTGAATTTTTAGGGGAAATAGACCAGATCCCTCCCGTTTTTTCCGCTTTAAAAAAAAACGGGAAACGCCTCTACGAATTTGCCCGTGCCGGGGAGGAGGTAGATATCCCTTCCAGAAAGGTGAAAATAACAGAATTTGAAATTACCGAAATTCGTTTTCCGGAAGTAAATTTCCGGGTGGTTTGCAGCAAAGGCACCTATATCAGGAGTCTGGCCAATGATTTTGGCAAAGCACTGGGAACAGGGGCTTACCTCTCTTCGCTGCGCAGGACTAAAATTGGCGGGTTTCTTGTAGAGGATGCATTGGATGTTACAGCGTTCGAAAAATTGTTACCTTAACGCAGAATAAAACCCTGAATTCGGCAGTTTTACAAATATGGATTTTTTTGACAGACATAAAGCTCTTATAATTACCTGTTTATTTTGCTCGGTACTCCTGCTGGCATTATACAACTTTAATCTGTCTCAAAACATTGCAAAAGAACGGGAGCTTCTTGTAGATCTGGAGAATTTTGAGATCGAAGAGCCCGTGGAACCTGAAGAAGAGGAACCTGAACCCGAAGAAACTCCACAAACTAACCGGCAAATAGAACAAACTCACCAGGCCTACAACGAAAATCAGGAATCCCGGGATCAGAATTTTGATAATCAACTCCAGGAGATCTTTGAAAAGAATAGTGCTGAACAGGTAGAAGCTACAGATGCAGACAGCGATGCAGGTTCGGGAACTTTTAATTATCAGCGCCAGGAAAAAGAGGTTAAGAAAAGATCGGACGGAAATCGCACCTCAGAAAATGTTTCGACAAAGACAGGGGGAATAGACAATAGTTCCATATCATTTTCGCTGGTGGGAAGAACCGCCAGGAGCATTCCCAATCCTATTTATACCTGTGACCGCTCAGGAAAGGTAGTGGTTAACATTACAGTGAATGCTGATGGGCGAGTGCGGTCAACTTCTATCAACAAAGGAAGTTCCTCAACCAGTAATGAGTGCCTAACAGAGCAGGCCATGCAGTACGCCTCACAGGCTGTTTTCAGCAGTCTGCCAGGAAGAGATTCCCAACCTGGCACAATTACCTATCGTTTTCAACCCTGAGCAATATGGAAGAATTCCAACGCTGCGGCTGGTGCCAGGGGGATCCTCTTTATGAGGCCTACCATGATAATGAATGGGGAGTTCCTCTGTACGATGATGAAGGTATATTTGAATTTTTAATTCTTGAAACCTTTCAGGCAGGGTTAAGTTGGATCACGATCCTGCGAAAGCGTGAAAACTTCAGGGATGCTCTCGATAATTTTGATTATAAAAAGATCGCATATTATTCTGAAGAAAAAATACAGGAGCTTCTACAAAATTCGGGAATTATCAGAAATAAGCTGAAAATAAGAGCCACAGTGACAAATGCCCGGGCTTTCATGGAAATTCAAAAAGAATTTGGAAGTTTCAGTAAATATATATGGGGGTTTGTCAACCATACTCCCATCAAAAACAAAGTAATAAAATATAAAGAAGCACCTCCTACCACTGAAATTAGTGACAGGCTGAGTAAGGATCTAAAGAAGCGGGGATTCAAATTTGTAGGATCAACAGTGATCTATGCCCATATGCAGGCAACGGGGATGGTTAATGATCATGAGATTGACTGTTTTAGGTTTGAAGAAGTATAGAGGTGTACTTGAAATAATTAATTTCTTTTAGGGATAAAGAACATAAGTTGCGCTCACCAATTCAATCATAGGAGGACCATCAGGTCCATACATATCCGGAGATCCAAGCTCTCCTGAGTTGTAAAAAGTATCGAGACACACCTCACCCGGAGCTATCGTTTCGCAATAAATTTCTCTGGATTCCCGCCAAAAGATGTAGGAAAAGCTGTCCCCGATGTTCTTTATTTCTATTCTGGAAAACCCGTTCACCGGGAAATTGGACTTATTGGTATGTTTTACATTGAACTCTAACACAAATGTATTTTCTTCGAGATTCTGCTCATAGTTAAATAAGATAACTTCCGTTTCTACATTAGCTTCCTCACAGGCTGTTCAACAGGATCAGAGGAGCAGGATAAAAAATTGAGAGGAATAAAAAATCGTAGAAACTGAGTCTTAATCATAAAATTCAATAGAGAATTAATAAACCGAATTTAAACAAATTACCAATTGCTTTTACTGCAAGAATTTCACAAATTCCTCCCTTGAAATTTCTTCGGCTCCCAGGCTTTCCAAATGCGATGTATATACCTGGCAATCGATGATCTTTACCCCTTCTTCTTTAAGATGCTCTACCCATTTTATAAAACCAATCTTGGAGGCATTACTTACCCGTGCAAACATGCTTTCCCCGCAAAACATCTTTTTCTCCTTTAAATAGATGCCGTATAGTCCTCCCACAAGCTCATCCTCCTGCCAGACTTCAACAGATTTTGATATCCCTAACTCGTGCAGTTTCAGAAAAGCACTTTTCATTTCCGGAGTGATCCAGGTTCCGTATTGCCCCTCCCTGTCTATGGCAGCGCAGATATTTATAACAGCTTCAAAATCTTCATTGAATGTCACCCTAAATTTTTCTTTTCTCAGTTCCTGCTTCATACTTTTAGAGACCTTGAGGTTCTCCGGAAATAAAACCATCCTGGGATCAGGACTCCACCACATCACCGGCTGAGAAGCATCATACCACGGAAAGATCCCCTGGTGGTAGGCATCCAGCAATCTTTTCACAGACAGATTTCCTCCAATAGCAAGCAGGCCATCTTCGTTGGCTTCTTCAACGGAAGGAAATTTCTCGTATGATTGGAAAAAGTCCATAGAAAACAAACAGTTTGTTTAATGTACCAAAATAGAGAATACTAAAAAAGCTTAGCATCCTTATTTGGCGCTAAGCTTTTGTTATATTTTTACTAATCCCTGAAATGAATCTCATGTTCATTTAGAACGGAAGATCATCATAGTCTTCATCATTTAGATCCTGGGCAGGTTCAAATTGATCTGCCGGAGGCGGAACTTGCCCCCCGGGGCTTCCTGCCTGTAAATTTTCGATCCTCCATCCCTGGATAGAATTAAAATATTTAGTCTCTCCCTGCGGATTCACCCATTCCCGGCCTCTTAAATTCACACCTATCTTCACTGGCTGCCCTACTTTATAAGTGTTAAGCAGATCTGTTTTATCCTGTACAAATTCTACCATAATATGCTGTGGATACTGCTCCTCTGTGGTTACAACTACTTCTCTCTTTCTAAACCCATTACTCCCAAAAGTTTGAGTTTCTCCAATCATTTTAATCTTTCCTTGTACTTCCATTTTAATATTTTTTAGCTAATAATAATTTCCAGGCTTTTGCCGGTTCGTCTTTTTCTAAATACTTTTTGGCCAGGGAATGGATCTTTTTATCATCTCCTTCATTTACAACTTCTGCAGCATCAGGATCCTTATCTAAAAAATCCTTTACTTCTGCCGTAGATGGTAAAGCTTCAACATTACCCAATTTGCCCAGGTCATTCCCGGTGAGGACCTCGCTGCGCCTTATCTCTTCAGATATTGAATCAACACCTATTCCTAAGGTAGAAAGTGGTTTTGGAACCTCAAACATTCCCAGGTTTGCCCGGGAATACCAATTGCCCCCCATTCTTGCCACCTGATCGATCTTATGCTGATCAATAAATCCATTTTCGTTCAGAATGGCTTCATCAAAATGCATTTTCACTACTTCACAGATCACCAGGTTTCCGGCTCCTCCCTCGTTGCCTAATTCAATGATCTCATTAATCTTACATTCAAATTGCGCGGGAGATTCGGCCACCCTGAATGGTTTTACCAGATCTGATTTCAGCATCGTAAATCCCGATTTTTCAAACTCATTAACCCCTTCAGCATATTCTGTGCTCGAGAGGGACATTTGTTGAACCATGTCGAAATTTACAATATTTATTACAACCTCTTTAGTTGCTTTGGCATTTAAATAGGTGTGCTTTACAGTATTATCTCTTCCGCGCCGTGCAGGTGAAAAAACAAGGATTGGAGGGTTGGCACTAAATACATTAAAAAAACTGAAAGGTGATAAGTTAGGCCTTCCGTTTTCATCTACCGTACTTGCAAAGGCAATGGGCCGGGGGCCTACTGCACCCAATAGATACTGGTGATTCTTACCTGTGCTTTCCTCTTTAGGATCAATAGTGAGCATTCGTAATTTTTCACAAAGGTAACGAATAGCGGCAGTAATGAAAAACCGTATTTCAACAATAATATTAACAGAAAACGGTTATATTTAAGTCTTCCTAAATATGTTTAATGAATTTTTCTGACGAAAAAAAACTTGCCCGCTGGTTCATAATTCTTTCTTCTTTATTCATTGTTGGGCTTATATTATGGAATACCTCCATTTTCTTTGAACGGCTAAAACAAGATGAACGGGATAAAATGGAAATTTGGGCAGCTGCACAGGCTTCTTTGGCTCAAACAGAAAACGATTCTGATATTGACCTTACCCTGCAGGTCCTCAACAGTAACACCACCATCCCCACTATTTGGGTGGATGAGAATGGGAAATTTAATGAAGGCATAAACATTCCTGAAGAAATAACAGGCAGTGAGGAAAATATGTCCAGGTATCTGGAACGCCTAAAGGAAGAAAATGATCCTATTTCCATGGATCTTGGACAGGGACAGATCCAGTATATTTATTACGGGGATTCCCCTTTACTTACAAAGATCAAATACTATCCTATAGGCCTTCTTCTTATTATCTTTTTGTTCATAGGAGTTGTTTATTTCTTTTATACCACCACCAAATCAAGCGAGCAAAATAAATTATGGGCCGGGATGGCAAAGGAAACTGCACACCAAATTGGCACTCCCCTGTCATCGTTAATTGGATGGACAGAGATCCTCAAAGAAGAGAATGTAGACCGGTCTTATATAGCTGAAATGGAAAAGGATGTTGACCGCCTTAAGACTATTACAGAACGTTTCTCCCAGATAGGGTCCACTCCGGTGCTTACTATAACAGAATTGGTCCAGGCTACCAAAGAGAGTTACACCTATATAAAGAACCGAAGCTCAGATTTCATAGAATTCCAGATAACCACCCCGCATACTCCAATATATGTGGCCCTAAATTCCTCGCTCTACAGCTGGACCATAGAGAATCTGGTTAAAAACGCAATTGATGCCATGAGAGGAAAAGGCAAAATAAGTATTGAAATAAAACAGGATTTGAACTGGGTTTATATTTATATTAAAGATACCGGTAAAGGGATACCAAAGAGCAAATACAATCTTATTTTTGAACCGGGTTATACTTCTAAAAAACGTGGCTGGGGATTAGGTCTGTCCCTTTCAAAAAGGATCATTGAACAATACCATAACGGAAGGATCAAAGTTTACCAAAGTGAACTGAACAAAGGCACCAGTTTCCAGATCGCCTTAAAAAAAGTGGAGAATCAGGAAATTCCCGAAAAAGATGCTAAGGATTCTGTGGGCCCTTCTTTATATCAGTCGGAAAAAGGATAGCAGCAGATATTTTTATTATTCAGAAGATTTGTAAGGAGAGATCTTACCATCTTCAACAAGGAAGGCCTTTTCTGCCCGGTCTAAAATCTCCTCTTTACTATCTGAATAAGCTTCAATGATCCTGTATGGTTTTCCTTTCAGAAACTCTTCCAGCCGAACAATTTTTACTTCGTCCTTGCACGCAGGTCCATCTGCAATATAACTATGGCCATTATATTTTACTTTTGTTCCTGCAAAGCCGTCGATCTCGTATAGATCAAATAATGGTTTTACGTAGATCTCCAGTCCGCCTGTAGCACAAAAGATCAAATTCCCCTCCTGCTTCAGTTCTTTGAACCTCTGCATCAATTTTTCATTGAAGTTCACAGGGAATTCCTGCTGCCAGAATTCATTTGCAAATTCTTTCACCTGAGAGGGCGAAAAGTCATCTAAGTAGTTGAAGAAATTCTCCTTAAACTCGGTTTTCCTAATAGCATGAGCTTTCAGCAACACATGGTAATATCCCATTTCAAAAAGATATTTCAACCTTCCCGGCCTCCTGGCACAAATAAATCTATAGAATTTGTCTTTGGAACTTTCATTATAAAACGTGCCATTAAGATCAAAAACCACCACCTTCACTTCTTCTTCCTGCTGCATTTTTTGATGTTTTTTTAGTAAACCCCTGTTTGGTCCTGACTCCTTGAAAAAAAAAATTTAATACCTACTCATCACCATTCTAAGATCCTCAGGTATTGGATAGGTTTTTTCAGTATTAAAATCAAAGCAAACAGCTACATCCCTGCCCTCTGCGCAAACTTCATTTTTCTCATTCACTATTACATGGTCCAAAGCAAAACTACTGTTTTTCATATAAGCCAGTTTTGTCTTAACAGTAGCTTTTCCTGGATAATACAGGGATCTTTTAAAGTCACAATGCGAAGATACCAGCATAGGGCCCCGGTTTGATTCTTCAAAGATCTTTGAAAGATTGGTCGCTTCCCAAAAGTTAACCCTGCCCGATTGCATAAATCGCATAAAAGTGAGGTTATTGACATGTTGGTACATATCAAGATCGCTCCAGTCAATTCTTAGTTCTACTTCTAGTTTATATTCTGAAAGATCCATCACATGTTTGCCTTTATGCTTTCAGCGATCTTTTCAAATTCATCTTTTGAAAACTTTTCTTTTTTGGAAAAACTCATATTCCCCATAGAATTTAGCGGAATTAAATGCACGTGCACATGAGGTACTTCGAGACCTATAACAGCCATTCCTACTCTTTTACAGGGAACCGCCTTTTCCAGTGCACCGGCCACCTGTTTTGAGAATTTCATTAAACCAAGGTAAGTCTCAGTATCCAGATCAAAAAGCTTATCCACTTCTTCTTTGGGAATACACAAGGTATGGCCTTTTGTATTGGGGTTTATATCCAAAAATGCGAGGAACTCATCAGTTTCAGCTACTTTATACGCGGGTAATTCCCCGCTTATGATCTTGGAAAAAATAGTTGCCATATTTTTTAACATTAAATTCTAAAAAAGTAAAAAAACAGGTTGGAAAAATTCCCGGGCCTGTTTCATTTTCTCACTAAGTTAAAAAAAATCCTTCCCAAAGCAGCAGAAAACTGTTTTGAAAAGAATGTTTTATAGATCCTTAATCTGTTATTCTCTCCAGACCTCCAGGATCTCAAATTTCATTGTTCCGTTCGGCACCTCAACTTCGGCCGTATCTCCCACTTTCTTGCCAAGTAAACCTTTTCCGATAGGGGAATCAACAGAGATCTTGCCTGTTTTCAGATCTGCCTCACTTTGAGCCACAAGTTTATAATCTACCACTGCCTTGTTAGCAAGATTTTTGATTTTCACGTGCGAATGCACCAGAACTTTAGTGTTGTCCAGCTGTGATTCATCAATAACTCTCGCATTGGCTACCACCTGCTCCATCTTGGAGATTCGAAGTTCCAGTAAACCCTGTGCTTCCTTTGCAGCATCATACTCGGCGTTTTCACTTAGGTCGCCCTTGTCCCGTGCCTCGGCAATAGCCTGGGAGGCTCTAGGACGTTCAACATCTCTTAACTGGTTAAGTTCATCCTTAAGCTTTTTTAAACCTTCAGGAGTATAGTAAGATACTTTGCTCATAATTTTTTCGTTTAACAATCCGGGGCCGAAAGGAGTTGATCCTTCAGCTCTAAATCTGTTATTATTTATTGTTGATTTTATTAAGACCAAACCTTTGAGGTTAGGCTCGGCAGGATCTTAAAAAGATCATTTGTATGTATACTTTTATTTTTATCGCTTCTAATAAATACAAAAAATCCCTCACGAGATGGGATTTATCTAAACAAATATAATAAATTTAAATATTGAAAACAATTAAATTCCCAGCCATCAAAAAAGTGGAAATGATTAGAAAACCCTTGTTATTTCTTGTACTGATGAGCGCTTTCATTTCCTGTAATCCGGATGATGAACTAAACCAAAACCCTTTTCTCCCCGACCAGAATTTTAGATTGGTGCTAAACCTGAGTTTGCCGGAATACAATAATTTAAATTTCCCCGGAAATAGTTTTGTTACTTACAATTACGGAATAAACGGGGTCGTGGTCTATAACCTCAATAACACCCAATACGTGGCCTATGAACTAAGCGACCCTAATCATACTTTGAGGGAATGCTCCCTTTTAACGGTGCAGGGGATCATTGCCTCGTGTAGTTGTAATGACGAAAATTCATATAATATCATAACCGGCGAAATTTCAACAGGTACAGGACAATATGCCCTAAAGCCATACAGGGTAAGGAAATCGGGAAATACACTGGAGGTATATAATTAATACGGTTTAAAAATAAAAAGATCACCATAATGGCTATCCGGCCATTTTGGTGATCTTTTTATTGAAATTGAACCTGAGAACTTAAACCTCCATTAAAACTTCAAGGTAATTCCTGCCAGGAAATTTACTCCGGCCTGGGGATAATACCCTGCTCCCTCTATGGTAGTCACTGTTCCCGGATTTGAAAAATCATCATCATAAGTAAAGAAATACCCATTGGATTCGTAATTTACATCGAACAGATTATTCACAAGCCCCGAAAAAACCACAGATTTAAATACAGGAACATTTTGCAACTCATAGAATATATTCAGATCATTGATGAAAAAGCTGTCCAGCAGGGAAGCTTCACTATCAATATTTCCCATATACTGTTCTCCTACATATTTCGAAAGCAAACTGAGCTGAAGGTTTGCTACAGGCTGATAGGTCAACATATTGGAAGCAACAATTTCCGGTGAAAATGAGATATTGGTTTCCCCAAGGCTCCTTAATTCCCCGTCAATCGAGGTAACAAAATCCCTGTTCTTATTCCGGCTCAAAGCCACGTTGGGCCGAAGGCTCCAGGCATCACTCAACCTTACATCTACATCTATTTCAAGTCCTAACCTGTAACTACTCCCACTTGTAGTTCTCAAGGGAGCCCCAACATCATTTAATTCCCCGGATAAAACCAACTGATCTTCATAATCCATATAAAAAATGTTGGTATTTATCTTCAGGTTTTGGGAAGCAAATCTCCACCCCATTTCATAATCATTCAATTTTTCAGGAGTAGTGATACCCTCTTCAAAATCATTTCTAGTTGGTTCGCGGTGTGCCCTTCCGTAATAAGCAAACAACTGGTTTCGGGAGTTAATTTGGTGACTTATCCCGGTTTTCGGATTGAAAAAACTGTAATTTTGATCCACATCTATTGGAATAATATCTGAAGTTATTCCACCGGTTTGGTAATTGATAAATCTACCCTGCAGATCTCCGAAAACCTGCCATTTATCGTTGAATCTATAAGTAGCTTTTGAAAATACAGTATACTCCTCTTTAGCAGCATCACTAAAGTAATACCGGTCCCTGATCTCAGATCCTGATGCGTAACGGGCCCAGATAATTTCTCCAAAGTGATCCCCTGCGTAGTGGCTGTAAAATGCCCCCATATCTAATTCAACCTTATTATTCTTATATGTTGCACTTGCATTGACAACATAATAATCATTGTCCAGCCAGCGACGCCGGATAAGATCTGTTTCGTCAATGTTTTCGCCACCAATTTCCAAAGGAGTTAAATTATAGGTAGAGAAATCTTCACTTTCCTTGTACTGCTCAAAAAAGCCACGACCATAAGTGTAATTCAAGCCTAAATTTGTAGACCAGTTATTGTTATATCGCTGGTTCCAATGCAGTTGATAATGATCCTGCCGGTAATCATCAACTTCATTATCATAAAATCTGGTATTGCCCTGCTCATCGGTAAACATTCCTGCAGAGTTAAAGGTCCGGTCCTCTTCCAGGGTTTGCGCATCTACCCCATTCCAGGCCTGATAGGTTACCTCATGCCCTCCAAATGTAATGGCCTTGATGAGGGTATTATCATCAACATAGGAACCCTGCAGAAAATATGATTTAAGGTCTGAAGTTGCACGGTCAATATATCCATCTGAAGCTATGGCAGAAAGCCTTCCCTGAAATTCGACCCGGTTATTGAGTAAACCGGTTCCGAATTTCACATTGTGCCTCCTGGTATTAAAAGATCCAAACGAGTTGCTCACCTCTCCATAAGCTTCAGGAGAAATGGCATCTGTAAGTAAATTTAAACTGGCCCCGAAAGCCCCGGATCCATTGGTAGAAGTTCCTACTCCTCTTTGTAACTGTAAATTTTCAACAGATGAAGTAAAGTCGGGAAGGTTCACGAAAAATGACCCCTGACTTTCGGGATCGTTGTAGGGAATTCCGTTAAGGGTTACATTGACGCGGGATGCATCACTACCACGCACCCTAAAGGAGGTATAACCCACTCCTGCCCCTGCATCAGAAGTGCTCACCACAGATGGAAGGTAATTAAGCATAAATGGAATATCCTGTCCTAAATTTCGCTTTTCGAGTTCTTCCCGGCCAATATTTGAGTGAGTAACCGGGGAATCGGCATCAACCCTAATGGCCTTAATAAGTACTTCTCCCAGGACTTCAGGCGTTTTGGTAATTGTATCTTGCGGCGTCTCCTGCGCATAAGCAAGGGTTGACAATAGAACAGCCGGTAAAATGGATAAAATTTTCATTCGTATTTAATTAAAAATTGGCTACGAATAAAAGGGGCAATTATTCAGGCTAAATAATTGATTTAATTTTCAGCATAAAAAAACCCTATATAAATCTCTCGAGCGATTTTAATAGGGAGTATACCAGAAAATTAGAAACGTATTATAGTTTCTTTTTTCCCTTGGCAGCATTACCTGCCCAGGTTCTTTGGGTATGATCTCAGCCTGGGCCTGAATTTTACTTCAGGATTCGGCACCCCTTTGAGATGTGGTGCAAATATAAAGAGGTTTTTTTGATTTCAATAAGGAATTAAAAATTTTAAAAGAATTGGCGTAATTTTAGCTTCTGAAATTGGTCTAAAACTCTAAAACATACCTATACAGCTTTTGAAAAAATTTGAAATGGAAAACCCAAAACGCTCTATAACCTTTAAAGTTATTGTAGGATACCTGCTTGTAGCAGCTCTTGCTGCCCTGGCGATATGGTTTACCTATTCCCAGGTGGTAAAGTTTTCTGCCGTAACTCAAAACAATAATTTAGGCAATCAACAACTTGTACTGGTAAGCGAAATAGCCACTGAACTATATGAGACCGAGAGTATTGGCCGCCAGTTCATCCAATCTGGAGATACTACAGATCTTAAGAGGTACAACAGCCAAATAGAAAACATTCAAACCAGTATTGATTCTCTTCGAAATTCTCACGCCGATTCAACCATGAAGGTGGAGCTGGATAGTATAGGTAATTTATTATCCAAAAAGAGTGAGAACCTGGAGGAGCTTCTGTTGTTGAGGTCCAGAGATCGCAATACCAACTATTACCGGGAGGTGATCAGGGAACTACAAAAAGTAGATCCCTCATTTAAAAGTTCCAATTATGAAAATCGCTTTAGGAACCTGGAGCCCCACCAAAGACGGGTGCTGGTAAAACTCCTGGATTTTTCGCAGGATGAACAGATCTCTACTGTAAGTGCCGACTCCCTGATCCAATCTGTAAAACTGGTTTTAAGCGAATTGGAACGACAGAATCAACAATTTCGGGAGATCGTCAATGAGAAAGAAAATGAACTGCTGGTAAACGATATGATCCTCAATGAGCAATTAAGAAATTTGCTGCGGGTTGTGGAACGTGAGGAAAGAGAAACCTCTCTCGCGCGGGTAGAAAATTCAGAGTTGATGCTGAAGGATATTTCCCAAACCATCATTATTGTTGGGGTAGCCTGCATCTTCATTATCCTCCTATTCCTACTGCTCATCGTTAAGGATATTAGTAAAAGTCAGCGATACCGAAGTGAGCTGGAAGAAGCAAAATCCTTTACTGAAGCTTTGATGCACCGCAGGGAACAATTTATTGCTACCATTACTCATGATCTCCGTTCCCCTTTAAATACTGTGATGGGATATACCGAGTTGATGGGAAAATCAGGGCTGAACAAGAAGCAGGATCACTATTTAAGTCATTTGAGAAAATCTTCAGAATATATACTGCACCTTGTCAATGACCTACTTGATCTTTCCAAGCTGGATGCAGGAAGAATGCATGTTGAGAATTTACCATTCAATCCAAAGAATTTACTGGAAGATACTTTTTACAACACAATTCCTGAAAACGATAAGAAGAATCTGAAGTTAACCGTTGATGCCACTCCGGAATCAGATTGCAAGGTGCTAAGTGATCCTTTCAGAATCAAACAGATCTTATCCAACCTTATCGCTAATGCCTATAAATTTACCGATGAAGGGGAAATTACTGCCGGCCTGGCCCTTCAGAAGAAAATCGAAGACAGCTATATCCTTATAATATCTATCAAAGATACCGGGATAGGAATAATTAAATCCAAGCAGGAAGAGATTTTTGAAGAATTTTCCCAGGAGCATGGAGAAATAGAAAAGAAGTACGGAGGAACGGGTCTGGGACTTGCCATCACTAAAAGAATTGCAAAGCTCCTGCAGGGGACGGTTGAATTAAAGAGTGAACCTGATAAAGGCAGCGAATTTATTGTACGTATCCCGGTGAAAAAATTAAAACCCGATCCTGAGATCACACCCGATCCGGAGGAATTAAAATCTGATGTAAGACTGGAAGGAAAGACGATACTGGTAGTTGACGATGAATCCAGCCAGCTGGCCTTAAGCAAGGAACTTATAAAATCAACGGGTATGAATTGTCATACTTCATCAAACGGGGAAGAAGCACTGGCCAAATTAAAAAATTACCAATATCATCTTGTTCTCACTGATATTCAAATGCCAAAAATGGATGGTTTTGAGCTTCTGCGCGCCATGAAAGAAGATTCCACAATAGCAGATATTCCGGTGATAGCCATTTCAGGAAGAACCAATGTCCCTACGGAAAAATATACCGAAGCCGGGTTTTCGGGAAATATATTAAAGCCTTATAAACCAGGAGATCTCCTTTATAAGATCGAGAAAATCTTAAGGGTGGCATTTGATAAGAAAGAAAGATCCAGTAGAAAATTCTCGAATGATCTAAGTGAATATACGCTTGAAGAGATCTTCCTGTTCACAGGAGAAGACCAGGAATCCCTGGATACTATTCTCAATGTCTTTATCGAAAGCACTCAAATGAATCTAAAGGAAATAGAACAGGCCCTGGAGACTAATGACCATGAAAAAATAGCACAAATTGCCCACCGAATGCTTCCCATGTTCAAACAGTTAAAAGCAAAGGAAATTATCCCGCAATTGGAAAAACTGGAAAATAAGGATCCGGAGGCTTTGAATATTGAGAATATTTCAGACTTGTTAAATGAAATAAAGAAATTGCTTTTTCAGCTTGAAAAGGAAGTTAAAGCTTGATATTGTATTGCTTGAGCTTGTTGTAAAGCGTTTTCCGATCTATTGAAAGTAACCTTGCCGCCTTGCTTTTATTTCCGTTTGCTTTTTCCAGAGCATCAAGAATAAGGGTTTCCTCATTTTTATTCCTGAATAACCCATAAGATTCTTCACTTTTAGGCGTGTGGGCGATCTCGTGCGGTAAAACGTTAACCGGAATAATAGCATCCTGGGTAAGAAGTACTGCCCGCTTCACCATATTTTTAAGTTCCCTGAGATTTCCCGGCCAGTTATAATTTTGGAAAGCCTCAACAGCCTCTTCACTGAAGCCCACCACATCCTTTTCAAGCTCGGAATTGGCCTCATCAAGAAAGTGTTCTGCAAAAAGCATAAGGTCTTCCCTTCTTTCCCGAAGTGCAGGAACTTCTATTGAAAATTCGTTTAGTCTGTGAAAGAGATCCTCTCTAAAGTTTCCTTCTCTTACTGCCTGTGAAAGATCTTCATTAGTGGCGGTTACAACACGAATATCCACCTTTATCTCATTGTTACTTCCCACCGGCTTTATTTTACGCTCCTGCAGGGCCCGTAATAATTGTACCTGGAGGTCATAACCTAAATTTCCTATTTCATCGAGAAAAAGCGTTCCGCCGTTGGCTGCTTCAAAGTGGCCTGTTTTGTCCTGGATCGCACCGGTAAAAGATCCTTTTATATGCCCAAAAAATTCACTGGATGCTATTTCCTTAGGTATGGCACCGCAATCTACAGCGATAAACGGGGCACCTTTTCTTTTACTCTTGTCGTGAATGCTTTTCGCTACCTGTTCTTTTCCGGTACCGCTCTCCCCCATGATCAGCACAGACATATTGGTAGGAGCGACAAGATCTATATAATCATTCAATTTTCTTGCTGCGTCGCTTACCCCTTTAACAAACTCTGTAGTCAAAACAGGTTTTATTGACTGTCTCTTCTCCTTTGCTGTACTTTCTCCGGATTCACTTCTTTCCCGGGCAGCAGTCCCCTGATTTAAGGCATTATGTATAGTTTGGAGGATGGTTTCAGGTTGGAATGGTTTGGAAACATAATCAAATGCTCCAATTTTCATCGCTTTAACAGCCATATTTATCTCAGCGTAATTAGTCATTACTATAACCTGGGTATTGGGATAGTTTTCTTTAACTTGAAGAAGGATCTCCAGACCATCCTGATCGGGCAGTCTTACATCTGTCAAGATCAGATCAAAAGTTTCAGAATTCAACTTCCTAAACCCCTCAGCAGCAGTGAATGCGTTCTCAACCTTATAATCTCTTTTTTCAAAAAACGTCTTTAACATAGTGGCAAAAGCCACGTCGTCTTCGATTACAAGAATGGAAACCATAGATACCTGATTAATTAGGGAACTAATTTACGAATTATGGAACATAGGTACCTTACTTATTTCCAGAAAATAAAAAAGCTGCCATAAAATGGCAGCTCTTTGAGAATCCTAATTGTAGGGAATTAGGAATCTTTCTTCTTATCTTCTTTATCGATCCAGTTACCTTCAGCGTCGGCATATAACTTTTTTTCCTCTCCGTTAAGGTCCAGTTTGATTTTATAAACAGATTTACCGTCTTTTTCTTTCACCCAGGCTTCTGTTGTAGTAGCCTCTACAAAATCCCTGGTTATTGAAGCAGTAACAGCTTCCGGTAATTCTGAAACTTCAATTTTTTCATAATCTTCTTCGGTTTCTACCACCTCTTTGAAAGGTTCTTCAGAATTAGAATTGGTATACACCTGAGCCTGTGTAGTAAATGTTAATAACAAGGCAATAGCAGCAATGGATAACATGAGCTTTTTCATAATATTTAAGATTAAATGGTTAATAAAGACGATGGTTAATTATAAAAAGGGAAAATTATACCAATTGAGGATTGGTTAATGCTTTTCATAAATACCCAGCAAAACAGCTCCCAAGAAAAACCCAAAATTTTTTTATTAACAAATAATTATGTAGAATAAAAAATATCGAGGACCAGAAGTGAGGAATAAATCTACAATTATTAGAAAATTGGGGATATTCTTGATAATTTGAAATTTTGATAATTCCCATAACTAAGATAAGGATTATCTTAAATGTGTCAAGTTAAAAAATCCTAAAGGTTTGGTTTTTGGCGCTGATCCTTCTTTTCAGAACGCATCTTTTTTTCCCTTAATCGCTTTAGTTTTGATGCTTTTGAAGGTTTAGTCTTTTTTCGGGGTTTGGATTTTTTTAACGCCCCCAGGATCACTTCCATCATGCGATCAATAACAACATCTTTGTTTTTATGCTGACTTCGCGAAGAACTGCTTTCCAGGTTTAAAACTCCTTCTTTGCTAAGGCGGGAGGAAAGTTTGTTTAGAAGCAGGGTTTTCTCCTCTTCATTGATGGCCCGGGAATTAGGAATATCAAATGAAGCAACGACTTTGGAGGCTGTTTTATTTACGTGTTGTCCTCCCGGCCCGGAACTTTTTACAGCTTTAAAATTTATCTCCTGCTGAAGGGTTTCAAGATCTGGCATAGCTTATCCTGCCTGATGAGATGGCTTTAGAAGATCTACCACGGTTTTCACCGGGTTAAACGTGGCCACAGGCACCTCTACGAATATGGTATTCCACTTTGACATGGCTCCATTCCATAATCCGGGAAGCTCCAGGGCTTTCAAAGGTTCTCCATCCTTAGATTTTTCTGCAATAAAGCTGGTGGCAGGATCAACAAATTGGTGAAGGTCAAAATTCTCTTCTTTGTAATTTCGCAATCCGCAAACTATGTCTACAGGGTTGAAATGGGTGGCATTCTGTGCCGTCTCCTTTTGCTGAACGTCTTCGGTATCTATTTGTGCACCTTCAATTATTTGGAGAGATTTAGATCCGTTTGGCATATTGACAAGAAAAGGACCTCCTCCCGGTTCTCCTTCATTTTTTACCATTCCGCAAACCCGCAAAGGCCGGTCTAATCTTTCCCTGATCATCTGAAGTTTTTCATCGGGAGAAAGCTGGTCAAATCCGGAAGCAAATTCAAAAAATAATTCTGTTTCTATGAAGTTTTTCACTTCTTCTAAATCCAATCCTGAGCCTTCATTTTCCTCAATTGCCTGTAAGTAAGAAAAACATTTTTCCTGAACTTTAAGATATTTTCCGGCCAGCATTTTTTTATATTCAGCAACTTCTTTTGCTCTGTCTAAAAGCACCACATTATCTATATTTTTGATAAATACCAGGTCAGCATCCAGGTCATTGAGATTATCTATTAAGGCCCCATGGCCCCCGGGCCTGAAAAACAACTTCCCATCCTTACTTCTGAAAGGTTCATTATTGGAATTAACAGCTATAGTGTCCGTTTTCGGATTCTGATATGAATAGGTAATTACAAATTTTGTACTGGTAAATTCTTCTACCCTTCTTTGGACCTTTTCAAATTCTGCCTGAAACTTTTCTTTGTGTCCTTCTGATACTGTAAAGTGCAGTTTTGCCACGCCCTTAACAGCAGCAAATTCAGCAGCTTCGTATAGATGTTCTTCAAAAGCAGTAGCTACATGGGTCTTGTAATTATGGAAAGGCACAAGTCCTTTGGGATAATTACTCAGGTTCAACCCGGGAGAAAATAATATAGTTCGTACAATAAGAAATTTCTTAGCTTCGTCAGTCAAACTGTCAAAGCCGGGCTGGCTTTCCCGGGAATTATTTACAGCAGTATCATAAAAAGGAAGACTTTCAATATTCTCAAAAAACCTTTTTAAATTTGTATTGTTTTTCCTGTTCAGATAATCATCAAGGCTTTCTTTACCGGGATCAAATTCCTCCATGAAAGTATGGAGGCTTTTAAACATCCTGGTAGCGGCACCAGATGCAGGAACAAATTTAAGTATCTCAAGATCTTCTTTTTTATTATCGTAGTAGCTTGATAATTCTTCTCGCTGAGCAGAGGAAAATTGAAGGATGCCGTTTCCAACAGTTGCAGCTGCTTCTATATTCACCGGCAAATTTCCGCGCTCAAAGATCCTGATTTGCTCTTCTACTTTTTTTTCACTCAATCCCTTCTTTTCGATCTGTTCAATATCTTCCCTTGTAAATTTCAAATTTTTTGCTTTATAAGTTCATTAATGGCTGAAACGGCTGTTTCAAAACGCTCATTTTCATCACCGGATAGTATGATGTATGGTTTTTTATGAAGCTGTAGGGAGCTTTCAAATCTTTTGAACATGCCTTCCCTGTCATGAGGTTTGTCCCGTAAATCATCGGGAACCCAGGGTGTATCAATATTAGTTAAAAAGTATATGTCGTACCAATTGTTTAACGCATGTTTAAGAAGAGCCGGATTGCAGTATCCATTGTAATAGGCTTCAGAATAAACTTTTAGTTCCAGTAGGTTTGTATCACAAATAAGGACTTTATTGGCCTTTTGTAAAAGTTGATCTTCCCGCCGCATCTGGCCAACTGCAATTTTGAGGAGGTCATGGGGCTCACATACCTCCTTGTGCTTATCCCATTTCCTTTGAAGGTACTCCCGCATATATTCCTCTACCCAAACGGTATTGAAATGTGAGGCCAGTCTTGCTGCCATTGTGGTCTTACCTGTTGATTCCGGGCCGTAGAGGACCACTTTCAGGCAGTCAGAGGGTTGTTGTTTAAGCTTTTCTTCCATGCTATGTAACCATAAACGGCAATTATTGTAAATAACAAATATTGAAAACTGGTAAAAGTAAAGCCTTTATAGAAGTACAGCGGCACAGAAATAAGATCTCCCACGATCCAAAAAATCCAGTTTTCGAGTTTCTTTTTTGCCATAAGCCACATCCCTACAAAAAAGACTCCTGTAGTGAGCGTATCTACATAGGCGGTCCAATCTGTCCATTTATCAAAATAGTCATATACCGCGTAAACAAAGATCAAGGTACTAATAAAAATTCCCACGGAATATATCCGCTCTTTCCCACTCATGGTAGTTATTGGTGTAAAGTGAATGGCATCGACTTTCCTGGTCCAGATGTACCAGCCGTAAATGCTCATCATAAAATAATAAGCATTGATCATCATATCGCCAAGCAGTTGCCATTGCCAAAGTAAATACACAAAAATTGCGGTACTAATAATTCCCGTAGGATAGACAAGAATATTTTCCTGCTTGGAGAACCAAACCGAAAGAAAGCCAAAAATTACGGCAATGATCTCCAGAATAATAAATAGCGTGGGGTAATCGTAATACTGCTCAAACAGGATATCAAAAATCGGCTGCATAGTCGCTACGGTCAGATTTGACGATTTTCACGTATATAAGTCCGCGGTCAATTGCTTCAAAAGCAGTTTTGATCTCTTTGTTCAGCACTTCCATTACCTCGTCATACCCGCCATATACCTGGGTACTCAAAGGATTTTCTTTGACCGTTAATCCGGATGCTCTCAACTGTTTTATGAAATTAATTATTGCCGGCTCGTAATTGTCCTGAATTGGGGTGAGGGTTAATTCTACGGAAATATTCATTAATTTTTATTTGTGTATTGTCCATAACCCGGAGGCCATGGCTTATAATAATCTTGGAAAATCAAATTTAGGAATAAAATATTTGGGGAAAGACAGAAAAAACAATGGTTTACAGAGTAAAGAAATTTCCGGATTCAAATGCAGTACCAATAACTACCATATCTGCCCCTGCAGTATAGGCCTCACTTAATTTTTCACCACTACAAATACCTCCCCCTACTAGTAAAGGAATACTAATTGCTCTTTTGACGGCGCGTATTACCTCCTGCGATACCGGAATCTTTGCCCCACTCCCGGCTTCAAGATAGATCAACTTTTTACCCGAATACTGGCCGGCAAGGGCAGTATGGACGATCTTTTTTACCTCTTGCTGAGGGATTGGAATAGTATTACTCTTTCTATGCACTGCACATTCTACCCCTCCGTCTACAAGAATATAACCTGTAGGTATTACCTCCAGATCCATCTTTACAAGCTTTTCTACAGATCTTACCTGCTGCTCGATCAAATACTCGGGATTTCTTCCGGATATGAGGCTTAAGAAAAGGAGGGCATCGGCCTTCTCTGTGATCTGGGAATGATCACCGGGAAAAAGTATAACAGGTAAATTTGTTTCAGCTTTAATTGCGGTTACGGAGAGGCTGGTTTTTATAGCTTCAGCAGTACTGCCACCCACCAGGATATGACTAGTCTTCTCCGGCAACTGCTTTAAAAAAAAGGCTGCTTCAGCTTCAACAAATTTGTCAGGATCAATAAGTACTGCAAGTTGCTTTAGTCCTTTTTCCGTAGCATATTGAAGGTCTTTAAGAATAGATGCGGTTAAGATCATTTTGCTCCTTCCTCTTTGGCCTCCATGGCAAATACGCAGGTAAAACCTTCAAATTCTAAAAATTGCAGATCGTACAGCGAGGTTTTCCCATTAAAAAATACTTTACCTGTTGTTTTAGCGGCATCAAAATCAAAGTTGGCTATATTAATATGCTGCAAAAATCCCAATCCCGGTTCAGCCATTATTTTATAAATAGATTCTTTACCTCCCCAAACTATTGTAAGTTTCCTTATCAATGCCTCTTCGTTTGCGACGGTATGATATTCTTTTAAAGGAGTAAATTTATTTGCGATCTTAAGGATCTTCTCCCGCTGTTTTTCAATGTCAATCCCCACTTCTTTTTCGCTAACAATGATGCCGGTAAAATGAAATGAATGGGTAATGGATATGTGCTTTCCATCTTTCAAATTAGGTTTTCCAAAATCATCGTAGAACAGGTCGTGATCAACATATCCGGCTTCGGCAAGAAGATGTCTAATGCTCATAAAACCCCGGCGGTGAATAACAGACTTCATGCCATTGACCCGGTCGCGACAATTAGTGGTTAAGTCTATCCCCCGGGCAAGCCATTGAAAGGATTCCTCAACCTTCCAAATGAAGACTTTAGTACGTTCATCAACTGTTATTGTTTTGTAAAGGGGCATAAAATTTTGTTATAATTTGTGTATTTTTGCGACTGAAAAATTGCTATAAATCAAATATAATAATATGTCAACTAAAACAGTGCCTTACACCGCTTATAAAGTTAAGGATATTTCCCTTGCAGATTGGGGAAGAAAAGAAATTGGACTTGCTGAAGCCGAAATGCCGGGTTTAATGTCATTACGGGAGGAATTTAGAAGTGAGCAACCCCTTAAAGGTGCCCGAATTGCGGGTTGTCTACATATGACTATTCAAACTGCAGTTTTAATTGAAACTTAATTGCTTTAGGCGCAGAGGTTACCTGGAGTTCTTGTAATATATTTTCAACCCAGGACCAGGCTGCTGCTGCAATTGCCGCTGCCGGAATTCCTGTATATGCCTGGAAAGGTATGAATGAAGAAGAATTTAACTGGTGTATTGAACAAACCTTGTTTTTTGGGGAAGATCGTAAGCCTTTGAATATGATTCTTGATGACGGGGGAGATCTTACCAATATGGTACTGGATAAATATCCTGAAATGGCTGAAGGCATTAGAGGCCTTTCTGAAGAAACCACTACAGGAGTTCACCGTCTTTACGAGCGTATGAAAAACGGAACGCTTCCCATGCCTGCTATAAACGTAAATGATTCCGTTACCAAATCCAAATTTGACAACAAGTATGGATGTCGCGAAAGTGCAGTTGATGCCATTCGTCGTGCTACCGATGTTATGTTAGCCGGAAGACGCGTGGTTGTTTGTGGCTACGGAGATGTAGGTAAAGGTACTGCTGCTTCTTTTAGAGGGGCAGGTTCCATTGTTACAGTTACTGAAATTGATCCTATTTGTGCGCTACAGGCTGCAATGGATGGCTTCGAGGTGAAAAAATTGGAAACTGTATTGCCAAAAGCTGATATTGTGATCACTACTACAGGAAATAAAGATATAGTAAGAGGAGAGCATTTTGAGGCTATGAAAGACAAAACCATTGTTGCAAACATTGGCCATTTTGATAATGAGATCGCAGTTTCATGGTTGAATCAAAATCACGGAAATACCAAAGTTGAAATAAAGCCACAGGTAGATAAATACACCATTAACGGGAAAGACATCATCCTTCTTGCTGAAGGTAGATTGGTAAATCTTGGTTGTGCCACAGGACATCCTAGTTTTGTTATGAGTAATTCATTCACAAACCAAACCCTGGCTCAAATTGAACTTTGGAAACATGCAGATAAATACAACAATGAAGTTTATATGCTTCCGAAACATTTGGATGAAAAAGTTGCAAAACTTCACCTTGAGAAAATTGGGGTTGAACTTACTGAACTTTCTGAAGAACAGGCAGATTACATTGGTGTGACTGTTGAAGGGCCATTTAAGCCGGAGTACTATAGATACTAATCTTTCTGAAGATTGGAGTAAATATAAATTCCTTTTAAGTTTAACTTAAGGGGAATTTTTTTTGGTAAATATATAAGTGACAGCTTAGGAAAAGTACAAGTTTTAATTTAGGAACTTTTCCATTTCAAGAATAACCTCAGAGGCTATTGATCAGAATAGAAAATAGTATAACCAGAACAAGAGCTAAAACGAGAATAATCCAGTATTTTTTGTTCTGACCCGTTTCCGGTTCGGGTTCCGGGGTTCCTAAAAATCCGTTTTGTTTTAAAATATCCTTTGCCTTTTCCACCTGGTCTTCCAGAACCTGCACCCTTTTGCCCACCGGAATAGCACTATTTGTGGTTTCTTCGAGGATCCTGAACTTCAAATTATGGTCCTCAAATAAATTTTTAATTATGACGGCATGGTTAGGCCGCCGGGCGTGATATATAGTAACATATTCCATTTATACCTATTTGAGACTATTGGAGTTTTTCAGGATCAGGTTGTAGGGTTCATGAAATACATGATTAGAAGAGCTACAATTATGAGTACAAGGGCAGCCAAAAAAAATAGGATCCATCGTGAGATAACAGGTGTTTTTCTCCGTTTCCTGTTCCCCATCTTTACGTTTTCTTTTTCCAGGTTTCCCAGATATCCGTTTTGAGTCAGTATGGATCTTGCCCTATCCACCTGATCGGAGGGTACCTGTACACGCATACCGGTACTTCCCGCTCCTGCAATCCCTGCAGCATCATTTGTAGTCTCTCCCAAAACATTGTAATCTACTTTATGTTCTTCAAATAAATGTTTAATAATGGAGACCTCAGTTCTGTCGTGACTACTAAAGATGGTGGTATATTCCATAATTATTGAGAATTGTGAAACAAAAAGATACAAAAAAACCCCTTCTGTTTCCAGAAAGGGTTTAATATCTTAAAAAGAAAAAATTTATTCCTCGTTGGGAATTATAATTTTATGCTTCAAACGGTTCAATAGAAACGTAAGATTTATTATTTCTCTTTTTAGTGAATTTTACAAGACCATCTACTTTGGCATGTAAAGTATGGTCTTTTCCTCCATACACGTTCTCTCCGGGGTTATGTGTATACCCTCTTTGTCTAACGATGATATTTCCAGCGATAGCGGCTTGTCCTCCAAAGATCTTCACACCTAAGCGTTTTGATTCAGATTCCCTACCGTTCTTGGAACTACCAACTCCTTTTTTGTGAGCCATGGCTTATATTTTTAATTAATTCGTAATTATTTTTTAAGCAATGCTTTAGCTTGCTTTACCCACTCGTCAGCTTCGATCTTGTCGCGGGTAATTCCGTCAACATTAGAAAGTTCTTCTTTGTCGGCAGCTTTTAACTTGCTTAATTGCTCATAGGTATATATACCTACTTCGTTCAATTTTTGTTCAAAAGAAGGTCCTACTCCGGCAATCTTTGTTAGATCATCGGCCTCAGATTTCAAAGCAGTCCCAATACTGTTTAGAAGTTTCTCCACATTTATAGAAATGTTTTGATCATCTGCACGTTTTTGAGCTCTTGACACTAAATTGTCATTTACTTCAGTTTCTTCTTTTTTAGCAGTTGGTTTAGTCTCTGCTTTTTTAGTTTCAGCTTTTGGGGCTTCTACTTTTTCTTCTTTCTTAGCGGAAGAAGCTTTTTTAGATCCCGGCAAGGTAATACCTGTAATTGAAATTTCAGTAAGGGATTGACGGTGACCATTCTTCACACGATATCCTTTTCTTCTTTTCTTTTTGAAGACAATTACTTTGTCTCCTTTTAGGTGCCTGGTGATTGTTGCATCAACCAATGCTCCGTCTATAGCTGGGGCGCCTAAAGTTATATTGTCACCATCGCCTGAAAGAAGAATTTTATTGAAAGAAACACTGTCTCCTTCTTCTCCCGCCAAACGGTGAACAAATAACCTCTGGTCTTTTGCAACTTTAAATTGCTGCCCTGCTATCTCTACAATTGCGTACATAGCGTATTATTAATTAATTATTTTAAAGAAAAACCCGTCTATTTTTTCCATAGGCGGGTGCAAATATACTTCTAATTAATTAATTGACAAAGCCTTTATTTAATTTTACAAAGTGTGTTCCCGTCCTTCTTTTGTGTTCCAGGAATCTTTAAAGATTTGCATAAAAGTAAGGGTTAACACCACTGTGGTTGCAAATCCCATTAGAGCCACTGTAAAAATAACCATGCCTATATTTATATACCAATCAGACTCCCACATTCCAAGCAAGCGTTCTAGAAAATTAGGCTCCAATTCTGTTGCATAAAATGCAAAAAAAACGGTAAATATTATTGTAGCCATAAAGCCTGTATACATCCCGGTTTTGAATCCTTTCTGATATTTAAATTTTGAACCTTTTTGTGTCTTATAATAATTTATAGCCGCAAACATCCCAATTCCTACTATGACTGCATTAAAAAAACTGTAAAGAGGATTAATATGTAATCCGAAAAGGGAAAGTGTAAGGAAATAAAGAATGAGCCCTGCAGCAATGCCTAAACCAAATTTTATAGAGACAGATAAGTTTTTCATATTACGGATGCTTTTTCCGTACAAATTACTAAAAAAATAGAGAGTAATTCCCTTAATAGCCTGTTAATATTAACATTTATCCCCCTCCCATATCGGGGAAAACCAAGTTCACTATTTAGTTTGTAACATTTCGACCTAAAAATGCACTAACCTATAACATTAATAAAAACTAAAGAAAAAATGATTAATAATTTTAAATTATCAGCCCTGGTGCTGTTGTTTGGAATTTCCGGCTTTGCACAGGAAGTGGAATTTACCGAGTACGATCTTGACAATGGCCTGCACGTAATTTTGCACCAGGATAAAACAGCCCCTGTGGTGTCAACTTCGGTCATGTACCATGTAGGTGGAAAAGACCTTAAAAACAACAAAACAGGTTTTGCTCATTTCTTTGAACACCTTTTGTTTGAAGGAACTAAAAATATTGAGAAAGGGTCATTTATGAATATCATCAATGCCAATGGAGGAACATTTAACGCTACTACCTCATTAGACAGGACGTATTACTATGAAACTTTCCCTTCCAATAAACTTGAACTGGGCTTATGGCTGGAATCTGAGCGTATGCTGCATCCGGTTATAGACCAAAAAGGAGTGGATACTCAAAACGAAGTTGTAAAAGAAGAGAGAAGAAGAAGCTTCGATAACCGGCCGTATGGTAATCTTTTAGAGGCAATTCAAAGCAATCTCTTTTCCAGCCACCCTTACAAAGATCCAAATGTTGGCTATATGGAAGACCTGGATGCTTCCACCCTTAAAGAATTCAATGAATACTTCGATGAATATTACGCTCCAAACAACGCCACTCTTGTTGTTGCGGGAGATTTTGAAATAGAGGAAACCAAGAAACTTATAGAAGATTATTTTGGACCAGTTCCCAAAGGAAACGTGGTGAAGAGAGATTTCGTTAAAGAAGAGCCTATAAACTCGGTCGTAAGAGATACTTTTTATGATCCCAACATCCAGGTCCCTGCACTTATTGTCGCATGGCGAACTCCTTCTATGTTAGAAAAAGACTCTTATGTCCTCAACATGATCTCAACACTTTTATCTACGGGTAAATCTTCCAGACTTTATAAAAAACTGGTAGATGATCAAAAACAAGCTCTTGAAGCTGCCGCTTTCCATCTGCCTCTGGAAGATTACGGAGCATATGCCATTTTCAGTTTGCCTTTAGGCGACACCTCTCTTTCAACCCTTAATGAGGAAATTGATGAAGAGATTGAGAAACTTCAAAATGAGCAAATTTCAGAAAGGGAATTTCAAAGGCTTCAAAATACCTTTGAGAACCGCTTCGTGAATTCGAACAGCAGTGTTTCAGGAATTGCAGAATCTCTTGCCACTTATAATGTTTTGCACGATGACACCAATCTTATCAATAAGGAAATAGAAATTTACAGATCCATTACTCCGCAGGATATTCAGCGTGTAGCAAAGGAATACCTGGATCTGAATAAAAGAGCGATCGTAAATTACCTTCCAAAAACTGATGATGTTGAATAATCTTTTTAAAAAACAGAAATGAAAAAATATATATTAGCATGTAATGCGATCTTGTTCCTGGCTTTTTCCACCGTTGCTCAAATTGACAGGAGTAAACAGCCGGAACCGGGACCTGCGCCAAAGATTAATCTTAGCAAACCCGACACCTTTACGCTGGAAAATGGGTTGCAGGTAATGATAGTGGAAAATCATAAGCTTCCACGTGTAAGTATGGTTTTACTTATAGATAATCCACCTGTTACTGAAGGTGATAAAAAAGGAGTTGCTGGTTTAACCGGAAGCCTCCTTGGATCTGGAACAGAAAAGACTTCCAAAGATGAATTTAATGAAGAAGTAGATTTTCTGGGGGCTAACATAAATTTCCTTGCAAGTGGTGCCAGGGCCAGTACGCTCTCAAAGTATTTCCCACGGGTCTTAGAACTCATGTCAGAGGGAGCCTTTATGCCAAAATTTACCCGGGAAGAGTTTGATAAGATCCAACAGCGCCAAATAGAAAGCCTGGAAAGCAATGAGAAGGATGTAGCCTTTAATGCGAGCAGGGTAAGACAAGCGCTGGCTTACGGTAGAAATCATCCGTACGGGGAATTTACTACTCCTGAATCGCTGAAGAACATTTCTCTTGAAGATGTTCAGGCTTATTATGATACCTATTATGTACCTAACAACGCTTATCTGGCGATTGTAGGAGATGTGACTTTTGACGAAGCCAAAGCCCTGGTAGAAAAGAATTTTTCCAATTGGAGAAAAGGAGATCTACAGCCTAAGGAGCTTCCAAGGGTTACTAATGCTGAATCTATCCAAATTAACCTACTGGACATGCCTAATGCTGTTCAAAGTGAAATTGCGGTAGTGAATACTGTTGATCTTCAAAAGAATGAGGCAGATTATTTTCCGGCTTTAGTTGCCAACCAGATCCTTGGTGGAAATGGTGGTAGATTATTTTTAAATCTTAGAGAAGATAAAGGTTATACTTATGGAGCTTATTCAAATTTGGGAAATGACAAACATGCTGCTTCTTTCGTAGCGACAGCCCAGGTTCGAAATGAAGTTACAGACAGTTCTGTGGTCGCCTTTCTGGAAGAGATCCACCAAATTAGGAATGAAAAAGTGTCTCCTCAGGAACTGGAGGACGCCAAAAATAAATATGTAGGCAATTTCGTATTATCCCTTGAGCAGCCCGGAACAATTGCAGGTTATGCTCTGGATATTGAAACCGAAGATCTTCCGGAAGATTTCTATGAAACTTATTTGCAAAAACTTAATGCGGTAACTATTGAAGATGTGCAAAGGGTGGCTAAAAAATATTTTAATTTAGACCAGGCCAGGATCGTTATTGCAGGTAAAGGAAGTGAAATAGCAGAAGATCTGGAAAACATTTCTTTCAACGGGAAAACCCTTCCTGTTACATATTATGACAAACAGGGGAATGAAGTTGATAAACCTGATTATAATAAAGAGCTGGATCCTTCAGTAACTGCGGAATCAATATTTGAAAAGTACATCGAAGCAATTGGAGGTGAAGAGGCAGTTAGGGATGTGAAAAGTATTAAAATGCAGGCTCAGGCTGAAATTCAGGGACAAAAAATAGATCTTGAAATGATAAACACTTCCGAAGGAAAATCATCTCAGGTGGTCTCCATGGGTGGAAATGCCATGAGCAGGCAGGTATTCAACGGCACCACCGGATTTGCTGTAATGCAGGGCCAAAAAACAGAATTTGATGAGCAACAAACTGAAGCTGCCATAGCAGAAGCAAATCCTTTTCCTGAATTAAATACAACGGGAGCAACTGTAAGAGGAATTGAGAACGTAGATGGTAAGGATGCTTATGGAATAGCTTTAAGTGAGGATACTGTTGCCTATTACGATATGGAGACAGGACTGAAAGTGAAAGCGGAAAAAACAGTTTCACAGGGAGGCCAAACAATGACTGTACCTACCGGATACGGTGATTACCAGGAAGTAAATGGCGTGAAATTCCCTTTTACAATTTCACAGTCTTTTGGGCCACAAACTATAGAGTTTATAATTAGCTCTATTCAAATCAATGAAGGAGTTTCTGATGCAGATTTTGAAGAGTAATATTTTGGTTAAAGTAGAGAGACCGGCCCAAAAGGCCGGTTTTTTTTATGCCTGAACTTTATCTTGTGCTATACCGTTTGTTTCTTTGTCCTGTTGTAGAGGTTCCTGTTACGGTTTACCATGAGAACTCCCAAAAGAATAACAAATGTTGACAACAGCTGAAGAATACTAAATTCTTCGCCATCAAGAATACCCCAGGCCAAACCAACAACCGGAATAATATAGGTAACAGAAGAAGAAAAAACAGGATCTGAGATCTGGATTAGCCGGTTAAAGATAATAAGGGCTATTCCTGTACCTACAATTCCCAGGATCAATACATAAAATAAGGCAAGAGAAAGTTCTTTATCTTCGGAAATGCCCTGAAAAGAAAATCCTGTATAATATAATACCAGCAGGGCCGGGACCAATAGCACAAGGAAATTGCCCGCAGCAATACCAAGAGCTGAAATATTTCCCATATACCTTTTAATTATATTGACGTTGACCGCATAACAAGCTGCAGCTATGATAACGAGCCCCGAATAAAGATAGTTCTGGTCAGGATTTACCTGCGCCCCGCTAAAGATCAAACCCAAAGCGCCCAATAATCCCAGGGTAACCCCTATAGCTTTATTTTGAGTAAAAATAATTCTGAAAAAGACGACGCCAAACAAAAGGGTCATAAGAGGGGTGGTAGCATTTAATATGGATGCAACTGCACTGTCTATTTCAGTTTCAGCAAACGCAAAAAGGTATACCGGAAAAAATGAACCTATAATACCTGTAAGGGTGATGATCTTCCACTGTTTCCGCGTTAGTTTTAGCAGACTTTTAAATCCTATCAGGATTAGAAATACAGATGCAAAAATGATCCTGAAAGAACCCAGTTGTAAAGGAGTTAACCCTATTAACCCTTTTTTGATCAGGATAAATGAACTTCCCCAAACCAGGGACAGCAGGATAAGATAGATCCATTTTAAATGTTTCGCAGGCATATGGAAAAAATGAGCTGCGAATTTATGACAATTCCTTTTTCTCTAATAATTAAAAACCCGTATTAGTAAATACGAGTCGGGGATCTTTTGATGGGGAAAAAACCAGGGTGACTATTCCAAACCACTTCTAAAAGCTATATATCAACTAAAGAAACCTGCTTTGACCAATATTAATTTTGCCATTCGAGGGTTTCCATTAAATGCTTCATATCCTTTTTAAGATATGCCGCAGCGGGCATAATAGAGTCAAAATTGGGTTTTAGATTGAAGTACAAAGAGCCTGTCATAAAGTGCCTTACGCTATCTGTTACATAAAATTGGGCCTGTGAAGCTGCATTACCTTCTACTTCATAGAACATCCCATAAGTTTGATTTGTAGGATTTTCATAAATGTCTCCTTCTATATAATCTGCTTTTATGGTGTGTTGTAAAGGAAGCCTTTGGGCGTCCATTAACAGAGAATCCAAATTGTTATTAACGGGCTGATAAGTAATAAATAATGTAGCATTAAGAAGAGGATAATCAAGGTTTACCCAACACGCTTTGTTTCCCCTGGCATCTTTAAGGTTTGCCAGATCATTCCTCTCAAAAACATAAGGACAGCCTAATTGTAACTGAGAGTAATTGGGATCGGGAAATTCCATTGCCAGGAAAGCCCTGGGCTTAGGCTGTGGGTCCTGATTACAGGATATTAATAAAATACAGGAAATTATAAAAAAAATCGATTTATTCATCAAAGGGAAAATTGCAATAATAGTACCACGTGGAGAAACCAACGGAGGATTTAAACCGGTTCAATACTCAATTTAATCTGTTTGATCCGCTTATCGTCAATAACCTCAATGGTAAACATATAATTTAAAAAAGTAATGATCTCATTCTTCTTTGGAAAACCTCCTGAAATTTCTAGCAAAAACCCTGCTAATGTTTCAGATTCTCCTTTGTTCTCCTCGAAAGCTGTAGGATCTTCCAGACGAATGATCTTGTAAAAATCCTTTAAAGGAGTTTTGCCTTCAAATACAAAATTTCTGTCATCAAGTTTTGAAAATATTAGGTCCTCATCGTCAAACTCATCGCTTATATCCCCAACGATCTCTTCTATAATATCCTCTAAAGATATTAGTCCGCTGGTACCACCATATTCATCAACTACAATTGCCAGGTGGATCTTTTTGGTCTTAAATTCGTTCAACAAATCGTCCAGTTTTTTGTTTTCAGGAATAAAATAGGGATCCCTTAGCAACAAAGTCCAGTCGAAATCTTTTTGATCTAAATACGGAAGCAGGTCTTTTACATATAGGATACCCACAACCTGATCGATATTCTCTTTATACACCGGAATACGGGAATATCCGTTTTCAATGATCCCCGGAATAATGTTCTCAAATTCCTGAGCGATGTTAATGGCAAAAATATCCATTCTGGGACGCATTACCTGTTTGGTTTCTGTATTACCAAAAGAGACTATTCCTTTAAGGATCTTTTGCTCTTCCTTTGTAGTATCTTCTTCCCGGGTGAGCTCCAGAGCCTGTGAGAGCTGGTCTATACTAATATAACTTTTTTGTTTCCCAAGCCTTTCGTGTATAAAAAGCGTAACCGCTCTCATAGGCATACTAATAGGAGAAAACAGGGTATCCAGAACATTCATGGGATACGCCATAAAATTGGAAAATTTCACATTGTTCCTGCTTGCATAGACCTTAGGCAGGATTTCACCAAACAGCAATATTAAAAAGGTAATGATCCCTACTTCCACCACCAATTTAAAATCTATTCCAAAAATTTCTGTATCCATTCTACCAAATATTTTATCTGTAAGAATATCAAACAAGAGGATGATCGCAATATTAATGGCATTATTTGCCACAAGAATTGTAGCGAGCAATTTCTTTGGCCTTTCCAGCAACTTCACAACAATTTTTTGTGCGTTGCTCCTTTTTCCATTTTCAGTAATGAAATTTGCCGGAGTAAGGGAAAAGAATGCTACTTCAGCTCCTGAGATCAGGGCAGAACAAATAAGCAAGACCAACAGCATAATTACGCTGAAGATCTGTGAATAATCAAATGATGCAAAAAGGGAAATTAAACTGGGAGGATCCGGATCCAATAGCTTTAATTTTAGTTAAACTTAGAAAGGCAAATCATCTTCTTCATCGCCCACAGATTGACTTGCAAAAGTATCATTTTTTGGACCGGCATCTGGTTTTGCCTGATTAGAGTTTTGAGGAGAACCTCCCGTAGATTCGGTTTTGGGGGTAAGAAATGTAAAATCTGTACATTGAATTTCTATGGAGTATCGCTCAATTCCCTTATCATCTGTCCATTTTCTGCTTTTCAGGCGACCTTCAATATATACTTTATCTCCTTTTTTGAGATATTTTTCGCAAATTTCTGCAGCTTTATTACGCACTACAACGTTGTGCCATTCTGTATTTTCCACCCGCTGTCCTGAAGATTTATTGGTATAAACTTCATTGGTTGCCAAAGGAAAACGTCCAATAGAACCTCCACCTTCAAAATAATGCATTTTTACGTCATCACCAGTATGGCCTATTAACATTACCTTGTTGAGAGTTCCTGTCATAATTAAAAATTTTAAAGTGCTAAATTACAGTAATTTGATCAATATATAATTTTAAAATTAATTAAAATTATCCTGTTATCAATTACCCGAAGTCCTAAATCTAAGCCTGGTTTACATTAAATAATTTTAAACATCTATAGTTCAAATTCATACTCATTGAGAAAATTGGCAATCAGCACCGGCACGGGGTAATCTTTTATTTGTTTTACCCGTACAGTTTCACCCGCTAATTCATCTTTTTTGATGATCCAGAATCTGGCGTGTATATGCTGATGGGTAAGCTTATGAATTATAGGGGTTTCATTAAAAAGAGAGACTTTGGGAGATCCCCTACCTATTATGGCTTTAAAATTCTCATGAGAAGTAAAATCTGCGGCAGAGACCGGAAATTCTGTTTCCACAAGCGGAAACTGATATAATCCTTCCCATATACCTTTCCCTAATCTTTTTTCCAGCAATGTGTTGTTTTCCGGAGAGCTGAAAACTATATAGTTAAAGTACCTGTTTTTGATCTTTCCATTTTTGATCTTAACCGGCAGGATTCCTGTCTTATTATTTTTAAGCGCAAGGCAGCTGTTATTAAATGGGCAACTTTCACAAAGCGGATTTTTTGGTTTACAATGAGTAGCCCCAAATTCCATGATCGCCTGGTTGTAAGTCCACGGATCTTCTTTTCCCAGTAATTCCTGGGAAAGAGCTTTAAACTCCTTCATTCCAGAACCTGAATTCACAGGAGTATCTACCTCAAAGTATCGTGAAAGGACCCTGTACACGTTCCCGTCTACAGCTGCAACCGGCTCACTATAACAGGTAGAAGCAATTGCACTCGCGGTATAATCCCCTACCCCTTTGAGTTTTATTAACTCTTTATATGAAGGGGGAAAAATCCCGTTCAATTCTTCTGAAACATATTTTGCCGTACCATGTAGATTTCTGGCACGGGAATAATAACCTAATCCCTGCCATAGTTTAAGCACCTTTTCTTCAGAAGCACCAGCAAGGTCATGAACTGTGGGAAATGCGTCTAAAAATTTTAAATAATATGGCAATCCCTGGGCAACCCGGGTTTGCTGAAGCATAATTTCACTCAACCAAATGTGGTAAGGATCCCGGGTATTTCGCCACGGCAAATCCCTTTTGTTTTTCAAATACCAGGACATCAGGGTTTTAGCAAAGGGCATGGGAATATATGTTTAATTGCAAGTATAAATCTTTATTTGGTTACTATTTAATGATTTAGGATTGAAATATTGGAGATTTAATTCATATATTTGCCCCCTCGAAAATTAAGAACCCCAATAGTAATATTAAATAGTACTCAAGATGACGAAAGCAGATATCGTAGCAAAAATTTCTGAAAAATTAGGAATGGAAAAAGGTGATGTTCAGGCAACAGTTGAAACTTTTATGGAGGAAGTAAAAACTTCTCTTGAAAGTGGTGACAATGTTTACTTAAGAGGATTTGGAAGCTTTGTGATCAAAACCAGAGCTGAAAAGACTGGTAGAAATATCTCAAAGAACACTACCATCAAAATTCCAGCCCATAACATTCCTGCTTTTAAGCCGGCAAGAGTTTTTGTAGATGGAGTTAAAACTAATGTTGAAATAAAATAATTCTCTTTAATAGTAAAGAGAAAGAATAAATTACTAATTTAAAACGACCAACACTATGCCAAGTGGTAAAAAAAGAAAAAGACATAAGGTAGCTACTCACAAGAGAAAAAAACGAAGCAGAGCTAATCGCCATAAGAAAAAGTAGTGCTCTCACTACTTTTTTTAGTACACAATGTTCTTTGAAATTGAAACCTTTTAACTTTTTTAAATGGTTTCTTCAGGCTTAAAACCCTGTGAAATAAATAATGTTTAATCCATCCGCCGTAGGCGGATAAAAATCTAAAAAAGTGGATAAAGAATTGATTATTCGATCTGGTTCTTCTGCTGTAGATTTTGCCTTATTAAAAGATGGAAAACTTGTTGAACTAAACAAGGAAGAAGAAGACAGTAATTTTGCCGTTGGTGATATTTTTATTGCCAAAGTTAGAAAAGCTGTCCCGGGATTGAATGCCGCATTTGTTAATGTAGGTTATCCAAAAGATGGTTTTTTACACTATCACGATCTTGGACCTCAGGTTTCTTCATTGTTGAAATTCATAAAACGTGTAAGCACAGGTAAATTAAAAGATTATTCCTTACAAAATTTTAATTTTGAAAAAGATATTGATAAAGACGGCAGCATAGTTGACGTTTTAAAATCAAATCAATCGTTACTGGTACAGGTAATGAAAGAGCCCATTTCTACTAAAGGCCCCAGGATAAGCTCAGAGCTTTCCCTTCCGGGTCGATATATAGTTCTGGTTCCCTTTTCAAACCGGGTTTCAGTATCTCAAAAAATAGAAAGTAAGGAAGAAAAGGACCGACTTAAAAGACTGGTTAAAAGCATTAAACCCAAAAATTTTGGAGTTATAGTGCGAACAGTAGCAGAAGGTCAAAAAGTAGCAGAACTTGACAGAGACCTTGAAAATTTAGTTGGTCGATGGACAGCAATGTCTAAAAAATTGTATAAAGCACCACATCCTTCCAAAGTACTTGGAGAGTTAAACAGGGCGTCGTCTATATTAAGAGACATTTTTAATGACACCTTTACCTCCATTTGGGTAGATGATGAAACGCTTTATTCGCAAATCAAGGATTATGTGGCAGAAATTGCCCCAAATAAAGAATCCATCGTAAAATTGTATAACTCGAACGTTCCCGTTTTTGAAAAATTTGGTATCGAAAGACAAATAAAAACATCCTTTGGACGCACCGTCTCTATGAGCAAAGGTGCATATCTAATCATAGAGCACACAGAAGCCATGCACGTCATAGACGTAAACAGTGGTAACAGGTCTAATAAGGCCAAAAACCAGGAGGATACCGCATTAGAAGTTAATCTAATAAGTGCCACAGAAATTGCCCGCCAGCTGCGTTTACGCGATATGGGAGGCATCATTGTGATCGACTTTATAGATATGACAAAAGCTGAAAACAGAAAAGCTCTTTTTGATCACCTAAGGGAAGAAATGAGTGATGACCGCGCAAAACATAAGATTTTGCCTCCAAGCAAATTTGGACTTATACAAATTACAAGACAACGCGTAAGGCCGGAAACAAATATCAAAACCCGGGAGGTTAATCCCGATGGTGATGGTACAGGTGAAATTGAGGCACCTATAATAGTAATAGACAAAATTAAAACCGACCTTGAAAGACTGATCAAGAAAGATCACAAAAAGATCACTCTCAGCACGCATCCATTTATTGCCGCCTTTTTAACCAGAGGCTTTCCATCACCCAGATCACAATGGTTCTTTGACCACAAACGCTGGGTAAAAATATTACCAAGAGACGCTTACACGTACATGGAATATCACTTTCACGACAAGAACGGGGAAGTTTTAGAATAAGGACTACAGCATTAAAAAAAACGCCTTTCATTAATTTGGGAGGCGTTTTTTTGTTCACTTAAATGTGGATATTATAAAGGGGTTAGGAAACTTTAAAATCTTAATAAAGAACATCAATTCATCAAATTATAAAAAGCCGATTAATAGCTAAAAATCTTTACCTTTAAAGGATCTTCTAAAACCCCCTACCAAATGAATTCTATATCCTTTTTTCTAAATTTAAAGGCACTTTATTTAATTGCGATATTCACCTCTTTTATTTCCTGCGGAACCTCGACACCCGTAACAACATCTGCAGAAGCTCAAGAAATTCAGATACTTGATGAGGAAGTACGGCGTTTCGATAATTCGGGATTGAAACATATTGAAAGCACCTATTATAATCCTCATATTAAGGGATTTTTGACCGCTTACAGCAATGGAGACAGGATGGCTACAGACCAGCTGAAAAACACCCTTACCGATTCAGAAATAAATAAAATCCTTAATCCCGAAGAGGTTAAGAACCTTCTGGAGCAATTAAACACATCTTCTCAAGTACCCTTCACCTCTTTTATGGCTTCCCAAAAAGTTGTTTTGGAAGATCTCCACGCCCGGGGCGATAAGAATATAAAAGACAACAAAAGGCTAAAGGATATAGATAAGGACAGGATGATAATTTCCACCCCTGTCTTTACCCGCGATAAACAATTTGCAATGGTTGATGTTTCAAAAGGAAAATTAAATTCTATGTACACTACCATAAATCTTTACCAAAAAGAAGGTGATACGTATGTTTTTTATAAAACTCTGGTTGGGTTTATGGAGTAGATCAAATTAAATAATAAAAAGCACAGCAGATAAAATGACGCCTTTCATTAAATTTGAGAGGCGTTTTGATTTATAAGAAACTTATTATAAAAAGTAACTGTTCAGCTAATTGCCATGATAGACCACATCCTCATCATGAAAAGATTCACCAATTCTTCATTTTTTTAAATAAAAAACCGAAGATCTCTCTCCGGTTTTTTATAATCAATTTCCTCCCTGAGCTTCCTGCTCCCAACCTTGGGGGCGTTTCCACCTCACCGGGGGTGCGGGTTCGGGTTTTAGCTCTACAGGATTCTCTTCCAAAAGCCGTAATGCTTCCTCAACCGATCGTTCCAGCTGCGGGTCTCTTCCTGCAATAACATCTGCCGGAGTCATATGCACCTCAATATCGGGGGCTACCCCTTCGCCTTCTATAGCCCAGTTCCCTTCAATATCAAAAAATCCACCCCGAGGGGCTACCATTCTTCCTCCATCTACAAAAGAAGGAGTGTCCCAGGTACCTACAAGTCCGCCCCAGGTGCGGGTACCAACCAACGGCCCTATGTCCATTTCCCTAAACAAATAGGGAAGAAGATCTCCCCCGGACCCTGCCCTTTCATTAATGATCATCACCTTTGGCCCCCAAATTCCGGCCATAGGGGTGGTAAAGGGTTTGTTACCCTCAACCCGGCTGTTAAAATAGCCATGAAGTTCCCTCGCGAGTACATCAACTATATAATCTGCAGCAGATCCTCCGCCATTGTTCCGTTCATCTATGATCGCTCCCTGCTTATCCTGCTGTGCAAAATAATACCGGTTGAAAAATTCATAGCCCTGTTGACCCGTATTGGGCACATAAACATAAGCCAGTTTGCCATTGGACATCTCATCTACTTTTCTTCTGTTATCCTCTATCCACGCAAAACTCCTCAATTGATATTCGTTTTCAACAGGAACAACGGTGATCAACCTGGCTCCTTCTTTGGAAGGTTTGTCATTTACTAAAATATAGGTTTGCCTTCCGGCGGTACCTTCAAAATAAGTATATAGATTTTCGGAAGCTTCAACTTCCTCTCCGTTCACCTCTAAAAGATAATCCCCCTCGTTTACATTTAATCCTGAAAGACTTAATGGAGCCTTCACTTCCGGATTCCAGCTTTCACCGTTATATATCCTGCTGAAATAATACCGGTTTGATCTCACCCCGTAATCGGCTCCCAGCAGTCCCACCGGAACTCTTTTAATATCAGGAAAATCCCCACCTGAAGTATAGGAATGCCCTACGGCTACTTCTCCTCCCAATATGTCTACCAGGTAATTAAGATCTGACCTGTGACGTACGTGCTCTATCCAGGGGGTATACCATTCCAGCATTTGATCCCAGGGGGCGCCGTGAATATTATCTACATATAAAAAATCTCTTTGATAGCGCCACCCCTCTCTAAAGATCTGCTTCCATTCTTCTGCAGGGTCTATTTTTAATCTAAGGTTTGAAACCACAAGTTTATTATCTTCAGGTTTTGGGGCTCCGTTAGCAGTGGGAACTATTCCCCAGGTACTGCCATTGCGATAGAGCATGTTTTTAAGATCATGGGAAACAGAGGCCTCATTTACTTTAGGAAGAAACGGAATAGATTTTCGTTCTTCCAGGCTGTACCGGCTCATTGAAAAGTGGGATTCGTTGGGGACATCTTCCATATAGAAAACATAACCTTCCGGCCCCGATAACAATGCCGTATAACTTTTATCCGGGTCCCCCAGTACTTCAATACGATTTTCCAATCCGTCAAAATCAATTTTTACCCGTGCTACATCCTTTTCAGATTCCTTTTTTCCTGAATTTTTCTTGTTCTTTTTCTCTTCCTCTGCTTTCTTTTCATCCTCTTCCTTTTGCTCCATCTCATCAAATAGACGCGGCATAAGAGGAGATGGGGTGTCTTTTGAAAGTACCATCATGTAAAGGCTCCTGGTTACGGGCCGTTCATAACTTGTCATATCCAGCCAGCCGGTATTCAGTCCGTAATTGGTGGCGGCAAGGAAGTAAAGATATTTTCCACTTTCATCCCATACCGGAGAAACTGCATCGGCCATGGAATTGGTCATTTGATGGTTTTCACCGGTTTCCACATTATGAACCTTCACTACCTTGAACATATTATCCATAATTCGTACATAAGCGATCCATTGACTATCAGGAGACCAAACCGGGTTAAGGGACCGGTTGGGATGTGCATAACCTTCAACATCGGCTTTCGTGATCTTTTCGCTGGCTACATCCATGTACCAGAGGTTATAATCTGTATCTGTAAAAGCTATATATTCTCCATTCGGCGACCATTCCGGTTTAAAGAAAAAAGTAGGGTCAGGTATCTTTATACTACGGATATCTCCTAATCCTTCCTGGCTTCCGATCATGAGCTGATATTCTCCTGAAGCATCAGAAAACCAGGCTATTTTTGAACCATCTGGAGACCAAACGGGGAAACGGTCTGCAGCCCCTGAGGAATTGGTTATATTTCTCCAGTTTCCTTCTTCTTTTGAAACAGTAAAGATCTCTCCACGGTATTCAAATAATGCTCGCTGCCCGGTTGGACTTAATGAGGCATTTGAAAGTCGGTTTGCTGCAACATCTTCCCATCGTGGCCTGGCCCAGTTAAAATCTCCCTGGACATTTATTTCAAGTTGTTCACTATTTCCGTTGGAAGGATCCAGTAAATGCAGGTATCCTCCCTGCTCATAGACTATCATTCCACCACCTGCATCCAGGCTCTTTGCATCAAATTGTTTGTGAAAAGTGATTTGTTCCTCTTCTTCAGAAGCAGGATCATAGGACCAGATGTTATTTGCATAATCCCTTTCAGACAGGAAAAAGATTTTTCCGTTATGCCAAACAGGATCAGTATGTCTTTCGTCATCGGTTCGTGGAGTTTGTTTCAGGGAATAATCCTCAAGATCAAGGATCCATATAGGCTGCGCCTGACCCCCGCGATAATTTCGCCATTCCGGATCCCAGAAGGCAATTGGGGTATAGGCAACAAAATTACCATCTTCAGACAATTCCCCGTTGGCAGCCCTTGGAACTTTCAAAGCTTCCGGCATACCTCCATCAGTTGAAATGGTGTATAACTTCGATACAGCGGTGGGATGACCTTCCCTTCCGGAGGAAAATAAAACCGATTCTCCATCCGGAGTCCATCCTGTTACTGCATCGGCTCCCGGGTGCCAGGTGAGCCTTTTGGGTTGACCCCCTTCAGCAGGAATAACATACACATCTACATTTCCATCATACTCTCCGGTAAAGGCGATCCATTTTCCATCGGGAGAAAAATGCGGATTGTTCTCTGCTCCTTCATTTGAAGTAAGGCGGCGGGCATTCCCAAGATTTTTTTCTCCCTGGCTTCGGTCAATGATCCATAGATCATTGGCATAAACAAAAGCAATATGCTCATCACTTATGGTTGGCTGCCTCAACAGCCTGGTGCCCTGGGCAATTGCTTCTATACTTGTAAAGCCTAAAAACCCACAAAGAAACAATAACAGGATTTGTGTTTTTGATATCATAAAATAAAATATGTTTAGTGATAATAATGAGCAGTAATATAGGAAAAATTTCCTGTTGAGATCAGGATTAAACCTTCTCTCTTTTACCTGAAAAATGGTTTTCTACTACAATATTTAGCTGTTAGATATCTTTCAATTATCTTTGAAATACATGAGATCAGATCCATCACAAAAATCCTATACCGTAAAAGAGGCCACCATCAAATTGATGCAATTCTGCGCCTACCGCGACCGTTCCCAAAAAGAAGTTGAGGTGAAATTAAAGGAAATGAGAATGATCCCCCAGGCTTGCGAGCAGATCACTATCAAGCTCATGCAGGAAGATTTTTTAAATGAGGAACGTTTTGCACGCAGTTTTGTAAGAGGGAAGTTCCGCATCAAAAAATGGGGAAGGATAAAGATTATACAAGAACTAAAAGCGCGCGAGATCTCAACGCCACTTATTACCCTGGCTCTTTCTGAAATAGAAGAAAAAGAATATTATGACACCCTGGTAAAAGTAGCAGAAAAAAAATCCCTTCTTATAAAAGAAAAGGATCCCTTTAAAAAACGAAAAAAGCTAAGTAATTACTTACTTCAGCGGGGTTATGAATCTTCACTTATTTATGAGGTGATTGGAGAAATGATTGACGGGTAACTTTATTTTGGTGCTCATATACAAAAAAGCCCACCCCGTCCTGCGGACACCCCTCCCCGGAGGGGATAATTCTAAGGCAATTCATCTTAATAGACTTTATGAAACATTATGCCTGTGAGCCTTTGTGGCTAAGTTTTTTACGCCCTCATATTAGGAGAAAAATATTCGTGCATTCGTGGCTAAACCTTTTCAGTTGTTTTTAGTCACAAAGACACAAGGAGCACCAGGATACACAAAGGTTGGGAAGACTTGGAAAGCAATCATAAATAAAAAAGAATAAGTCCCACCCCGTCCTGCGGACACCCCTCCCCGGAGGGGATAGTTCTAAGGCATATTCATCTTAATAAACTTAGTGAAACTTTGTGCCTGTGCGCCTTTGTGACTAAACTTTTTACGCACTCATATTACGAGAATAATATTCGTGCAATTCGTGGCTAAACCTTTTCAGTTGTTTTAGTCACAAAGACACAAGGAGTACCAGGATACACAAAGGTTTATAAGAGTTGGATACAATCATGAACTAAAAAGAAAAAAGTCCCACCCCGTCCTGCGGACACCCCTCCCCGGAGGGGATGGTTCTAAGGCATATTCATCTTAATAGCTTAGTGAAACTTTGTGCCTGTGCGCCTTTGTGGCTAAACATTTTACGCACTCATATTAAGAGAAAAATATTCGTGCATTCGTGGCTTACCTACTCCAATCAAACTTATATTCTATTTCCGCTTTTTCAATATCCCAAACTAAACAGGATCTACACCAATTTGTTTAAGAATTCCCAGTTCATCACTGCTACCCCATCTTTCAACCATCTTTCCATCTTTGAATCGGCTTATTTGCATCCCCCTTGCCTCAATTTTATTATTTGTGGATGATACTCCCATAAAATCTCCTTTATGAGTACCGGTTAACGTGTAGGCGAAGGCCACTTTATCCTCTGCTGCTACCAGCGTTTCCACCTCTACCTTCATATCAGGAAAAGCATTTCGCATCATGCTGAAAAAATCTATATATCCCTGTGGACCGGGTCCCTGGTTTGGTGCAGGATCGTGGTCTTTGACATCCTGAGCTACCAGATTCCGCAGATTTTCAAGATTTCCGGAATTTATTGCTTCTCCAAATTTAGTTTGTGCCTGTTTGTTTTCTTCTATGCTCATTTTTTATTATTTAATATTAAGGCATTAAGATGAGCATTTTAATTGTCAATCGGAAAGTTGACCATTTATTTTAAGATAGATTAACAGAGATTAACGGGAACAGAAATTAATTGGGTGTCCTGGACAAAAAAACTCAGATATTTTACTTATTGACAGGATCTATAAATGCGGTTTTCACAGCATTTCTTTTGTGCGTTCTTATCACAGCCTGCCTGTTCTTATAATCGATCCACTTCTGGCCTCTCCATTTACGCATGTAATTGTCAAAATACCGCATAAACGCCAGGTTATATACCGCTTTTGACAAATTGGTTACAGACCGTGGAGCTGCCCGCAGGCTCATTGAAAACCCCGGAGTTAAATAAGTCATTTGGTGCCAGTATCCTTCCGGCATATAAAGCGTCTCCCCATGATTTAACTCGGTGATATATCCCCTTGCTTTTTTAAGCACCGGGAATTTATTGAAATCTGGATCGAGAAAATCAATATCTTCACGGGTGATAAGCGCATGAGGAACTTTGTAAAGGAATTTACTCTCGGATGGAGGAAAGATTATGCACTGTTTTTTTCCGTGAAAATGAAAATGAAGGATATTTGCAAAATCTATATCATAATGCATAAAAACCTTTGAATTTTCCCCGCCAAAAAACAGCATAGGAAGCTGTTTTATAATTCTCAATCCAATATTCGGCAAATTAAAATCCCTTTGAAGCGCAGGAACCTCTTTCATTAGGTGATATAGAAAGATCCGATATTTTGTGGGCTCTGATTTTAGCAGGTCAATATACTCTGCCATCTTCATTTCCAAATGAGGCTGATTGAATTTAAATTTAGAGGAAATGGGCCTGTTATCGTACAGTGGCACCATCTTTTCTCCGGCTACCTGTTTTATATAATCCAGTGACCAGGTTTGGTAAGCAGGCCAATCTTCAATTAAATGTTCTATCACCACAGGTTTCTGTGGCTTAACATAATTCTTTAAAAAATCCTCCTTAGAGATGGTTTGCTCTCTTGGGATCTCATCTAAATGTAATCGTTCTTTCACCATTCCTCCTCCAAATTATTGTTCGTAATTTCAATCGCCCGCCTGTTCTTATAGTCAATCCATTCCTGACCTTTCAGCCTCCTCATGAAGTTATCATAATTTCTTATGAAGATCAAATTATTCAGCACTTCAAGGATCTTTTTAGGAGACGTTGGCAGCGAACGCAAAGTTAAGGATAAACATGGGGTTTCATACTTAATATAGTGCCACCATTTACTGGGAATAAAAAGGGCATCGCCGTGTTTTAGACTAGCCTCATAACCTTTGGCTTTAGCCAGGGCGGGATACTTGTTGAAATCTGGAGAATCCATAATTATTATTTCCATACTCACGATGGAATAAGGAACTTTGTAAAGATATTTTGTCTCCCCGGGAGGATACAAAAGTACTTTTTTTTCACCCGCAAAGTTAAAATGGAAATTATTGGCCAGGTCCATATCGTAATGCATCACCACTTTTCCTCCTTCTCCTCCAACAAATAATACAGGTAATTTTTTAAAGAATTTTACCCCAAGATCGGGGTAAGCAAAATCTTCAATTAATTCCGGACAATTTTGCAATAGATTAAAGAAGAACATCCTTAGATCTGTAGGACCGGACTGAAGGATATCAATGTAATCCTTCATTGGGATCTTCATTGCAGGCCCGTGGCTTTTCTGTTTCCCTTTTGCCGGTTTCCCATCATATAATGGTACTACAACCTCTCCCGCCTTTCTCCGGAAATACTCAAAATCCCATTTTTGTGTTGCTGCCCAACCGGCACTAAGATCTTCAATAACAACCGGACGCTGCGGAATAAAATAATCTCTTAAAAATTCTTCTTTTGAAATCCCCTTTACCCGGGGAATACTTTGCAGGTCAAGCTTCACTTAAATTTCATTTGATCAGGCTTTTGTCCTGGCCTTTGCCTCTGCCTGTGCCTGAATATTTTTCTCGATCTTGTGCCCCGGTCTTGTCCATTTTGGTTTCTCTCCAAGATTTTGAAATTTAGAATCTTCTGCAGAAATACTCTCCGGCTGAGCTTTTTTCTCAAAGGCTTTTTGCGGATTCAATCCCAGGGCTTTGAACATTTCCATATCCTCACTTACATCAGGATTTGGAGTGGTCAATAATTTATCCCCGGCAAATATTGAATTTGCACCGGCAAAAAAGCACATCGCCTGCCCTTCCCTGCTCATTTGTGTTCTTCCGGCTGATAATCGCACCTGGGTTTCCGGCATTACGATCCTGGTTGTAGCTACCATTCTTACCATTTCCCAGATAGAAACCGGCTGTTGTTCTTCCATAGGAGTTCCTTCTACAGGAACAAGCGCGTTAATAGGCACAGATTCGGGTTGAGGATTAAGAGTCGACAATGCGACCAGCATGCCTGCCCTGTCATCTATAGATTCTCCCATGCCTATGATCCCACCGCTACAAACCGTAACATTGGTTTTCCGAACATTTCCTATTGTATCCAGTCGATCCTGGTACCCCCTGGTAGAAATTACTTCTTTGTAATATTCTTCAGATGAATCTAAATTGTGATTATATGCATATAATCCTGCCTCGGCAAGGCGTTGTGCCTGGTTCTCTGTGATCATTCCAAGGGTACAGCAAACTTCCATTTCCAGCTTATTGATGGTGCGTACCATTTCCAAAACAGAGTCAAATTCTGCTCCATCCTTGACGTTTCTCCAGGCTGCTCCCATACAAACTCTTGAACTTCCTGATGCTTTAGCACGCAAGGCCTGGGCTTTCACCTGGTTAACACTCATAAGGTCATTCCCTTCAATATTGGTGTGATACCGAGCTGCCTGAGGGCAATACCCACAATCTTCAGGACAGCCACCTGTCTTGATTGACAACAAGGTGGAAACCTGAACTGTATTAGGGTCATGATTTAACCTGTGAACCGTTGCTGCATCATACAGCAACTCCATAAAAGGTTTATTATATATTTCGAGGATCTCTTCCTTTGTCCAATCGTGCTTTATTGTCATGAAATTATGATTTATATCCAAAAATAACTAAAACTAAACTTTTCTGAAGGTTAGTTTATAAAAGATTTGAGCCCATTTAGTTATCTGAAAAAATTAAATTAATTTTTACTTATTAAAATAGAAACTGCGTTTCCCCCGAATCCTACAGCATTTACCAGAATATTACGCAGTTGCACCGGAGTTTTGCTGATGTTGGAAAATGGTACCGGAACAAATTCCTGATGCTGCAGCATAAGAATTGCCAGCTCCATACTCAAAATTCCGGAGGCGCCAAACGTATGCCCTATCTTCCACTTGTTTGATGTTAAAGCGGGCATATTTTCGCCAAAGATCTTCTCAATAGCATTCACCTCAGCCATATCCCCTTTTACTGTTCCGGGTGCATGCATAACCACGGCGTCTATCTCACGTGCGGGAATATCTCCAATAGCCATTTTCATAGATCTCTGAAGACATTCTGCATTTGCAGAAATAGATACCGAATGTTCTAATTTTTCTGAAGCGTATCCAATCCCACTAATAATGGCCAGACTCCCTTCTGCCTTCTGGTCCAGACCAATCACTCCCGATGCTTCCCCAAGCACCATAGTGTTTCTGGTTTTGTTCAGATCCAGTGCCCTGCAGGGAAAATCTCCATCTTCTGAAGCATATATCTTCATTGCCTTCATTTGAGCAATAGTAAATGGGGTAAGGGCGGCTTCGCTACCACCTACAAGAAATTTTTTCGCCATTCCTGCCTGCAGCCAGGCAACTCCGTTAAGCACAGCGTGTAAACCGGTAGAACAGGTTACACTATGGGAAATTTCAGGCCCTGTACTCTGAAGGTCCTGTGCAACCCAGGAAGATATATTACCAAGGGTTGTGGTGGGTGAAGCCAAAACTTCCGATTTACCGTCTGCAAGGAAAGAAGCATGATATTTCTCAAAAAGCTGAGTTGCTCCCCTGGAGCTTCCAATATTTATTCCTATTTCTTCTCCTTTTGCCCAGGTACTGCGTTCAACAGCTGTCCGGGCTGCAAGTATTGCGTATATTACCGAAGGGTCCAGGTTTTTATATGGAGAACCTGAGCTTAACTCCAGAGCCTCCTGTTTTAGCTCTTTTGGGAGAAAAGCAGCAAAAGCTGCAGTGTTTCCAATTTCCTGTTTTGAGATATAATGAGCGGAATTTTTATACTTCTTCCATATTTCTTCAGACGATTTTCCCAGGGGAGATACTGAAGCAACAGAATTAATATAAACGGGTGTTTCCAATTTTGGTGATTTTTCAGCAAAAGTAAGGTCTATAAGTACTTCTGCTAAATTTTAGCTCATAAATTTTAGCAATACCCGATCCTTGTAAATAAAACAAAGGTGCTCCCCAGCTCCGGTGTAAGCTTCCCCTAATTAGAACTGCTTGATTGTCTAAAATTATTGTTTTTGATTTTAATTGAAGGTTCTAATAAGGAATTAATTTCTGCATATTCTATGGGTGCCATTTTTCCCAAGGCATCATGGGGTCTTTTTGTGTTATAGTCTTCCATCCATATTTGAGTTTGTTCTCTTACCTGATCTAAGTCTTCAAAGATGTATTTATTTAAAACACCTCTTCTATAACTCCCATTGAAACGTTCAATAAAGGCGTTCTGTGTAGGTTTACCTGGCTGAATGTAATGGAAGTCGATTCCGTGCATTTTACTCCATTCTGAAGCTATTGTAGCTATAAACTCAGGACCATTATCCATTCTTATCTTCTTAGGTTTAGTTCGACGGTTAATAAGGTGGTTTAAGACCCAGATAACTCTATTACTGGGCAAAGAAAAATCAACTTCTATATGAAGGGCTTCCCGATTGTAATCATCTAAAATGGTAAAAGCTCTAAACCTTCTTTTATTATCCAGTACATCTGTAACAAAATCCATACTCCAGGTATGATTAAGGGTTTGAGGAACTTCTAAGGTTTCTTTGACTCTTGCAGGGAGTCTTTTCTTCACCTTACGTCTTAGGCTTAAACCCAGGTTCTTGTATACCCGATAAACCCTTTTGTGATTCCAGGGTTTTCCTTCTTTACGAAGACGCTCATAGGCCATCCAGAAGCCTTCTTCACTATGCTTCGCTGCTTTTTGTTGTAAAGCCTCTTCAATAGGTTTATCATCTTTAGGAAGAGGAGTGTAGTAGAATACACTCTTGCTCATCTTTAAAACACGGCACGCCCTGCTTATACCGTAATGAGAAAGTTCCTTTGCAATAGATCTTTTACGGCAAGGCTTTAAAGCTTTTTTTCGATGATCTCTTTAGCCATCTGGTGATCCAGGGATAGTGTAGCATACATTTGCTTGAGCCTACGGTTCTCCTCTTCTAATTCTTTAAGGCGCCTGAGTTCTTTACCGGTCATACCGCTATAGCGTTCCCGCCATTTATAAAAAGCAGCGGTGCTAACGCCATATTCACGACTAATTTCAGGAGCTGTTTTTCCGTTATCAAACTCCTTAAGGATCTTAGAGATCTGCTGGGGGGAAAATTTACTTTTTTTCATACTGTTTAAAATTAAGAATTATTCTACTTTTAAACAGTTCGGTTTTAAGGGAAGCTTACACCGGGAGGAAGGGTGGTTTACTATTAATCCTTGACAATGAGATGTTTTGTTCAGGCTGAAGTACTTTCCTTTTCTCCCCGGTAAAGCAAGGTTATAATAGATTCCATTTTTTCCTCCCCTGTCAGGACTTTTTTCACTTTCTTCTGATTATCGGAAGAGACCAACATCATTAAAGGTTGTTCTACTTCTGCAATATATTCAAAAGTTTCATGCAGTTGTGCATCCCAATCCTTATGATAATGAACAAGATCATCGGGATATACAGTAGATCTTTCTGTTCCCTCATCTTTTGCCCGGAAAGCCTCTGTAACATTTAAATATCCATAATCATCGGTCAACTCCTCCCCCGGATATATATCCCTGATCGCGATCTCAAAGTCGTAAGCTGTGGAAAGGCAGTTGGACCTAAAACTATGGTTGACATATTTTGCAATATCCCAGCAAAGGACATATTCTCCTTTATTATTTCTAAAACAGTATTTCTCAACCATTTCCTGAACTATAGGCTTCATTCCAATTACCTGCTGTGGAGTATAGATCTGGTCAAGTTCATCCTGAACCCAGGTAATAGTTCCCTTTGGAATATATTTAGTGGCCACAACGCCATATCCTATTTCGTCACTTATAAACTGAATTTCCGTATCGGGGTGCATCATAATTTATCATATTAAACCTGATGAAGATATGATAAATTAATAACGGTTTAAATTAATAAAATGATAAAGTCCATTATTTTTCGGAAGACAGCTTAAAAGAGTTGCATGTAAAGAGGATAAATTAAAACTCCACCAGCACAGCTTCTATACTTGCATAGATCTTTTCCAGCTCTGAAGCAGAAATAGTGAAAGGAGCGAGAATATATATAGTGTTGCCCAATGGCCTTAGAAATACTCCCGAATCCATAAAATACTTATACAGCCGGTTTCGCATATCGCCATAGCGTTCCATTTTCACATCCAGCTCAAAAGCAATTATTACCCCCAGAGTCCTTATATTTTTTACCTTTGGATGGTCCTTAATTTTGTTCTTAAAGTTCCTGTGAGAAGCTATTACCCGCTGAATATCCTGCTGAATAGCTTTAGATGTCAACAGCTCAATTCCTGCCAAAGCTGCAGTACAAGCCAACGGATTTGCAGAATAAGTATGGCCGTGAAAGAGACCCTTGGCAATTTCATCTGAATAAAATCCGTCATAAACTTTTTGAGAGCAACTCGTAATAGCCATGGGTAGTAAACCTGCTGTTAAAGCTTTGGATAAACACATGACATCAGGCTGGACGGAAAGATATTCTGAAGCGAAATTTTTCCCGGTTTTACCAAATCCGGTCATTACCTCATCTGCCACACAAATCACCTCGTGCCTCTTACAAAGCTTCAGGATCTCATTAAGCCCTTCAGCATCATGCATCTTCATAGCAGCTGCTCCCTGCACCAGGGGTTCATAGATAAATCCGGCGATTTTATGCTCTTTAAGTAAAGACTCCAGTTTTCTCAGAACCTGTTCATTATTCTTCCCGGTAGGCACAGGTATTCTCACTACCTCAATAAAATGTTCTTCAAACGGTCCATTATAGACAGACAATCCTGAAACAGACATGGCTCCAAAAGTATCTCCGTGGAATCCATCCTCAAACGCCAGCATCACTTTCCGGTCATTGCCAAGGTTGTGGTGATATTGCAGGGCCATTTTTACTCCAATCTCTGTTGCAGTAGAGCCATTATCACTAAAAAATAATTTCTCCTGATTTGCAGGTAAAAGGGGAATGAGGGCCTCAGATAATTTTACTGCCGGTTCATGGGTAAATCCGCTGAATACCACCTGATCAAGTTGCTGCATCTGTGCGGCAACTTTTCCTGTAATGTCTGGGTTGCAGTGCCCGTACATACAAGTGTACCAGGAGGCGATTCCATCTATATATTCCTTTCCGTTCTCATCGTATAGAATGCTTCCACGGGCTTTTACTATGGCCAGCATCTCTTTTGAAATTTTATGCTGGGTAAGAGGGTGCCAAATATGTCTTTGGTCCCGGTGAGATAGGCTTTCCTGCACATTTATTTCCCCCTGATCAGCCGGGGATAAATTTTTATCTGATTTTGAAATTGGCATTTTAATCGTTTAATGTTCTTGGTTCATAAGATCACAAATTATCCTCCTGATCTTTTTATGATCCTAAATTTGTCCTGAATTCTTCGGCGTATTCCCTGATCACATTTTTGTCAAAGTAGGGTTCATTTTCAATTCTGCCAAGTAACTTAACTCCGGAAATTTTAAGGATCACATCTTCAGTCTCTTCATTCTTATCTCCGTTAAAAATTATTCCGAAACATTTAAGGCCACGAGTTTTTAATGCTTCTAGACTTAGGAGCGTATGATTTATACTGCCCAGATAGTTGCGGGAAACAAGGATGATCTTATCTTCAGGTTGAATGATATCAATTATAAGTTCCTTTTCGCTTAAAGGCACAAGTAAGCCTCCGGCTCCTTCAATTACCAGATCATTTGCGGTTTTTGGACGTTTAATTTTTTCGGTGGTGATCTTTACTCCATCAATTTTTGCCGCTGCATGTGGGCTCATGGGATGGTTAAGGGAAAAACTGTTGTTATGGAAGAAGCTTTTAGAATTAGAAATCAGATTTTTCACCTTGTGAGTATCTGAATTCTCAAGGTCCCCGGCCTGGACCGGTTTCCAGTAATCTGCCTCAAGGGCTTCAGTAATTATGGCAGCAATTATTGTTTTTCCGACATCGGTTCCTATTCCGGTGATAAAGTAGCTTGTATTCACAGATCAAAATTTTGTTTACAGTAGTTGCAATGATACTCATACCTTCTTGGGACCGTAGATTTTTTCCTGAAGAAGGATGAAATATACACAAAGAAAGATTTAAGATCCCTCACGTCTTTGTAGAATTCTACCCTGGAGCTCCCACAAATAGGACAATCTATCTCCAGTCCCTGATCATCAAGAGAATATTCGCTAATAGTTTCAAGGATCTTAAGGGCCCTTTCTTCATCTTCTGCCCAGACCTTCAATTTAATCCCTCCAATGGCATTGCTTACCAAAGGATCTGTATCTACTGTAAATTGATCAAATAAAAAAACTTCAATACCTTCGGCCTCAAGCCTGGATTTGATTATTTGAGCTTCAGAAGAATAAGTAAATACCGCTATTTTCGAAAAGGTGTTTTTCATTTTACAAAATTTGCCATTAATTTTACAAGACTTTCAATTTCATTTTCAGTATTCGAGCTGTGTAAACAAATTCTCAACCGTTCTCTTCCCTTAGCAACTGTGGGTGATAAAATGGCTTTTACATCAAAACCTTTTTTCTGCAGCTCGCCCGCCGCTGCTTTCACTTCAATATTTCCCGGAATCACACAACAATGAATAGCTGAATCACTTGGAATAAAATATTTTTCCAGCTTATAATTTAGGATTTCGGCCTTAAATAAACTAATGTTTTTTCGAAGATTTATGATTTGTCTTTCCTGTACCTCAGAGGTTTGCAAAAATTGATAGGCTGATAAAATACCGGCAACAGAATGTGGAGGTAAAGCGGTGGTATAAATAAAACTTCTGGCAAAATTAACAAGATATTCCTTAAGCCGGTAACTCCCTAAAACAGCAGCTCCATGGCAACCCATTGCCTTACCAAAGGTATTTATTCGCGCAAAAACTTTATTCTGGAGTCCTTCCTGCTGTACCAAACCCTCACCCCCGTCTCCAAAAATTCCTAAAGCATGAGCTTCATCAATAACCAGGAAACAGTCATGTACTTCGGCCATATTTGCCAGGGCCTGTAAATTAGGTATATCCCCATCCATTGAAAAAACAGATTCTGTTACTATATAAATAACATTTCCTTCCCCTTTAATAGTCTTGTCCGTTATCTTTTTGATCCTTCTCTGAAGTTCCTCCAGGTCGTTATGCTTAAATTTATAGGCTTTTGCATTAGACATTTTTATCCCATCCCTGATGGAGGCATGAACAAGCTCATCATATAGAATCACGTCCCCCCGTTGCGGAACACTGGAGAAAAAGCCAATATTGGCATCATAACCTGAATTGAAAATAAGAGCAGCTTCAGCCTTATGAAAATCTCCTACAAAAGCTTCAGTATCTAAATAAAGCCTGTTGTTTCCGTTGAGTAACCTGGAGCCGGCAGATCCGTTATTTTCGAGGTGATAAGCTTTTAAAATCGAAGCCGTATTCTGAAAAATATCTTCAGATGCCGCAAAACCCAGATAATCATTAGAGGACAAATCAATTAGCCCCTCATTTACAGATAACTTTCTTAAAGCCTGAAGTTCTTTTCTATTCTCAAGACTTTTCTCTAATTTTAAAGGATGCCGCATCTTGTAAAATTACAACATTCACAAATAATCCGGGAATATGGAGTTGGTTGATTTTAGCATAAAAGTAGTAATTGCTGTCTTTGGAGGGTTTTTAATAGGGATCGAAAGAGAGATAAGAGGAAAAAGTGCCGGATTAAAAACGAATTCCCTGGTTGCCTTAGGTGCGTGTATATTTGTACTGCTCTCCATGGAATTTCACGGAGAACAATTTGTAGATCATACCCGGGTCATTGGCCAGGTAGTAACAGGAATAGGATTTATAGGGGCAGGAACTATTCTTCAAACAGGAAATAAAGTAGAAGGTTTAACAACTGCCGCTACCATTTGGTGTAGTGCTGGCGTTGGATGTTTAGCAGCATTGAACATGCTGGAGGAAGTTGCAATTATTTGTGTGCTGGTATTAATGGTCAACTTTGGATTTACCTATTTGGAAAAGAGATTTTTTCCGAAGAGTGGTGAAAATTAACCGGAACTTTTTGTGGGTTTTGACTTTTCAGGATCAGTTTCAAAACCACTTCTCAATTCTTCTGAAGAAGTATCATATTTTCCTTCCATATCATCCATTACAGAATTCTTCCATAATTTCACACCTGAAAAATAGGAAGTGCGGCCAATCAAATGTGCACTTACCGGGGCGGTGAGTAAAAGAAATAATATGATGGCCAGGATCTTTGCAGTAATAGCCAATTCATTTGAATAGATTGCTCCTGCTATCAATAGCAGGCCAATTCCCAGGGTGGCTGCTTTCGTGGTAACAGATATCCTTAAATAGGTATCAGGCATCCTCACCATTCCCACGGCCGCCAGAAAAACAAATATGGTTCCTAAAAATGCCAGTATGCCTACAATAATATCGGTCATTGTTTATTTTTTTGTTGAATGTAATAAGTAAAGGCTACAGTCCCTAAAAATGCAATCAACGCGAGGATCATAGCAACATCAAGCAAAGCCGGTTGATCGTACAAAATGCTGTATGCGCTAATAAATCCAATCCCGGTAGTGATAATGAGATCAAGTGCAATTATCCTGTCTACCATCTTTGGCCCCATTAAAAACCTGATAAAGATCAATACTATCGACACCGAAAGTAGCGGAAGCACAAAATAGGATATAAAATTGAGTAATGTCATCTTAGAATTTCAAGTAAGCGTTTTTCAAATCCGTTTTTGATCCCGGCAATAAAACTTTCCCTGTCTTTAATATACATTGAGTGAACATACAAGACCTTTCTGTCGTCTGATACGTCCATGCTTAAAGTCCCCGGCGTAAGGGAAATTAGATTGGCCAGAAAAGAGATTTCCAGATCTGTCTCGGCATCCAGGGGAAATTTTACAATTCCCGGTGTCATTCTGAATTTTGGCGTCATAACCTCTATTGCCACCTCAATATTTGCCTTGACAAGCTCATAAAGAAAGAAAAATATGAAAGCAACCACTTTTGGTGCGATCCTGAAGTATTTGGCCCTATGGGAGGCACCAGAGGTGACCATCCTAAGGATAAAAAAACTCAGCAAAAATCCAAACAGAAAGTTAGAAAAGGTAAAATTACCTGTAATAGCCACCCATATGAAGGTTAAAAGTATATTTGATAGAAACTTGTTCTTCATGGTTTAATATTTTGACCCGTTTTAAAAACAGCATCAATATACTGTTGATTGTCTATTAGTTCATTAGCGACCCGTGTTGATAGCTGTTGCACATGCTCTGCACCAAATCCTATATACAATGATATTAGAGATAAAAATATAATAGGAGCAACAAGTTGTGTCTTTCTTATATTAGTCATTTTATCAAAGTACCTAAAGTTAAGCCTTTTTGGTAATTCAACTTTGTCCTTCCATACAACATTTGCCCATACTTTGGCAATAATGATCATTGTAAGCAAACTGGCAAATAAAATAGCCCCGATCACCCACCAGTTCTCTGCCGTAAAAGCTGCCGTTATCAAGGAGATCTTTGGCCAGAATCCTGACAGCGGTGGGATACCAACTAGGGAGAACAGGGGTATGGCAATTAAAAGACTTATAAGTGGATATTCCTTATATAATCCGCCCAGGCTTCTTATGTTATTGGTTCCGGTGATCCTGTATATCAATCCTCCCACCATGAATAAATTTGTCTTAACTACAATGTCGTGTATCAAATAGAAAATAGTACCCGCAATAGCAACTTCAGTATATAATCCAAGGCCTACGATCATGTATCCAATATGACATATGATCAAGTATGAAAATACTTTACGCAGGTTATTCTGGATCAGCGCTCCTAAACCACCACTTATAAGTGTTAATACCGCCATGACTAATATTGTATCCTGAAGAAAAACATCCCCCACAAAAATCAGAGTAAAGATCCTGATCAAGGCATACACCCCCACTTTGGTCAAAAGCCCTCCAAAAATGGCTGAAACTGCAGATGGCGGGGTATGATAGGATGCTGGAAGCCAAAAATACAGCGGAAAAACTGCCGCTTTAATTCCAAAAGCCACCAGGAACAAAATAGCGGTGATCTCAACCAATCCGCGATTCTCAATAGCCGCCACCTTCAAGGAAAGATCGGCCATGTTTAATGATCCTGTGAGCCCATATAACACTGCAATAGCAGTAAGGAAGATCATGGAGGCCAGGATATTCATCGTGAAATATTTTACCGCCCCTTCCAATTGTGCTTTTTCCCCTCCCAGGGTAATTAGAACGAATGAGCTGATAATGATGATCTCAAACCATACATAAAGGTTAAAGATATCACCTGTTAAGAAGGCACCATTTAAACCCAGTAAGAGAAAATGGAAGATGGGAAAATACCCGAATTTCAACCTGGCTACCACTATAGAGGAAGCTGAAAAGGCTGAGACGGCCAATCCCGAGATGGCGGTGAGCAAAACAAGAGTAACTGAAAGACTGTCTGCGACAAAAGTTATTCCAAATGGAGCAGCCCAATTCCCGGCTTGTACAGTTTGTATCCCTTCATTCCAGATATATACAAAAAGCCAGATGGAAATGGCGATATTAATAAACCCTCCTCCAATACTTATTACACGTTGCCAACTTATCTTACTCCACGAGAACATCAAAATAATGCTCAGGAATAATTGAAGCAACAGGGGGTATATTACTAGTTGTTGTGTCATGAATCTTGGTCTATTGCGTTCATTTCATCCAGATCGTCTGTTTTTACCACTTTATAAGCCCTTTTAATAAGGATGATAGCAAATGACTGTAACCCAAAACTAATAACAATTGCGGTTAATATTAAAGCTTGCGGAATAGGATCGGCATAAGCTTCTGCAAATACTTTCAGGTCCCCCGGAATAATAGGCGGGCGGCCTTTAGTGATCCTTCCCAGTAAAAATATTAATAGATTGGCTCCATTTCCAAGAATAATTATTCCAAGAATGAGCTTTACAAGGCTTCTACGCAGAATCATATAAATTCCCGCTGCGTACAAAACCCCTATCATAACAGCTAATACTATTTCCATAAATTAAATGGTATCTGCAATGGTGAAAATTATTGTAAGAGTTACCCCAATCACCACGAGATAAACCCCAATATCAAAAAACAGTGCCGAACCTATAACTCCCAGGACGGGCAAGGCTTCCGGATACCATAACCCGGTCATAAACGGCATATCAAACAGTAAAGGAGCCATTCCGCTTAAAAAAGCAAGTGCCAGCCCTACAGGCATTAAGAACCCGGGGTGAAATTTCAACAGATTTTTAGTATTGGATAGTCCATTGGCAAAGGCATGTAAAACATACGCAATAGACGCAATTAATCCCCCCACAAAACCTCCTCCGGGAAGATAATGCCCCCTTAGCAGGATAAAAATGGAAAACAACAGCAATACCGGCAACAAGTAGGTAGAAGCTGTTTTTAATATTATTGTTTTCATGATTTAAAATTTTTAGCGTTGGTCTGTTTCCTTTAAACGAAGCTTGAGCAGGGCAAAAACTCCTATTGCAGCTATGGCCAATACTGAAATTTCCATGAATGTATCAGACCCTCTAAAATCTACCAGGATCACATTTACCACATTTTTTCCGTGGGCTAGAACATAAGCATTCTCTGCATAATACTGGCTTATGGTCTTGTCTACCGGGGTAGCTAGTACCTCCAGAATAAGAATGGTTATGATAGTTCCAAAACCAAGTGAGAGAACCCCATCTTTGATCCTGGTGCGATAGTCAGATAATTTCAAATATATGGGCAGGCGATATAAGACCAAAACAAATAAGATCACGGTAAGGGTATCAATTGAAAACTGGGTCATGGCGAGGTCTGGAGCACTGTAAAAAACAAACAGTAAACATATAGCCAGCCCCACTACCCCCATTGAAGCCACAGCTGCAAGGCGGGACCTGGTAAAGACGGTAAATAATATTGCCAGGAACATAATGACCACTACTGCCATCTCGTACCCGGTAATTCTGCTTAAAGTTGACAGATCTAAAGAAAAAGAAGCCGTTTTATACAATGCATAACCCGATAAACCTATCAAAAAGAGAATAATGGTAGAAACATAATTTCTTAGATATCCGTTTTGAAAGAAAGCTGTCCAGAGAGAAGAAAATTTATTAAAATAGTGCCATAAACCTGAGAAAATAGATTTAGGCGAAAGAAACTCTACTCTGGCAGCACTGGCCTCAAGTCGTTGTGAAGGTTTAAGAACAAAATACAACACCGTTCCCACAACAATAGTAGCAATACTTAACCACAAAACAGTATTAAAACCATGCCACAGCGCCAGATGTTCATTTCCTACATCCTCACCCATAGCAGTTACTACAGGATAAATTATAGGTTCTATTAATCCCGGAAAAATACCAAGGCTCAATCCCATTACAGATAAAATTACCGGCGGCAACCATAAGAGTATGCCCGGCTTTTTGGTATTGCTGAATTTTTCAGGAAGCTTTCCAACAAAAGGACTTATCCCTGCAACAAAACCAGCGTGTAATAGAAATATTTTGGTTATCAAAATAAGTGTGATCCACAATAGCGGTGTACCTATAACCGCAAGTGTAGATTCATAAGTTAATTCTTTGCCAAGAAACCCCAGTGTTGGTGGAATACCTGCACTGCTTATAGCTGCCAAAAAACCTGCTATGGCCACCGGAAGCATAACCTTTCTAAGCCCCCGCAGAATGGTGACATCCCTGGTATGGGTTTGGTGATCTATTATTCCGGTCACTAGGAAAAGGGTGGCCTTGTACAGGGCGTGAACTGCGATAAAAAGTGCAGCAGCAAGTAGAGCCGCTTCAGTCCCCTGGCCAATTAAAAATACCAGGATTCCTAAAGCTGCTATGGTTGAATAGGCAAGGATCCCTTTAAGATCTCTCCTGAAAAGCGTGTGTATAGCGGCATAGACCATGGTAACAGCACCTACGATCAAAAGCGTGGAATTCCAGAATTCAGTACTTCCCAGGACCGGGGTAAATCTCATTAATAAATAGATCCCTGCTTTTACCATAGTTGCAGAGTGCAAATATGTGGAAACCGGAGTGGGAGCCTTCATCGCTCCCGGTAACCAGAAATGAAATGGAAACTGAGCCGATTTGGTAAAAGCAGCACCAAACATCAAGATCACAATGATGATATAAAACGGACTGGCTGCGATCTCACCACTGGAATTCAGGAGTTCTACAATACTGTAAGAACCTCCAACAGATCCTAAAACCAAAGCACCGGCTAAAAGGGACATCCCCCCCAGGCCCGTAACTGCCAAAGCTGTTATTGCCGATTTTCTGGAAGCTTCACTGGAATTATTGAACCCAATAAGAAAGAATGAACTTATACTTGTAAGCTCCCAGAAAATGAAAAGAGAGATCATATTATCTGAAAGCACAAGACCTAACATGGCAGCCATGAACATGCTCAGGTAACCATAAAATCTGTCGAGATACTGGTGTTCTTTAAGATATGAGGATGTATATACAAAAACCAGGAAACCAATTCCGGTGATCATTAATGAAAACAGCAGAGATAGACCATCAAGGGTAAATCCTAAATTCACACCAAAAGAAGGAACCCAGTTATAGGATTGAATAATAACACCGCCTTCGGAAACCTGCCCGATAAATTGAGCAAAATAGGCAAAAAGGCCCAATGGAATAAGTGCTGATAGGATCGCAGGTTTTCCCCGAAAAAATTTTCCGGCCACGACAAGGAACATTGAAAAAATAAATCCTACTAGTATTGCTATAAGCATGTGGTCTCTGCTAATTCTGTTATAGGCAAATATAACAGTTATTATTGAAGTTCTATAGCCGAAAAATGGTTATATCCCCCAAAAATTCTTCTTGAATGGCCCAAGAATAACAGTATTTTTCAATATAAAGTTAATAGGTTCATATTTAAGTCTTAGACATTAAAAAATGTCAGAATCGGGTTTTTGATTACCTTTCGAAAAAATTTAAAGGTTATGAAATGGCTTCTTCTTATTCTATTACAATTTCCGATCCTGGCTCAGGAGGCTCCAAATACAGAGATCTTTCTATTCGATATTACCTCTGCAGAAAACCAATTCAATGTAAGTGACGGAGAAAATATTTCTCAGAATGAGGGTTATGACAATCAACCTTCATTTTATTCTGAACAAATCCTGATCTATGCCAGAATCCGGAACGGACAAACCGATATAGCGGGTTATGACCTGGACAAAACCGAAGATTTCTGGATCAGCAATACTACCACTGAAGGCAGTGAATATTCTCCACAGCGTATTCAAGGCTCCACAGATGTTGCAGCGGTAAGACTGGATACTACAGGCCTGCAGTTGCTTTACCGGTATGACCGGGAAACAGGAGAGTCTTCGGTTCAGGTACCCGATTTAAAAGTAGGGTATTTTGCATTCTATGATCAAAATCTCCTAATAACAACGGTATTAAACAATTCCGGAATGGACCTGGTCCTTCACGATCTGGAAAAAAAGGCTTCAGACACTTTAGTGAGCCGGGTGGGGCGTTCTGTCCATAAAGTACCCGGCACCGGCTCGATGAGCTACACGGTTGTAAATGAACAGGAAAATCATGACCTGTACCTCCTGGACCTTGATGGAGAAAAGCCGGAAAGCTTTTTTCTCTGCACCTTACCGGAAGGAGTTCAGGATTATACCTGGCTGGATAAGGACCGATTAATACTGGGCATGGGATCTAAGCTATATCTCTATGACATATTAGGGGAAAGCGAATGGATTCCTGTGGCAGATCTTTCAGAATACAAGCTGGACAACATTACCCGCCTCGATATTAATGAGGAGGGCACCAAACTTGTAATTGCTGCTGATACCTCAGATTAAGATTTTAAAAATCAATATCCGAAATCAATTTTTTAAAATTATATTATTGTTTATCGATAAATAAATCTATGTTTGTTATTGATAAACGATAATAATGAGAACAGTAGATTCTATTAAGCCACCTATTATTTTAAAAACGATTTTAGATATTTTATTCTGGGTATTGATAATATCTTACATTTTTGGTCTTCCGGTCATAATCCTGGCACTTTTTCAGGATGTACCGGTTAAAATAAACAATTATAATGTTGAAGAGTTTTCTGCAGGGATCATTGCAGCAATTGTTTTATCCTTTTTAAATTCCGCAGTTTTTATCTACATCGTTTATTTATTCCGGAAGGTGGTAAGGAATTTTTTTAAAAGGAAATTATTTACACATATCCAGATCTCCGGTCTCAAACTCATTGGGCAACTGATCATTTTTACCAGCCTGGCAGAAATGGCAATTGATATTCTCACGATGCTTTTTAATGAAAACCGGGCAAGAATTGGGATTACATTAGATAGTACTTTTGATTCTCTTTGGTTTACACTTGCTCTTGGTTTATTTTTTATTCTGCTTTCTAAGTCTTTCAGCTATGCAGGCAAACTTCAGGAAGAAAGCGACCTAACCGTGTAATATGCCCATTAGAATCAATCTTGATCTCATGCTTGAAAATCGGAATATGAAGAGCAATGAACTTGCAGAGGCCGTGGGAATCACTACTGCCAATCTATCTATTCTTAAGACGGGCAAAGCCAAAGCCGTAAGGTTTTCTACACTTGAAGCCATATGCAAAATCCTGGATTGCCAACCAGGCGATATCCTCGAATATATTGAGGAAGAATAATAAAATTTTCAATTACATTTTTCATATTTCTTTCTAATTTACATCCTCTAAAACTCATAGTATGCGCATATTAATATTCTTGTTGTTTATCTCTTTGACAGCCTTTAGCCAAACCAACACATATAGCATTTCCTTTGAAAATGCAGTGCATCATGAAGCAAAGGTAACGGCGACTTTTCCCAATTTAAATGGTGAAGCACTTGTAGTAAGGATGAGCCGTACCTCTCCCGGCCGCTATGCTTTACACGAATTTGCAAAGAATGTTTATGCATTAAAAGCCACCAACAGTAGTGGAAATGATCTCCAAATTTCCAGACCCGACCCTTATTCGTGGGAAATTAGCGGCCATGATGGAACTGTGAACCTTGAATATAAACTTTTTGCCGATCGTGCAGACGGAACCTACTCCCAGGTAGATGAAACCCATGCACATCTTAATATCCCGGCAACCTTTATTTATTCTGAAGATCTTAAAGAAAGATCTATAGAGGTAACTTTTAACACAGATGCTCACCCGGAGTGGAAAATTGCCACCCAATTAAAGCATTTGGAGGGAAACAAATATATGGCTCCTGATCTCTATTACTTCATGGACAGCCCTACAGAGATCAGTAATTTTGATCTACGACAGTTTCAGCTTGAAGGAGAAAATATTCGGTTTGCCCTTCATCACCGGGGAACTGAGCAGGAGTTTGATAAGTATTTTGAACAGGTAAGGGAAATAGTGGTCCAGCAGAAAGAAATTTTCGGCGAACTACCGGATTTTGATTATGGCGAATACACTTTTTTAGCCTGTTATCTTCCTCATGTCTCCGGGGATGGAATGGAACATCGAAATAGTACTGTGTTAACCAGCACCACAAGTTTGGGTGAAGGCGGAATGAAGGGAAATATAGGGACCGTATCCCATGAATTTTTTCACGCCTGGAATGTGGAAAGGATAAGGCCAGAATCTTTAGAACCCTTTGATTTTACTGAAGTAAATATGAGCGATGCCCTATGGTTTGCAGAAGGTTTCACCAGCTACTACACCGGTCTTATCCTGGCCAGGGCAGGAATAATTTCCCCCGAAGATTATATTTCAGGCATTAACGGCACATTCAATTATGTATGGAATTCCCCGGCAAGGGAATTTTTTAACCCTATAGAAATGAGTTACCAGGCACCTTTTGTAGATGCCGCAACTTCAGTAGATCCCGTGAACAGGGAAAACACCTTTATTTCGTACTATTCCTATGGAAGTGTTTTAGGCCTGGCCCTTGACCTGAGGTTAAGGGAAGAAAATTTAAATCTGGATGACTATATGGCCCTGGGTTGGGAAACCTATGGTGAACCGGAAATTCCTTATACCATAAACGATCTACAACAAACTTTGGCCACCTATGCAGGTAAAGAATTTGCTGATGATTTCTTCAACAAATATATATACGACAGTGAAATGCCCGATTATGAGCAACTATTTAAGCAGGTAGGTCTGGAAATTTCCAGGAATAATCAGCAAGCTTACTTTGGGCCTTCTGTTGGCAATACAGATAAAGGTGTATTTGTAGCTTCCAATCCACAAATAGGATCTCCCGCCTACCAGGCCGGCCTGAATATGCGTGATATCATTCTCACTGCAAATTCAGCTGAAATAAAAAATAAGGAGGACTGGGAAAATCTTATAAGCACATCAAATCCCGGAGATACTATTGAAATTAGCCTTTCCAGAGATGGCCAGATACTGGAAAAGAAGGTACAGCTTAAGGAAGATCCTGCTTACCAAATTAGAATTGACGAAGAAGCTTCAGAAACAGCGAAAAGCGCAAGGGAAAACTGGCTTTCAGCTAAATAAACAATTTTTAAAAAACGCAATAGACCAAAAATACTTTTTTCCTATTTACTGAAAAACAAGATTCCGCAAACCTGGTTATCTGCTCAAGATTTGTATTATAAATGGAAACAGAAAAAGATCTTCATTCTGAAAAAAATATAGAAACAGGTGAAATCCCCTGGGTGAAACTAGCTCCTGATAATGTTCCCTATTTTATTACAGAAGATGGAAATCCATGGACACCCATAGGACAAAATGATGCTATTAACTGGCCGGAATTAAATAACCTATTTAGACGCAAAGACCTCCCACAGGTGGAGGAACATTTGATCTGGCTGAAGGACCACGGGGTTACGGTGCTAAGGCTGATGCTGGAATACAGTCAGGATAACCACAGGTACATCGAAAGGCCGGTTGGAAAATTTCAGCCGAATATGGTTCAGTTATGGGATGATCTTTTTGCTTTATGTGAAAAGCATGAATTAAAAATTTTATTAACTCCCATGGATACCTTCTGGATGTGGTTAAGATGGAAACATCACCCATACAATAAAAAGAATGGTGGCCCATGTGCCAAAAGAGGAGAATGGTTGATCTGCCGGGATACCATGGAGGCCATAAAAAACCGCTTCACCTTTGCTGTTAAACGCTGGGGCGGCAGTGGAGCCTTGTTTGCATGGGACCTTTGGAATGAGATCCACCCCGCACATTGCAGTGGAAAAACAGAACACGTCACGCCGTTTATTACTGAACTAAGTGATCATGTACGGTCCCTGGAAATGAATCTTTTTGGTAGATCCCACCTACAGACGGTAAGTATTTTTGGTCCTCAACTACACACCAACCCTGAAATGGCAGATTCGATCTTCAGGCACCCCAAGCTGGATTTTGCCAGCTCCCACTTTTATGATTCCGCTACTATTAACAATCCTAAAAACACTGTAGATTCCGC